>JAYTVE010000248.1:0-5878 GCA_043744185.1 Gemmatimonadota bacterium | reverse complement strand
GGCTGGTCGCGGCAATCGCGGTGCTCCCTGGCGCCGTCGTCGCACAGAGCGGCAGCGGGAGTTCGGGCTCGAGCGGCGGAAGCGGCTCGAGCGGGAGTGGCAGCGGCAAGGTCGGCGGCATCACCCCCGAGGCGCGCGAGGCGATTCGTCAGGAGCGCCAGGAGCGCCGCAACAGTGGCGGCGGCGACCCGAACAGCGGGCGCGGCGGTGGTGGCAACGACGGTGCCGGCGGCAACGGCCAGCGGCCGCTGCTCGAGCAGCGCGTGCGCGAACGTTTTGCCATGGTAGTGCGCAACCAGCTGCGGCTCGACGACCGGCAGATGCGCCAACTAGGCGAGTCGAGCCGGAAGTTCGAGGGCCGTCGCCGAGAGTTGAACCAGCGCGAGCGCTCGACGCGCGAGGTGTTGCGCACCGAAGTGGCGGCGGACCGGAATGCCGACAATCCGCGGGTGGCGACGGCGCTGCAGGAGATGTTGAGCATCCAGAAGGAACGCAGCGCGATCCTCGAAGAGGAGGACAAGGAGCTCTCGTCATTCCTGAGCCCGGTGCAGCGCGCGCGCTGGTTTGCGCTGCAGGACCAGTTGCGCCGGCGCGTGGACGACATGCGGCGCCGCGCCGCGGCGGGGCTCGATCCTGCGGGCGGGGCCAGCGCCGAGCCACCTGAGGGCGCCAACTGAGCCACGCACAGCAAGCAAGCGCATGGCCAGCAAGCGCATGGCCAGCAAGCGCACGGCCGTGAAGCGAACGGGCGCCCCAACTTGCAATTGCTGCCGCTCGCGTGGGGTGGGCGACTTACGGACGACTTACGGACGACTTACGGGCGGCCGACGAGCACCGCGTCAATCGCCTCATCGCACTGTGCCAGGCACCCCGCGAGCGTGGCCAGCGTGTGGTCGCCCATGTGCCCGATGCGAAAGGTGCGCGCCTTGAGCGCACCGTAGCCGTCACCGATCACGTAGCCGCGCGCGGCCACTGCCTGCACGATGGCCATGGCGTCCACGCCGTCGGGCACGGTCACCGCCGTCACGGTGTGTGAGCGTTCGCCCTCTGCCGCCAAGATGCCGAAGGCGCGACCCGTGCGCGCGGCCAGCGCAGCAACCCACGCGTGCGTCGCGTCGGCCATGGCCGCGTGGCGCGCCCACCGGCCTTCCACGCCTTCCGCCGCGATGCGCGGCAACTGCGCATCGAGCGCGTAAAGCAGCGACAGCGCCGGCGTGTTGGGGGTCTGGTGCTTCGCGCCGTAGCTCTCGAACTCCACGAGGTCGAAGTACACACCGCGCGACGCACCGTGCTTCGCATGCGCGATGAACCGCTCCGACGCCACGCCAAACGCGAGCCCAGGCGGCAACGCGAGCGCCTTCTGCGAACCGGTGAGGACGAAGTCGAGGTTCCACGCGTCAGTCTCGACGGCCGTTGCACCGAGGCCCGTGACCGAATCCACGAGGCACGGCACGCCGAACTCGTGCGCCAGCGCCGTCATTGCGCACACGTCCGTCAGCGCGCCGGTGCTCGACTCCGAATGCACCACCGTGACGGCGGCAAACGACCGAGTCTTGAGTCGATCGCGCACCGCGTCCGGTTCCGGAGTGGCACCGAGTTCCACCCGTAGCACCTCCACCTCGCGATCGCACGCGGCCGCAATGCGCGCGAACCGCTCCGAGAAGGCGCCGTTGACTAGCGCGAGGATCGCACCGGCCGGCGTGGCGCGGATCGCGCCTTCCATCAGCCCAGTCGCACTCGACGACGACACGTACACCGGGCGCGAAGTACGGAACACCGGCTGCAGCCCGCCCACGCAGCGCTCGAACAGCGCCTCGAATGCCCTGCCGCGATGCGGCATCATCGGCCGCAGCATCGCGGCCAGGACCTCGGGATGCACCTCGGTCGGGCCGGGAAGGAAGAGGGTCCCAAATGCGGGCGTCGTCATGCGAGCACCAGGCGCGTGAGCGCCGCGAAGGAATCGATCTCGTGATCGGCGGCCGCTATCACCGCATCGCGCCGCACGAATCCGGTGTAGGCGGCGAACGCCGCGACGACGGGCTTGATGGCCGCGTCGGTCATGCCGTCGCCGACAGCGAGTGCCGGCGCGCGCAGGGCGAGCGCGCCCACCACCGCCAACTTGCCCGCTGCCGTCGCCAAAGGCTGCACGCCATCGAGCGACTCCACCGCGCCGCTCGCGTCGAAGCGCACCTGCACGGCGTGCACGTCGGTTTCGCTCACGCCCAGCACCGCAGCCATGGGCAGCAGCGCGTCGCGCAAACCGCCGCTCACGATCACCACGCGCACGCCAGCGGCGCGCAGCGCGCACACGCACTCGGCCGCACCATCGGCCAGTGCGCGCACGTACACGTTGCCAAGTGCCGCGAGCTCGGCGCGCGTGGGGCGGATCATCGCCAGCCGCTCGGCATACACCGCCTCGAGCGCCACGGCGCCGTCCATGGCTCGCCGTGTCGCGTGCTCGACAGCGAGGCCGACCTCCGGGCCGCGTATCGCCGCGAGCCAGTCGATCCCCTCGATCCCGGCGAGCGTCGAGTCGGCGTCGAGAATCACGCTTAGAAAACGAGGCATCACGCGATCAAGTTGCCGGGCGCGAAGATCCCCATGGGATCCAGCTCGTGCTTGATCGCACGCATGAGCCCGAGTTGCCGCGCGCCAAGCTGCAGCGGAACCCAGCGCGCCTTGAGCTTGCCCACGCCGTGCTCGGCCGCCACTGTGCCGCCCTCGGCGATGACGAGCTTGAGCGTCTGCTCGACCACAAGCTCGATGCGCTGCACGTGCTCGGGACTCTCGCCTACCCAATTCTGGTGCGGGTGCCCGTTGCCGGCGTGACCGAACGTGACAGCGTGCGCGATGCCGGCGGCATCCGCGAAGGCGCGCGCCTGTCCGAGTACGCGAGCGAGCTTGGGGTAGGGCACGGCCCAGTCCGTGGACACACGACGACCACCGTACGCCCGAAACGGCGCCGCTCGCTCGTGCATGGTGGCGGGAACGGCGTGCCGCCAGCGCCGCGCCTCGCGAAACGCGGCTTCGCTCTCGTAGACACGCACGGCAGCTTCGATCACGTGATGCTTTTCGGCCAGCGCGAGCCAGGCGTCGAGCGGCGGTTCGGCGTCGCCTGCTTCTTCGGCGTACACGATGGCCTGCGCGGCCATCCACTCCGCGTCGGCCGTGGTCGCGGCCACGATATGCGTCGCTTGGGCATCGCAGTACTCGAGGCAACGCGGATCGATGACTGCTGTTTGCCGGGCCGCTACCACGAACGCGAGCGCGTCCGCCTCTGAAGAGAACGGGAAGGCCATGCCGATCGCGCGCGTCGGCAACGGCGACAGCGACAGCTCGGCTTCGACCACCACGCCCAGCGTCCCTTCGCTGCCCACGAACCAGTCCACCGGATCCTGCACGGCCGCGTAGCCCACCGTGTTCTTCTCGATGCGCATGCGCTGGAACCGCTCGAGGGCACCGTCGGCCATGACCATCGTGAGTGCGGCAACGTGCGGGCGCATCGCGCCGTGCCGCAGCGAGCGTGCGCCACTCGCGTTGCAGGCGATGGCGCCGCCGACGGTGCAGTCTTCCTCGCTCGTGGGATCGGGGGCGAGCAACCACCCCTCAGCGGCGCACGCGCGCTTGAGCTCGCCCAAGCGCACGCCGGCTTGTGCGCGCACGACGCGACGGTCGCCATCGATCTCGATGATCTTGTCGAGCGCGCGCAACGAGAGCAGCAGCCCGCGGTCCGTGATACTCGCACCCGTCGTGCTGGTCTGGCCGCCGGCGGCGGTTACGGCGTCACCGTCGACGGCCGCCGCCGCAACCAACGCCGCGACCTCCGCCAACTCTGTCGGCCGCGCCACCGCATCGGGCACTCGCTCCAAGCCGGACGCGTCGCGGGCATACGCGGCGCGAACATCCGCATCGGTGACGCGCGGTGCGCTCACGCGCCGCGGAAGCGCACGATCGTGGCGGAGAGCACGTCAGGTGCCGCGAGCAGCGCCTGTCGCACTTCTTCCGTGATGGATCCATCGACCGATACCGCGGCCAGCGCTTCGCCGCCCTGCGCCAAGCGTGCCTGGTGGTACTCGGCGATGTTCACCTTGGCATCGCCGAGCAGCGTGCCCACGCGCCCGATGACGCCGGGCACGTCGTGGTTGGTGAGAATGAGCAGCGTCTGCTTCGGGTTGACGTCCACGTGGAATCCCCCGATGCGCGTGATGCGCGGCGTGCCCTCCGGCGGCGCGATGCCGGCGACAGCGAGTTCGTTCATCGCGCCGCCGAGCACCACTTCCAGGCCATGCGCGGGCAGCCCCTGCGCCTTCTCCGTGACCGACAGCTGGATGCCGCGCGCTTCGGCCAGCGCACGTGCATTGATGAGATTGAGGCGCCCCTCGGCCATCACCCCTTCGAGCACGCCGACCACGGCGGCCGAGAGCAGGGCAGGGCCGCTGCCCGCCAATTCGCTGCCCGTGCGCACGGCGAGTCGCGTCACGGCCTTGAGCCCGCGATCAGCCAGCAGCGAGCGCGCCACGGAGGCCGAACGCTGCGCGATCGTGATGGCCGATTGCAGCTCCGGCCACGACTTGCCGCTGACGGCCGCGACGTTCAGCGAGCGCGAGAGTTCGTGGTGCAGCAGCGCCTCGCGCACCGACTCGCACACGTCAACCGCCACGTTGCGCTGCGCCTCGTGCGTGTTGGCGCCAATGTGCGGCGTGAGCAGGAGGTTGGGCACGCCGCGCAGTGCGTGCTCGCCTTGCAGCGGCTCAGTGGTGAAGGCATCGACCACACCGCCCGCGAGCTTGCCGTCGCGCAGCGCCGCCACGAGCGCTGCCTCGTCGATGATGCCGCCGCGCGCGAGATTCGCCACGAGCGCCGTCGGCGCGAGGCGCGCCAGCTCGCGCCGCCCAATCATGCCGATCGTCTCGTCGGTCAGCGGCACGTGCACCGTCACGATATCCGACTCGGCGAGCAGATCGTCGAGCGTCGCCATCCGCGCCACCTTGAGCGCACCGAAACGGTCATCGCCCACGTACGGGTCGTATCCGACTACCCGCATGTCGAAGGCGTGCGCGCGACGTGCAACCTCGCCGCCGATGCGCCCGACCCCCACGATGCCGAGCGTCTTACCCTTCAGCTCGTGCCCCATGAGCTTCGAGCGCTCCCACTTGCCCTCGTGCAGGCCGGAGGTGGCGCGCGGAATTTGCCGCAGCACCCCGATGAGCGTACCGAAGACGAGCTCTGCCACCGCGACCGTGTTGCCCGCGGGTGCATTGATCACCGCGATGCCGAGTTCCGTGGCCACGTCCATGTCCACGTTGTCGACGCCCACTCCAGCGCGACCGACGACGCGAAGCCTGGTGGCCTTCCGCAGCAGCGCCGCGGATACCCTCGTCGCACTCCGCCCCACGATCGCGTCGTACTGATCAATGCGCGCGAGCAGTTCGGCCGGCGGCAGCGTCGGGAGTTCATCCACGACGAACTCCGGGGTGGCCGTGAGGACCGCCACACCTTCGGGGTCCACTCCATCGGTGACCAGCAGGCGATACGTGCTCATGTTCCGGGGCGGGGGTGAAGCTGAAAGTTCGCCGGACGCAACGTCTGTTTCAACGTCGGGCATCCCCCCGAGTGCCCGCCGGTGTACAATTCTCGGCGTGATTACTCCACCGAACCGCATTCTCATTGGGCACAAGCGCATGACGGGGCTGGACGATCGCCTCCGCGCGGCCCGTCCGGACCTCGACATCCGGGCAAAGGATCTGGATCTCATCGACGACGCGGATCTGGCATGGTCCGAGGCGTTCGTGGGCTTCCGCCGCCCCAAGCCGGCCTCGTTTGGCAACGTTCGCTGGGTGCACTCCACGGGCGCGGGAGTCGACGCCTACGTCTTTCC
>JAYTVE010000247.1:0-1842 GCA_043744185.1 Gemmatimonadota bacterium | reverse complement strand
GCGCTTCAGCGCCTCCAGTTCTCGCCGCGCCTGCGGCACGAGCGCACTCGATGACCACGTCAGAATCAGGTGCTCGAATCGTTCGATCGCTTCCGGCGCCTTGTTGCCGCGCGCCAACGCGCGCGCCCACTCGAGGTCCGCCTCCGGCGCCTCGGGACTCGCTGCGAACTCCGTCACCACGCGCGACCAGAGCGGCAGCGCCTTCAGGTCGTCCTTGCGCGCCGCGTGCAGCCGCGCCGCGAGCGACAGCAGCAACGGTGCCGCCTCGGGCAGTTCCTTGGCCGCATCTTGGAAACCCACGGTTGCGGCAATCGTGTCGTTTCGCGCAAGCGCGAGAAAGGCGCCGCCCGTGCGTGGTGCGCTCGGGCTGCGCGTGCGCGCCAGCAACGCGAGCGCGCTCACCGCGTCGCCGCCGCCCTCGCGGGAGTGCGTCAACTCGCGCCGCGCGCTCGTGAGGTCGCCGCGATACAGCGCCACCCAGCCCGCCACCTGATCGTCGTCGCCATCCGTGCCCGCCTTGTCGAGCGCCGCCTTCGCCTTGTCGAGGTCGCCCACCTTCACCCATCCGCGCGCGATTGCCCCCGACAGCCGCCGCGCCAGCGGCGGATCGATCCGGCTCGCGTACGCGGCCACCAGCGCTTCGGCCGCCTGCGGCTGCCCAAGCGTCGCGAGCGCGCGCGCGCGCACAGGCAAGACGCGCTGCGCTACCTGTGCGGAATCGAGCCCCTTCTCCGCGACCGTCGCGAGGTCGAGCGCCAGCTTCGCGTCGCCCACCGTCAGGCTCGCGTTCGCGGCGCGCAACGCCACCGTACTCGACGGCTTCACGCCGAGCGCATACACCATCGCCTCACGCGCGATCTCCACCTGGCCCATCCCTTCCGCCTGATCCGCAAAGTCGAGCCAGGCGGCCACCGTCGAGTCACTCGGCGGCAGGTCACGCAATGCGTACCACGCCTCGCGGCTCTGTCCCCAGGCCAATGACAAGAACGCCGCAGTGCGCCTCGCCCCTGGCTCCGCCGGCAGCTTCCGCAATTCGCGCTGCACCGTGCTCCGATCCGCGCTCGGCGTGGGTTGCAGCGCGAACACGGCCGCCTGCAGCAGCCATGGCGCATCCTTGAGCGCCACGCGCCACGACTCGGCCGCAGGTCCCCACAGCCCGAGCACCGCGCGCAACTGCGCGAGCTCCGCAGCCACCTCGCGCCCACCACCGAGTACGCGTTGCGCGCGAGTGAGAACCGAATCGGCTGCCGTGTTTCGACCACCATCGAGTAACTGACGCGCATATTCGCGCCACGGCTGCGGATCGCCCGGCGCCGCCGCGAGCCAGCGCTCGAACTGCTGCGCCGCCTCCTCGCGCTTGCCCAGCGACAGCAGCGTGCGCAGTTGCGCCGCACGCACGCTCGGATCGGCCGGCCGCTCGCGCAGCACGCGGTCGATCAACGCCGTCAGCGAATCGGTGCGCCCCATCTGCATCCACAGCCGCTCGAGTCCGAGCACGGCGGCCTGCAGCGTCGGCCCATTGGTCGCTTCGCGATAGGCGCTCACGGCCTCCGCCAGCTTGCCGGCCTGTTCGAGGTCGAGCGCACGCATGAGCGCAACGTTGCCGTCTTGTGCAGCGGCCCGCGTGCTCACGAGCGCGCACAGCGCGAACGCCATCACACCGCGCATGGCGCGCCTAGCGTTCCGGCGGCGCATTCAACCTGCGGTAGTAGTCGAGCACGAGCCGCCGCTCATCCGCCGAGAGCCCGCGCAGTTCGTTCCACGTTGGCTCCTTGAGCTTGGGCGCCGACGGCGCCGCACGGTCGGGCGGCGCCACCAGCTGCGACGCGTCGGCCGACCGCG
>JAYTVE010000246.1:0-1842 GCA_043744185.1 Gemmatimonadota bacterium | reverse complement strand
CGCCCGTGCCGCCCAGTGCCTGGGAGAAGAGGTGCGCCATGCCGACGGCCAGTGATGGCGCCCCACCGGTCCGCGACAGGATGCTCGACTCGCCGACGTTCTTCGCGAGCTGGGTGAGTTCCGCCGGGTTGATCGTGAACCCCCACTGCTGAATGGCCAGAGCGGCGCTCTCGGGCGTCGTGCCGATCAGGCCGGCCGGCGCGTTGATGGCGAAGTAGGTGCCGGGCGAGAGGACGCACGCCGCGATCAGCGCCATGATCGCGACCCCCGACTCCATGAGCATCGCGCCGTAGCCGATCATGCGCGCGTCGTGCTCGTTCTCGAGCAGCTTGGGCGTGGTGCCGCTCGACACGAGTGCGTGGAAGCCGGAGATGGCGCCACACGCGATCGTGATGAAGACGAAGGGGAAGAGCTTGCCCGCGAACACGGGACCGGTGCCGTCCACGAAGCGCGTGATGGCCGGCATCTCGAGCGGGGGGAGCACCACGAGGATGCCCACCGCGAGCGCGCCCACCACGCCGATTTTCACGAACGCGCTCAGGTAGTCGCGCGGCGCGAGCAGCAGCCACACCGGCAGCACGGCCGCCACGAAGCCGTAGCCGATGACCATGAGCGCGATCGCCGGCCCGTCGAAGGTGAACATCGGCGCGAGCGACGGATTCTCCGCCACCCAGCGACCGGCGTAGAGCGCAGCCATGAGCATCACGAGGCCGATCGCGCTCGCTTCCAGGACGCGATGCGGGCGCAGCCAGCGGAGATAGACACCCATGAACAGCGCGATCGGAATCGTGAGCCCGATCGTGACGATGCCCCACGGGCTCGCCTTGAGCGCGTTCACCACCACGAGGCCGAGCACCGCGATCAGGATGATCATGATGCCGATGACGGCCACGAGCGCGGTGTAGCCCGCCACTGTGCCGATCTCTTCCTTGGCCATCGCGCCCAGCGTCTTCCCATCGCGCCGCAGGGAGGAGCAGAGAATCACGCAGTCCTGCACCGCACCGCCCAACGCCACGCCAATGATGATCCAGAGTGCGCCCGGCAGGTAACCGAACTGCGCCGCCAGCGTCGGGCCCACGAGCGGCCCCGGTCCCGCGATGGCCGCGAAGTGATGACCGAACACGATCCACCGGTTTGTCGGCACGAAGTCGCGGCCGTCGTTCAGTCGCACCGCCGGCGTCGCCCGATTTGCGTCCAGCGCGAAGATCTTCGCGGAGATGATCTTCGAGTAGAACCGATATGCGACCGCGTACGAGCAGAAGGCGGCAACGAGAAGCCAGGCGGCGTTGATCGGTTCGCCACGCTTGAGGGCAACGACGCCGAGCGCGAACGCGCCAGCGAGGGCGATGATCGTCCAGGTCAGGATCGAGCGGATGCGGGCCATGCGGGTCCGGTTGCCGGGGGGAATTGCGACGGGGAAAGGTGCCCCGCGTCATGCATGGAGGTCAACCAACCTCTCATACGTATCGCCGGGGCTGGCCGTTCGTCCGCTCGACATGACCGTCGCCCGCACGAACGCTATGTTTCCCGCCGTGCAACCTCTCGCTCGATTCTCCCGTCAGCGCGGTTCCGCGCGCGGTCTGGCGCTCGCCGCGGCGGTCGCCGTCGCAGGTTGCGCCTCGAAACCGGCCCCCGTCGTCGCACCACGACCGGCGAACCCAGCCGCGACCCCCGGCGACACGGCCGCGGCGATCGACAACAGTCGTCCGCTGGCACCGTTCGCCTCGCGCCCGCTCGCCCTGCTCCCCACGCAGTATCTGAACCCGGCGGACTCGCTCGGCTTCACCAGCCAGCTCGGCGACCCGACCGCGTACCTCGCCAAGCTCGACGAGGAAATCGAGT
>JAYTVE010000245.1:0-1850 GCA_043744185.1 Gemmatimonadota bacterium | reverse complement strand
GGTTCATCACGCAGGATTCACTGCAGGCGCTCAACCTGCCCGGTCACGTCGCGGTCTATATCCCGCAGGCATACGCGTTCGCGGGGATCACGATGATCGTGGAGCGCGCGCTGGTCGAGCCGATCCAGGCCGACCCGGCCGAAGTGATGGCGTTCGTGGTTTCGGCGGGCGTGACCAACCTCGAGCAGGTAACGCGATCGAGCGTGCCCGAAGTGCCGACGACAAGCGCCTAGCACGATGCGGTGGAGACAACGAATACGGGGCGACCTCTCGCGAGGCCGCCCCGTTGTTCTTCCGCCAGCGGGCTACTTGCCGGCTGCAGGGCTCTCGACGAGCGAGAGGTCCCACTGGATCTGGATCTCGTCCTCGATCGGATTGAGGCGGCTCTGGAAGGCGATGCCGTATTCCATGCGCTTGATCGCGAAGGCGCCCCGCCAGCGACCACGGCCCCCGTTCTGTCCCGGCTCGTAGAACTGTTCCTTGATCGGGATCGTGACTTCGCGCGTACGGCCGCGGATCGTGAGGTCGCCGGTCATCTGGTACTGCTTGTCGCCGCTGGCGACGATCTTCTTCGAGACGAAGGTGATCGACGGGAACGAATCGGTCGCGAAGAAGTCATTGCTCTTGAGGTGCGCGTCGCGGCGGTCGTTGCGCGTGGTGATGCTCTTCGAGTCGATCGTGATCTTGACCGAGGAGTTGACCATGTTCTCGCGATCGACCTGGACGTCGGCCTCCCACGACTGGAAGAAGCCGTGCGCGGAGAGGAAGCGCGCTTCGGCGACGAAGTTGATTTCGGAGTGCGCCCGGTCGACCGTGTGCGCCTTGGGCGCGGGCGGCACGATGGGCAGCAGGAGCAGCGCGGAGAGGAGAGCGAGCATGACGAACTCCAGAGGGAGACGGTCGAAGGAGGGGGACGGGTGCGAGCGCCCTGTTTCACGATCGATCGCACCCTATTGCAACCCGAACGATTTATCTTAGTTCCAAGATACTCGACCGGCGGCGGCGCGGAACCGGGCACGCGCCGCGATCATGCAGCCGGTCGCGGCCACGTGTCCCGCGCCAGCCAGCAACGAGAGCGCGAGACCGATCGCCTTCTCATCATGGAAGACGCGGTCGGTGAGCGCCCCCACCAGCCACGGCCCGACGGCGAGGCCGAGCAGATTTGTGACCAACAGGAACAGCGCCGCAACCTGCGCGCGGAGGTGCGGCGGTGTCACGACGGCGATCGCGGCGTAGGTGATGCCAAACGGGAACGCGGCGGGAAAGTTGACCACCGCCAGCACCGCCGCCGAGCTGAACCCGGTCGGCATGAGGGGAAAGATCACCGCTGCCACACCCATGGCCACGGAGCCCACAAGGAACACGATCAGGTCGGCGTCGAGCTTGCCCTGTGCGCGCAACCGGTCGGCCCAGCGTCCCGCGAAGACCGCGCCCGCGACGCCGATGGTCGCCGTGAAGGTGCCAGCGACCAGGCCCGACTGCTGCGCGGACCAGCCGTGCACGCGCTGGAAGAAGGTGGGGAGCCAGCCGGCGATGCCGTTGTTGACCGTGGAGAAGAACGAGACGGCGAGGGAGAAGGCGGTGAGCAGCGGCCAGTTGGTCTTGAGGAAGTCCACGAGTCGTTCTGAGCGGAGCGCAGGGCCTGCTTGTGCCGTTTCGGACGACAAAGCAGGCCCTTCGCTTTGCTCAGGACGACGGGAGGCATGACGCGCTGGCTCCGGCATGAACGCCGCCACCGCCGCGATCACCACGCCCGGCAGCCCCACGGCCACGAAGATCGCTTGCCACGGCTTCACGGCCCCGAGGATCGGCAACACCCACTCCGTGCGCCCACCCACGGCGGCCACGAG
>JAYTVE010000244.1:0-5954 GCA_043744185.1 Gemmatimonadota bacterium | reverse complement strand
AGCGAGGCGACGTTGATACGCACGTTGTACGCGGCGCCACGTGCCCCGGCCTCGGCGAGCAGCGCGGCCACGCCCGCATCGGACACCGCGTTGCTGTTGCCGTCCTGCGCGACGACGGCGGCGAGTTCGGCGGCATCGGCGCAGGCTTCGGCTGTTTCGAGCGGCATGCGCGCGGCTTCCACGAGCGCATCGGCGATCTTCGCGTCGCGCCCCTCGGAGCCGGGGCCTTCCTTGGGCAGCTTGTAGGCGTTGCTCACGCCGGTGTAGGCGTCGGCGTCCTGCTGCACGAGTGCGGAACAGCGCGTGACAAGCGCGGCCGCCTTGATGGCGAGCGCCTTCATCGCGGGCTCGACGCTCGCGTACTTCTTGCGACCGATGGTGAGACCAGCGACCATCTGTGCAAGCGCAGCGGCGAGGGCGCCCGCGTGCGCGCTCACGGACCCGCCGCCCGGCACGGGGGCCGGGCCGGCGATGTCGCCGAGGAAGCCGCTCACGCTGGTACCACCGCTGACGGCGTCGCGGACCTTCCGATCGAGCACTTGTGCGGAGGTAAATTGCGAGAGTTGCAGGTGACGCGCGGCGGCATCGAAGAGCGCCTTCTCGGGCACGAGGCCGACGATCTCGCTCCATGTGGGCGAGACGCCGCGCGCCTCGGCTTCCATCTTCACCATGTCATATGCGCGATGCAGTGGCGTCTTGTCGGTGTCGACCAGGTTCATGGACACCTGCGCTTGGCCGTCGACTTCGAGGCCGAGCCCCTTCACGTAGCGGAGGCCGCCGCTCGAGCCGCGCACAGCCTTGGCGACTTCCTTGGCGACGGGAAGGTTCTTGGCGTCACCGAGATAGACGTTGAAGGCGACGAGGAACGGACGCGCGCCGATGACCGTGGCGCCGGCCGTGGGGTGGACCTTGTTCGGACCGAAGTCGGGGACGCGATTGGGGTTGGTGCCAATCTCGGTGCGCGCGAGCTCGAATTCGCCGCGGCGGATGTCGGCGAGGTTCTCGCGATCGGGGCGCGTGGCGGCGCGTTCGTAGAGGAACACCGGGATCTGCAGCTCGCTGCCGACCTTTTCGCCCAAGGCACGCGCGAGGGCGATGCAGTCGTCCATCGTCGCGCCTTCGAGCGGAATGAAGGGCACGACGTCGGTGGCGCCGATGCGCGGATGCTCGCCGGTGTGCGTGATGAGGTCGATGAGCTCGCGCGCCTTGGCGATACCGGCAAAGGCGGCGGCCACGGCGTGTTCCGCACCGACGACAAAGGTGCAGACGGTGCGATTGTGGCTGCCGTCGCTCGAGACGTCGAGGATGACGACGGAGGGAACGGCCGCGATCGCATCACGGATGGCGGCGATGACCTCGGGGCGACGCCCCTCGGAAAAATTGGGGACGCACTCGATGAGCTTCATGTGGGGAAAGCTACCGCTGCTGACGCGGCTCGGCACGCGCCTGGTGTGGGTTCGGCGTGTGCGTTCGGCGTGCGCGTGATCACCTGTTCACGTCAGCCGGCGAGCGTGGCGAGCAGCCACTCGTGCAGCAGGCCGTTGGACGCGACCACGGGGCTGTGCGCCACGGGGCAATCGGAGCCGTCGAGCGTGGAGACGCGACCACCGGCTTCGCGAACAATGAGCAATCCAGCCGCACTGTCCCACGGGGCGAGCTTGAGTTCCCAGAAAGCGTCGAAGCGACCGCAGGCGACGTCGGCCAGGTCGAGTGCGGCGGAGCCGGCGCGACGCACGCCGGCGGTGGTGGAGAGGATTCGCGGCAGTTGCGCCATGTAGCTGGGGATCTGCTCGCGATGCTTGAACGGGAAGCCTGTGCCCACGAGCGCTCGGCTCGGCTCGCGCTCGGACGACACGCGAATGGGCTGCCCGTTGCGGCGCGCGCCGCCGCCTGCGGTGGCGGTGAACAGCTCGCCGGTGGCGACATTGAGCACGACCGCCGCCGCGAGCACGCCGTCCACGAGCGCGCCGATGGAGACGGCGTACCACGGAAAGCCGTGCAGGAAGTTGGTGGTGCCGTCCAGCGGATCGACCACGAACGCGATACCGCTCGCCGGGATCGGGGCCTCGGGAGAGAACTCCTCGCCGATGACGTCCGCGCCCGGATGCCGCTCAAGGAGCAGCCCACGGATGAGCCGCTCGGCGCCTTCGTCCGCGGCGCTGACGAAGTCAGAAGGAGCCTTTTCGGTGATGACGAGCTGGTCGCGGTGCGCGGCGTGTTCGCGCAGGAGATCGGCGGCCTGCGCAGCAGCGGCGACGGCGCTGGCAAGCAGTGCGCGATGCGGTGCGCGCGCGGAGGGCGTGTTTGCTTGCTCCATAGGGAAACGCTCCCTACCTTGCGCCAATGGCACGCATCTTCAGCGGCATCCAGCCCTCGGGCGAACTGCACATCGGCAACTACCTCGGGGCGGTGAAGAACTGGGTCGCGATCCAGTCGCAGCACGAGAGCTTTTTCTGCATCGTCGACCTGCACGCGATCACGCAGCCGTACGAACCAGCGGCGTTGCGCGAGCGCACGCAGGCCATGGCGCTGACCCTGTTCGCGGCGGGACTCGATCCGGACCGCACGTCGGTGTACGTGCAGAGCGCGGTGCGTGAACATACCGAGCTACAGTGGATCTTCAACACGGTGACGCCCGTGGGGGAGCTCGAGCGGCAGACGCAGTACAAGGATAGGTCGGCCCGTCAGGAGCAGGTGATGGCGGGCATCCTCAACTACCCTGTGCTGCAGGCGGCCGACATCCTGCTCTCGCGCGCCGACGTGGTGCCCGTGGGCGAGGACCAGGTGCAGCATCTCGAGCTGTCGCGCGTGATCGCGCGCAACTGGAATGCGCGCTTCAGGGCCGACTTCTTTCCCGAGCCCAAACCGCTGCTGACGCCGACCCGACGGATCATGGGGCTCGACGGGCAGGCGAAGATGTCCAAGTCGCTGGGCAACACGATCGGGCTGATGGAAACGCCGGAGCAGACGTGGGCCAAGCTGCGTCCGGCGATGACGGATCCAGCGCGGGTCAAGAAGACCGATCCGGGTAACCCGGACGTCTGCAACATCTTCCAGCTGCACAAGGCGTTCTCGCCGGCGGAAACGGTGACGCACGTGGATGCGCAGTGCCGGAGCGCGGGCTGGGGGTGCATCGACTGCAAGAAGGTGCTGCACGAGCACATGATGGCGGAGTTGACGCCGATCCAGTCGAGGGCGCGCGAGATGTCGGCGGTGCCGCAGCGGCTGGCCGAAGCGCTGGACGCGGGCGCGGCCAAGGCGCGCGTGGTAGCCGCCGAGACGATGCGCGTGGTGCGAGACGCGATGGGGTTGATGGGATGATGGCCGACGGCCTGATGCCGCGCGCGATGCAGGAGATGGTCGAGATTCTGCGACTGGACCTGACGCTGTCGATCCTCATTGCCGTGGCCATTGGTGGCGCCGTCGGCATGGAGCGTCAGCTGGCCGGGAAGCCGGCCGGGTTGCGCACCAACATCCTGATTTGCGTGGGGGCGACGCTGCTGGGTGACTTGTCGATCCGCATGGGCGCGCCCCTTGGCAAGGCGGGGCCGAGCCCGTCGATGCTCGCGGCGCAGGTCATGAGCGGCATCGGATTTCTGGGCGCCGGGACGATCATGAAAGACGGCGGAACGGTGCTCGGCCTCACCTCGGCGGCCACGATATGGATCGTGGCCGCCATGGGGCTTGCGCTGGGCGCTGGACACCGGCTCGAGGCGGCCGGGACGGCGGTCATCGTGCTGCTGACGTTGGCGGCGCTGGGTCCGCTCGAGCACAAGCTGTTGCGCACCACGCGCGTGGTACCCGCGACGATCCGTGCGCACCCGGGCACGGAGCTCAGCGTGGTGACGGACGCGCTCATGTCATACGGCGTGAAGGTGCGGAAGGTGACGACGTACGACCACCCGATGGACCGGGTTTTCGAGTTGGTGATCGCCGGCCCGGCCTCGCAGATCGACATCGTCGAGCAGGTGATGCGCGAGCGACCGGATGTGTTCTCGGCCCGTATCGGGTAACTTCAGACGCCATGGAACGAATCATCAAGGCGGCAGTGGATCGCGGGGCCACGGACCTGCACATCAAGGCAGGGGATGTCTTCCGTGCGCGCATCAACGGCCAGCTGGTGCCGCTCACCAAACAGGCGCTGACGCCGGAGCAGACGAAGGCGATCGCGCTCCGTCTCATCTCGAACGAGGAAGACCGGGCCCGCATCGACCGGATCCTCGACTACGACTGCTCGTGGGGCGCGAGCGGCATCGGGCGGTTTCGGGTGAACATCCTGCGGCAGCGCTCGAGCTTCATGGTGGTGCTGCGCGTCATTCCGTTCGAGGTGCCGTCGTTCGAGAAGCTCGGACTGCCAGCCTCGCTCGCGGAGGTGGCGCTGGCGGAGCGCGGCCTCGTGGTGGTGACCGGCCGTCGCGGCTCCGGAAAGTCGAGCGCGCTGGCGTCGCTTCTGCACCACATCAACCAGAGTGTGAACCGGCACATCGTCACGCTGGAGAGCCCGATCGAGTTCCTGCACCGCGACCTGCAGTCGAGCGTGACGCAGCGCGAGGTGGGGGTGGACACGCCGACCTTCCGCGAGGGGATGCGCGCCGCGCTGCGCCAGGATCCGGACGTCATCGTGATCGGCGACATGCGCGACCACGAGTCCATGGAGACCGCACTCAAGGCGGTGGAGATGGGGTACCGCGTGATCACCTGCCTCGATGCGACGGACGCAACGGCCGCCGTACAGCGGATGGTTTCGCTCTTTCCGACCGAGGAGCAGGAGACGGCGCGCATCCGGCTTGCCGAGGCGCTGCACTCGGTGGTGGCGCTGCGCGCCGTGCCGCGGCCCGATGCGCAGGGTCGCGCGACGGCGGTGGAACTGCTGCTGCTCACGCCGATGATGCGCGACATCCTCATCGAGGGGACGCGGCTTGGCGAATTGCGCGATTTGATTGCCGGCGCGCGTGATCAGTGGGGGATGCAGACGTTCGACCAGCACCTGCTCGAGCTGGTCGAGGCCAACATCATCACGGCTGACTCCGCACTTGCAGCGGCGAGCCGGCCGAGCGAGATGGAGCCCAAGATCGGGCACCTGCGCCGCCGCACGCCGATGAGCACGCGCGCGGTGACGCCGCCCGCCGGCATCCCGACCTTCCTGGACGACGATCCTCCCGCCGAACTGTCCGCTGAGTAGCGGCGTCGGCCTTCCCGCACGCGAGATGACGATGACGAAGCAGCTGCACGGCGTGATGGCGCCCGTGGTGACCACCTTCACCGACGATGGTGCGCTCGACCTCGACGCCTTCCGCGCAAACGTGCGCGCGCATCTCGCAGCCGGGCTCGACGGCGTGGTGCTCTGCGGCTCGACGGGGGAGAATCCGCTCGTGCTCGACGACGAGCGCCGGGCACTCATCGAGGTGGCGCGCACCGAGGTGCCGAAGGACAAGTGGCTGATCGTGGCCACGGGGGCCGAGAGCACGCGGCAGGTGCTGTCGCGCAACGCCGACGCCGCGCGCCTCGGCGCTGACGCCGCACTGGTTGTCTCGCCGCACTACTACACGCCGAACATGACGATCGACGTGCTGCGCGCGCACTACACGACCGTGGCTGATCATGCACCGCTGCCCGTGCTGGTGTACAACATCCCGAAGTACACGCACTTCGTGTTTCCGCCTGCGCTCATGGGCGAGATGGCGCAGCACCCGAACGTCATCGGCATGAAGGATTCGAGCGGCGACCTCGAGCTCCTCAAGCAGTATCTCGTGCATCAGAGCGCGAAGTTCACGGTGCTCACGGGCAGCGGGCAGGCGCTGGCCGAGGGGATGGCCGCTGGGGCGCGCGGCGGGATTCTCGCGGTGTCGCTGTTCGCGCCGGCGCTCTGCCGCGCGACGTTCGACGCCATGAAGGCGGGCGATAGCGCAGCAGCGGCAAAGGCGCAGGCGACGCTCTTCCCGATGGCGAAGGAG
>JAYTVE010000243.1:0-1876 GCA_043744185.1 Gemmatimonadota bacterium | reverse complement strand
CGATTGTCGAGGAGGTGCCGGTCGCGTTCGTGTATGGCAGCCGGACGCACGTGGTGATGATGGCCACGCCGGCCGACCTCGAAGATTTGGCGACCGGGTTCACGGTCACCGAAGGGATTGTCGAGCGCGCGCAGGACATTGCGGGCATCGCCATCGATCGCCATGCGGCCGGCATCGAAGTGCGCATCGGCGTGCCCGCGTCCGTTGCGGAGGCGCTCGCCATGCGTGCACGCGCGCTGCCGGCGCGCACCGGTTGTGGGCTGTGTGGCGTCGAGGCCATCTCCGACGCGGTGCGCACCCCGCGCGTCGTCACGTCGACGCTCGAGGTGGACCCCGCGGCCGTCTACGCCGCGGTTCGAGTGCTGGGGCAGCGGCAGGAACTCAATCGCGATGCGCACGCGCTGCACGCCGCCGCGTTCGCGCGCGCCAACGGAGAGATCGTCTGCGTACGCGAGGATGTGGGTCGGCACAACGCGCTCGACAAGGTGATCGGTGCCGTCCTGCGCAGCGGCGAGGACCCCACGCAGGGGATGCTCCTCGTCACGAGTCGCGCCAGCGTCGAGATGGTGCAGAAGGCGGCGGCAGCGGGCGTGCCCGTGCTCGCTGCCGTGTCGCGCCCGACGGCGCTCGCCATTCGCATGGCCACAGCTTCGGGGATGGCTCTGCTAGGGCTCGTGCGCGGTGATGCGGCCAACTTGTATACTGGCGCGCACCGCGTGCGCGTCGCGCACGCCTCTCCTTCCTGAGCCACCCGTGAGCCACCCGTGAGCCACCCGTGGACCACCCGTGAACCGCCCGTGACGACTCCGGTCAACCTGCACGAGTACGAAGCACAGTCCGCCGCGCGCCTCGCGCCCATGGTCGAGGCGTACTATGCCGGCGGCGCCAACGACGAAGTGACCCTGCGCGATGCCCCGCGTGCATGGGAGCGGCTGCGGCTCATCCCGCGCATTCTCGTGGACGTGTCCGCGCTCGACCTTTCCACCACCGTGCTCGGTGCGCGCATTGCGCTGCCCGTGATGACCGCGCCGTGCGCGCTCAACAAGATGGCGCACGCGGACGGCGAATCGGGCGTTGCGCGTGCGGTGCATGCCGCAGGCACGATTCAGGTGCTGAGCACGATGGCGAGCGAGTCACTCGAGCAGGTGGCGCAGGCGGCGCCCGGCCGCAAGTGGTTCCAGCTCTACTGCTACAAGGAGCGCGAGATCACGACCGACCTCGTGCAGCGCGCCGAGGCGGCGGGTTACGCCGCACTCTGCCTCACGGTGGACGTGCCGGTGCTCGGACGTCGCGAGCGGGAAGTGCGTGCGGGCTTCCATGCGCCGCCAGGCATCGCGATCGCCAACCTCGAGAAGTACGGCAATCAAGGCGATGCGATGGGCGGCGCACCGCAGACGTCGGGGCTCGCGACGTACGTCGCCTCGCGCTGGGATGCGTCGCTGACGTGGGACGCGATCGCCTGGCTCCGGTCGATCACGCAGTTGCCGATCGTACTCAAGGGCGTTCTCGCGGCTGACGACGCAACGCTGGCCGTGGAGCACGGCGTCGACGGCATTGTCGTGAGCACGCACGGCGGTCGCCAGCTCGACACCGTGATCTCGACCACCGACGCGCTGCCGCGCATCGTCGACGCGGTGGCGGGCCGCGCGGAGGTCTACGCCGACGGTGGCATCCGTCGCGGCACGGACGTGCTCAAGGCGCTCGCGTTGGGCGCGCGCGCGGTGCTCATTGGGCGCCCGTACCTGTGGGGGCTGGCCGTAGGCGGGGAAGCGGGGGTGCGCCATGTACTCGAACTGCTGCGCGAGGAACTCGCGCTGGCGATGGCGCTAAGTGGTCGCCCCAAGGTCGCGTCGCTCGGCCGCGATCTCGTGGCGTA
>JAYTVE010000242.1:0-6017 GCA_043744185.1 Gemmatimonadota bacterium | reverse complement strand
CCCCCACGA
The DNA here is from genome assembly GCA_043744185.1 of Gemmatimonadota bacterium. GTDB lineage: Bacteria > Gemmatimonadota > Gemmatimonadetes > Gemmatimonadales > Gemmatimonadaceae > JACPPC01. The sequence continues at coordinate 6,008 of JAYTVE010000242.1, read as the reverse complement.
TGTTCTTGCCAATGTCGTGGACGTCGCCCTTGACCGTGGCCATGAGCACCTTGCCCTTGGCGCGCATGTCAGCCTTGGCCAGCTTCTCCGCCTCGATGTAGGGAATGAGGTGCGCCACGGCGCGCTTCATCACGCGCGCCGACTTGACCACCTGCGGCAGGAACATCTTGCCCTGGGCAAACAGGTCGCCCACGACATTCATCCCCGCCATCAGCGGCCCCTCGATCACCTCGATCGGGCGCTCGGCCAGCTTCCGCGCCTCTTCGGTGTCATCGAGGATGAAGTCGGTGATGCCGTGCACCAGCGCGTGCGAGAGCCGCTCGTGCACCGGCGTCTGGCGCCACGCCAGGTCCACCGCCTTCTTCTGGACTTCGCCCTTCACCGACTCCGCCACCTCGAGCAGTCGTTCGGTGGCGTCAGCGCGCCGGTTCAGAACGACGTCTTCCACGCGCTCGAGCAGCGCCAGCGGAATGTCGGCATAGAGCGGAATCACACCGGCATTGACGATGCCCATGTCCATGCCCGCCTTCACGGCGTGGTACAGGAACACGGCGTGGATTGCCTCGCGGACAGGATTGTTGCCGCGGAACGAGAACGACACGTTGCTCACGCCGCCCGAGATCTTCGCGTTCGGCAGCGCGGCCTTGATCTGCCTCACCGCGTCGATGAAGGCGACGCCGTACCCGTCATGTTCCTCGATCCCCGTCGCGATCGCGAAGATGTTCGGGTCGAAGATGATGTCCTCGCTCGGGAAGCCGACAACGTCCACCAGCAGCCGGTACGCGCGCGTGCAGATCGACACCTTCCGTTCGACCGTGTCGGCCTGGCCCTGCTCGTCGAACGCCATCACGATCACGGCCGCGCCGTAGCGCCGCACGAGCCGCGCCTGCCGCAGGAACTCCTCCTCGCCTTCCTTCAGCGAGATCGAGTTCACGACGCCCTTGCCCTGGAGGCACTTGAGCCCCGCCTCGATCACCGACCACTTCGACGAATCGACGACTACCGGCACGCGTGCAATCGCCGGCTCCGCCGCGAGCAGGTTGAGGAAGCGCGTCATCGCCGCCTGCGAGTCCAGCATCCCCTCGTCCATGTTCACGTCGAGAAGCTGCGCGCCGTTCTCCACCTGCTGCTTGGCTACCTCGAGGGCGGCGTCGTAGTCGCCCGCGAGCACCAGCTTCGCGAACTTGGCCGAACCGGTCACGTTGGTCCGCTCGCCGATGTTCACGAAGTTCGAATCGGGGGCGATCGTCACCGGTTCAAGCCCCGACAGGCGCAACCGCGGCTCCAGCACCGGCGGCACGCGCGGCGCGAGCCCCGCCACCGCCCGCGCGATCGCCGCGATGTGATCCGGCGTCGTACCGCAACAGCCGCCCACCACGTTCACCATCCCCGACATCGCGAACTCGCGCAGGATGCTCGACGTGTAATCCGGCGTCTCGTCGTAGCCGCCCATCTCGTTCGGCAATCCCGCATTCGGGTGCACCGTCACGAAGCACCCGGCCACGCGCGAAAGCTCCTGCACGTACGCGCGCAGGTCCTTCGCGCCCAGCGCGCAGTTGAGCCCCACCGTGATCGGCCGCGCGTGCGCCACCGAGTTCCAGAACGCTTCCGTGGTCTGCCCCGAGAGCGTGCGTCCGCTCGCGTCGGTGATCGTGCCCGAGATCATCACCGGCACGCGCTCGCCACGCTCCTCGAACGCCACCTCCACGGCCGCGATCGCCGCCTTCGCGTTCAACGTGTCGAAGATCGTCTCGATCAGCAGCACGTCCGCGCCGCCGTCGAGCAGGCCGTGTGTCGCATCGGTATACGCCGTCACCAGCTCGTCGAACGTCACGTTGCGCGCGCCCGCATCGTTCACGTCCGGCGAGATCGAGGCCGTGCGCGACGTCGGCCCGAGAACGCCCGCCACCCAGCGCGGTCGCGACGGCTCCCGTGCCTCGAACGCATCGGCCACGTCGCGCGCTACCCGCGCCGCCGTCTCCGAGAGTTCGCGCGCGATGGACTCCATGCCGTAGTCGGCCATGGAAATCGCGTTGGCGTTGAAGCTGTTGGTCTCCACCACGTCCGCTCCCGCCGCGAGGTACGCCGCGTGGATGTCGCGGATGATCGACGGCCGGGTGATCGCGAGCAGGTCGTTGTTGCCCTTCAGGTCCTTGTGCCACGACGCGAAACGCTCGCCGCGATACACGGCCTCGTCCAGCCGGTAGCGCTGGATCATCGTCCCCATCGCGCCGTCGAGGATCAGGATGCGCGTACGTAGCGCCTCGCCGAGCAGCGCATTGCGATGCTCACGCGCGGCCAGGCGCTCAGCCGGCGTGCGCACTGGCAGCAACGGCAACGTGAACGCCGCCGGCACCGGCAACGCTTCTTCCATCGTGTCGTGGCCGTGGCGCATCAGTTCACCGGCGCCGGCGCCGCCACTTTCGGCCGGAGGCCGAGCAGGTGACAGATCGCGTAGGTGAGATCGGCGCGGTTGAGCGTATAGAAGTGGAAATCGCTCACCCCCTCCGCCACGAGCCCGTGCACCTGCTCGGCCGCCACCGTGGCCGCCACGAGCTTGCGCGTCTCGGGGTCGTGGTCGAGTCCCTCGAACTTCCAACCGAGGTCGGCCGGCACGCTCGCTCCCGCCATCTTCGCGAACTTCACCGTCTGCGTGAAGTTCGTGACGGGCATGATCCCCGGGATGATCGGGATCGCGATGCCGGCGCGTGCGGCCCGCTCCTGGAAGCGGAGGAAGATCGCGTTGTCGAAGAAGAACTGCGTGATTGCGCGCGTGGCACCGGCGTCGACCTTGCGCTTCAGATTCTCCAGGTCTGCCGTGAACGACGGCGCCTGCGGATGGCCTTCCGGAAAGCAAGCCACAGTTACCTCGAAGTCGTGCCGCTTGCGGAGCCCCGCGATCAGGTCGGTCGCATAGTCGTAGCCGTCGGGATGCGGCGTGTAGCTCGCCTCGCCCGCCGGCGGGTCACCGCGCAGCGCCACCACGTGCCGCACGCCGGACGCCCAGTAGTCGTCGGCCACCGCGTCCACCTCGTCGCGCGACGCGCCCACGCATGTCAGGTGCGCCGCTGGAGCGAGCGAGGTCTCCGTGAGCAGGCGATGCACCGTGCGGTGCGTGCGCTCGCGCGTGCCGCCGCCCGCGCCGTACGTCACGCTCACGAACCACGGCGAGAGTGGCTCGAGGCGCTGGATCGCATGCCACAACGACTCCTCCATCTCCGGGGTACGCGGAGGGAAGAACTCGAACGAGACGCGGAACGGTCGTACGTCGGTGCGCGGCATGGTACAGGGGAAAACGAAAATGCCCGGGGCTATGGGAGCGCCGGGCTCGGCGCTTTAGCGGAGTTTTTAACGTGGCCGCAAGTTGCCGGTAAATCGCCACGAATAACGGTTGTGTGAAGAATGTATCGGTATCGAGTGGCGCAATCCAGTGTTGTCCCGAGCGCGCGGCGCCGGTCGTCCTGAGCGAAGCGAAGGACCTGCTCTTCCCTCTACCGCACCAGGAAGCTCTCCACCAACCCGAGAATGAAATACGCCGCGATCGGCGAAATATCGAATGGCCCGAGTGCCGGCAGCACGCTGCGCAATGGCGCCAACATCGGCTCCGTGAGCACGAACGCCCAACGCCACAGCTTCGCATGGGGGTTGCCCCCCACCCACGACGCGATCACGCGCCACAACAGGGCAAAGCGGAACAGCGCGAACGTCCAGTGCGCCACCAGCGACAACAGCACGCTCCCGCCCGATGACGCCGCGAACGCCAGCATCGCCAACTGGTCGCGCACGAACTCGATCAGGCTGAGCACCACGATCCCGCCGACCACCACCACCACCAGCGACCACCAGGGCGCGTGCGACGGGATCCCACCCGCCTTCACGATGCGCCGCTCCACCGGCAGCATCAGCGGATCCACCGTCGTGCGGAAGAAGCGCGCCACCGGCGAGAACGGACCGATCTTGCGGGTCCGCACCAGCCAATCGACGGTGCACACCAACCCGAGCGCCACCGCGGCCACGAAGAGCGTCGGCTGCAGGATGCGCAGCACCGAGTCGAGCACCATCACGATCGCCGTCATCAACCCCCTCGCAGGCCGCGCACCATCCGGCCAAGCACCTTCACGCGGTCGAGCCAGGACGGCGCGTGCAGCGCCGTGAGAAACGCGTCGGCCGTGTCGTCGTACTGCGCCCCGTAGCGATACCACCACGGTTGCTTCGGCGAGCTGATCCGGTCCGTGAGCACGGCGCGCGGCTCCACGCACTCCATCAATCCCAGTTCACCGTGGCTCCGCCCCATCCCGCTCGCCTTCACACCGCCGTGCGGCAAATTGGACATGCCGGCCGTCAGCACCGCGTCGTTCACCGCCACGGACCCGGCCTCCAACTGTGAGGCGACCCGCCGGCCGCGTTCGGCGTCACTCGTCCACACGCTCGCCGAGAGCCCGAACTCGCTCCGGTTCGCGAGCGTAATCGCCTCCGCCTCGTCGGCCACCGGTACCAGCGGCACCAGCGGACCGAACGTCTCCTCGCGCATCACGCGCATTTCCGGCTTCACGTTCACCAGCACGGTCGGCGGAAAGAACCCCGCACCACTCGGCGTCGCGGCCCGCGCCAGCACCGTCGCCCCGCCGGCGATCGCGTCGGCGAACTGCGCCTCCAGCATCGTCGCGGCCTCCGGGCGGATCAGCGGTCCCACCTCCGCACCGGGCGTGGATGCGGCGCCCACCGTCAGCGCCTGCACCTCCCGCGCGAAGTGCGCGGCAAATGCGTCAAACACACGCTGCTCCACGAAGATTCGCTTGGGGGCCACGCAGGTCTGCCCTGCGTTGCTGAACCGCCCCCACGCCAACCCACGCGCGGCGCGCGCCAGGTCGGCATCGGCGAAGATGATCGCCGCATCGGAGCCGCCGAGTTCAAGCGAGCACGGGACAAGCAGCGCCCCGCACGCGGCCGCGACCTTGCGCCCCGTCGCCACGCTGCCCGTGAAGTGCACCCGGTTCACTCCCGCCTGCACCAGCGCTGCGCCCGCGGCGCCGTCGCCGGGGATCACCTGCAGCACGTCCTTCGGTAGCCCGGCCTGCGTGAACAGCTCACCCAGCAGCACCGCGCACGTCGGCGTGAACTCGGACGGCTTGAGTACCACCGCGTTCCCAGCAACGATGGCCGGGATCACCGCGCCCGCAGCGAGCTGGAACGGATAGTTCCACGGGGCGATCACGCCGACCACACCGTGCGGGTGATACTCGATGGTCACCTTCTTGAGCATCGTGCCCATCGTGCGGGTGGGCGCCACGTGCGGCCTGAGCCGCGTCGGAGCGAGCCCCGCGTAGTACTGGGCGTACTCGAGCGCCACGAACACCTCCGACATCAGCGCCTCGGAAGCGGGCTTGCCGTTCTCGCGCGACACCACCGACGCGACCTCGTGTCGTCGCGTGTACAGCGCGGCGCGGAAGCGTGTCAGCAACGTGGCGCGCTCGCTCACCGACCGCGCCGCCCATGCGACCTGCGCCGCGCGCGCGCGCTCCACCGCGCGCACCACGTCGAGCGAACTCGGGGCGTCATAGCGTCGCCACACTTCGCCCGTCGCGGGGTCGCGCGATTCGACTGGACGCGAAGGAGCGGGCGCGGCCGCCGCGTCGCGGGGGGGCATCAGGGTCGCCATGCCGACAATCTAGAGGGTTGCCCTCTGGCCGAAGACGCCTCGAACCCCGACATTGACGGACTGTCGGCGTGCCGCCGACTCACCCACGCTACCGGAGTATCCGGACGATGACGACTCGCCGTTCGTTCGTCACGCGCCTTTCGGGCGCCGCGCTCACCATCCCCGCGATGCGCGCCGACGCCTTCCCGCGCCTCTTCGACGCGGCCTCCGGCTCGCAGGGCCGAGCCCCCATCTCGCTCGCCGACGATGAGGGCTACTGGATGCTCATCCAGTCCGCCTTCGACGTGGATCGCGCCCGCACCAACCTGAACAACGGCGGCGTCAGTCCCGCGCCCACGCACGTGCTCGA
>JAYTVE010000241.1:0-6023 GCA_043744185.1 Gemmatimonadota bacterium | reverse complement strand
CCAATTGGTTTTGTCCGAACCCGCGCACCGAGTTCTGCCCGCCCAAGAAGAAGCGCTCCTGCAGCGGAATCGTGCCGACGTTCGACGCAACGCGCGTGACGGCACCGAACTGCACGTGCGCCGCGAGCGTCACGCTCGGACTGAGCGACCGGAACAACGTCACGTCGAACAACGCGCGGTCGAACGCGCCCGTCGCTCCCGCCAGGTTGGCAGCACCAAACCGGTTCTCAAGACGCACCTTCACGCCAGTCTGCGGATCGAGGAGGCCGCCCGTGAGGTCGTACACGCCACCGAGCGAGAGCACCGCGATCGATCCGCCCTGCTGGCGCTGGATCACTTCCGCCGTGGTGCACGCGCCGAAGACGAGGCACGACACCGCCTCGTCGGCGTCCGTCCGACCATACTCGTACGTGAGCGCCCCGGTGCCCGTCACCCACGGCGGAAACGGGGCGTTCACCGACATGCGCACGCCGATCGGCGTATCGCGACGATACGCGAACGCTTCCGACCGGCTCTCGGAGTAGATCGTCAGCTGCGGCGTGACCTTCTTGCCGAAGAGATCGGTGAGATATGTGGTCGCGCCCGCGAAGTAGTTGAGACGATCGCTGAACGGGTCGGTGCGCACCACGTCGGCGCACGCACCAGGCGCGAACGCCAGCGGCGCGCCCACGCCGATCTTCGAAAGGCGAAGATCGAGCTCCACCCGTCGCGCGGCGCCGAACGGACTGCGATCCACGTAACGCGCCTGCGTGCGGAAGCAGTCGAGCGTCGCCCAGCCTCCGCCCAGTCGCAGGTTGCGCGTCGAGGTCTCCACGAGGTTGACCGTCACGCGCATCGAGTCGACCTCCGGCCCCGCCGCCAGCGCGCTCGTGTCGATCCGTACGAGCGAATAGCTGTCGAGTTCGAACAGGTCCCGCTGGCTGCGCAGCACGAGCGCCGGACTCGGCACCATCCCGTTCTCGAGCGTCAGCCGGCGTCGCACGGCCGCCTCTCCCACGCGCGGCTCCGCGGCCCCGCCGTTGGCGCGGATGCGCACGTCCACTGCGCCGATCACCACACGCCGCCCCGGCAGGTAGTTCACGTCGAGCCAGGCGCGATGGCTCACCGAGTCGCGCACGAGCTTGAGCGTCGGGCGCAGTGCCCGCACGAAGCCGCGCTCCTTGAGCAGCGCCTGCACCGAGTCGACGGCGGCCAGCAGCTCGGGCTCGTTGAATGGCTCGTTGGTGAGGTCGCGCAGCAGCGCGGTCGCCACGGCGCGTGGTTCCGGCAGCGCGTCGAGCCCGCGAACCCGCACCGAGTCGAGGATCGTGCGCGGCCCCTCGATGATCGTGAAGATCACGTCGGCCAGCGCGGGATTCAGCAGCCGCACCTCGTACGACGACTTCGCGTTGAAGAGTCCGTGCTGGAGGTGCAACGCGTGCAGTCGTTCCTTGTCGCGCGCGAGCTCGAGCGAGTCCACGCAATGGCGTGTGCCGAAAGGCAGCTTGACCGTGCGCCGCCAGAACGAGGTCGGCTCCGAGGCCATCGCGGCGCGCACTTCGTTCTCCGACGGCTCGCGCGCGCCAACGACCACGAGGCGCCGGAGTTCCGCCGCGCCGCGATCACACGCGAGATCTTCCTGCGCCGCAGCCGCGCGTGGAAGCACGAACGCCGCCATGGTCGCGACTGCGGCCACCAGGCGAACGACGACAGCGCGAATCCGGCCAGTTCCCTGCAGCGGCTCTCCTCCCGTGCGGTACGATGGAACGTTGAAAGTTAGCGTCGGGTACCCCACTCTCGCGCTGGTGTCCCGGCACGCTCGCGGGACATCTTCCGTGCAACGTGGTCGCCCCGACCAGCTGCCGCCACTTTCCCCATTGTGGAGTGCCCTGATGCGTCGCACTGCCGTCCGCTTCGCGCTCGCCCTGCCCCTCCTCGCTGCTCCAGCCGCCGTGCGCGCCCAGGCGCCCACTGCCGCTGCGGCGTTCCGCACCGAGTATCTCAAGCAGCTCGACGACACCGAAAAGAAGCTCGTCTCGCTCGCCGAGGCCATTCCGCAGGAGAAGTACAGCTATCGTCCGATGGCCGGCGTCCGCTCGATCAGCGAGGTGTACATGCACATCGCCGGCGCCGACATGATGATCCCCAACGCGCTCGGCCTCAAGCCACCCGCCCCGATGGCGCGCGACGCCGAGACCAAGGTCACCGACAAGAAGGAAGTCGTCGCGGCGCTCAAAGCCTCGTTCGTGCACGCACGCGCCGCCGCTGCGGCCGTACAGGACGAAGACATGGGCGCGCCGGTCAAGCTCTTCGGGCAGGACAACACCAAGCTCGGCGTGCTCTTCCTCATGGCGTATCACCTGCACGAACACCTCGGGCAGTCGATCGCCTACGCGCGCGCAGTCGGCGTCGTGCCGCCCTGGAGCGTCAAGCAGGCCGGCATGTAAGCACTGCTCACTCGGCCGCGGCGGCACCTGTCGTCGCGGCCGACCATCACGTGCCGCGCCGCTTCGCCCGCGTGGTGGGCTCGGCGTGCAACGGATCCTCCGGCCACGGATGCTTCGGGTAGCGACCACGCAGCTCCTTCCGCACCTCGGCGTAGGATGTCTTCCAGAAGGCGCCCAAGTCGCGCGTTACCTGCACCGGCCTGTGCGCCGGCGAGAGCAGCGTGATCACCACGCGCACGCGGCCGTCGCCCACGGTGGGCGTCTCACCCAGACCGAACAGCTCCTGCACGCGTACGCTGATCATCGGTGCCGCAGGGTCCGCGTAGTCCACGCGTACGTTCGAGCCCGTGCGCATGGTGAGGTGCGAGGGCGCGAGCCGGTCCACGGCCGCGCGCCCCTGCCAGCCAAGCCGATTCACGATCGCTCCGCTCACGTCGAACGTTGCGAGCGCGTCGGTGCGCGCGCGCTCACCGAGCGCGGGCAACAGCCACGCGTCGAGCGATGCGAGCAACGCGGTGTCACTGACGTCCGGAATGGTCGCATCGATCAGGCGCGCGAACGCTACGCGCTGCTGCCATTCGCGGGCACCCTCGCGCCACGGCAGCGCATCGAGGCCGTGCTCGGCCACGTAGCTCATGAGCGCGCGCGCGACGAGCGCGGGGTCGTCGGCTTCGCGCGGGTGCGATCCGATGACGATGGCGCCAAGCCGCTCGGTGCGGCGCGCACGCACCCGGCCGGCCGCGGCGTCCCAGCGCACGTCGTCATCCATGGTGATGGCGTCGCCTGCGATGGCACGCACGTCGACCTCGGTGAGCGGCGCCGCAAGAAAGATGCGCGCATCCTGCGCGGCGCCGTCCACCTCGGCGATTGCAAGCCACTCGCTCATGGCGAGTCCCTGCGCCCCCGCGAACACGGCCCCGGCGCCACCGCGCATGACGTAGCGCGGCGCCGTGCCATCACGTCGCATCGCGACACGCTCGGGGTACGCGAGCGCGACAAGCAGCCCGGCGTCGTGCGTGTCGGTAGCGGTACGCGCCACGCCGAGCGCGCGGCGCAATTGGTCGGCTTCATCACGCACGCGGCGCAGCGCACCGTGGTCCGCGCTCAACCCGTGCGCGGCGAGACCGGAAGCACCGGGCCCGTGCGCCAGCGCTTCGAGGCGCAAGCGCAAGTCGGCATCGGCAGGCCCCTTCATGGGTGCCAGCGAGCGGAGGATGTCACGATCGGCGAGCAGCGCGGCCACGTCGCACGCGAGCGAGCCTAACTGGCGATCGCGCGCAATGAGCAGCAGGTGCGCCAGCCGCGGATGCAGCGGTAGCGCCGACATCGCACGGCCGTGCGCCGTGAGCTTGCCGTCGATGTCGAGTGCGCCCAACTGTGCGAGCAGCGTGCGCGCCTGCGCATGGCGCGCCGCATTGGGCACGTCGAGCCAGCGCAGCGTGCGCGCGTCGTGCATACCGGCCGCGGCCAGGTCGAGTGCAAGCGGCGCCAGGTCTGCGTCGGTGATTTCGGGAGGCAGCCGGTCGAGCAGCCCGGCCTGTTCGTGCTCAGGCCAGAGTCGCCAGCACTGTCCGGGAGCGACGCGTCCCGCGCGCCCGCGCCGCTGCTCTGCGCTCGCCTTGGACACACGCGTCGTCTCGAGGCGTGTCATGCCGGTGCGCGGACTGAATCGCGGCACGCGCACGAGGCCGCCATCGATCACCACGCGCACCCCTTCGATAGTGAGGCTCGTCTCGGCGATGCTCGTCGCAAGCACCACCTTGCGCACGCCATGTGGCGACGGCGCGATGGCGGCGTCCTGATCGGCGGGACTCATGGTGCCGTGCAGCGGCAGCACGCGTACGCCTGCAGGGAGTGCGGTACCGTTGAGGTTCTCCTCGACGCGCCGGATCTCACCAGCGCCCGGAAGAAACACGAGGACATCGCCATCGGCCTCGGCAAGCGCCGTGCGTACGGCGCGACTCGCGTGAGCTTCGACGCGCTCCTTCTCGCGAGACTCGAGGTAGCGCAGCGAGACGGGGAACATGCGCCCCTGACTCTCAATCACTGGTGCATCGCCGAGCAGCGACGCAACGGCGGCACCGTCGAGCGTCGCCGACATCACGACGAGCCGCAGCTCCTCGCGCACCGCCGACTGCGTCTCGAGCGCGAGTGCGAGCCCGGTATCGGCCACGAGCGACCGTTCGTGATACTCGTCGAAGAGCACGACGCCGATGCCGTCGAGCGTCGGGTCGTCGAGCAGGAGCCGCGTGAGAATCCCCTCGGTGACGACCTCGATGCGCGTCTCGCGACTCACCTTCGTGTCGCCGCGCACGCGGTAGCCGACCGTTTGCCCCATGCGCTGCCCGAGCGTATGCGACATGCGCGCGGCAGCGGCGCGCGCCGCGAGACGGCGAGGCTCGAGCATCACGATCTTCTGCCCTGCGAGCCACGACGCGTCAAGCAACGCCAGCGGAACGCGCGTGGTCTTGCCCGCGCCGGGCGGCGCGACCACCACGGCCGCCGTGCGTGCGTCGAGCGCGGCGAGTAGCGCGGGGAGCGCCTCGTCGATCGGGAGCGGGGAGCCGGGGAGCAGTCGCACGGAGGAAAGATGGCTGCGGGAGTGCCGTCCGCGCGCTATCGTTGCGGCGTACCTCCACCACGACCCTCAAGAGACCCCATGCTGCCTCGCCTCGTTCGCCCGCTTGTCGCCGCCCTGCTCGTTATCCTCGCAGCCACCAGTGCCTCGGCGCAGGAGAAGACGGCCGACAAGGCGCCCCGCAAGATTGCCGTGAAGGCCGCGCGACTGATCGACGGGTCCGGTGGTGCGCCAATCAGCAACGCGGTGGTCCTCATCGAAGGCGACAGGATCACCGCCGTCGGCGCAGGGTTGGCGATCCCCAAGGGCACGGAAATCGTGGACCTCGGTGGCGCGACGCTGATGCCGGGCTTCATCGACTGTCACACGCACGTGACCGGGCAGCCGGGCGAGTTTTACGACGACCTCTTCCGCAAGAGCCCGATCGACAACGCCGTCACGGCGCACCTGTACGCGCGCCGCACGCTCGACGCCGGCTTCACCACCATCCGCAATGCCGGCGCCCCCGAGTACGTGGACATCGCGCTGCGCAATGCGATCAACCGCGGCGAACTCGCGGGCCCGCGCATTGTCGCGGCTGCGCAGGCCATTGGTGCCACCGGTGGCCACGGCGACTTGAACGGCATGAGCCCCTACCTCCGCTTCGAAGGACTTTCCGGCATCGCCGACGGCCCCGACGCCATTCGCAAGCTCGTGCGCACGCAGATCAAGTACGGCGCGGACGTCATCAAGATGATCGCGACGGCCGGCGTGCTCTCGGAGGAGGAATCGGTCGGCGCGCCGCAGTACTCATTCGAGGAAATGAAGGCGATGGTGGACGAGGCGGCCATGTGGGGCAAGAAGGTCATGGCCCACGCACACGGCACCGAGGGGATCAAGCGCGCCATCCGCGCCGGCGTCGCCTCGGTCGATCACGCGTCGCTCATCGACGATGAAGGAATCGAGATGGCGAAGGCCAAGGGCACCTTCCTCGTCATGGACGTGTACAACGACGACTACATCCTGGCCGAGTACGGGCG
>JAYTVE010000240.1:0-6028 GCA_043744185.1 Gemmatimonadota bacterium | reverse complement strand
CGTCGCTCGCCCAGCGTTCCGCGCTCCTGATCGCTCTCGCCCTCGGGGCATTCGCAGGCGCCTGCAGCACTGGCGGCGGCGGTGGCGGTGGTGGGGGGGGGACTGGTCCGTCCGCCGTTCCCGCCTCGATCGTGTCGCCCACCGGGGCGGTGCAGATGGCGGGATGCGCCTCGGCCGTCGTGCCGGACACGCCGGTCGTGGTCGTCAAGAACGCTGCGGGCACACCGCTGCCGGGGATCACGGTCACCTTCGCCGTCGTGCTCGGAGGTGGAACGATCAGCGCCACGTCCCGCGTCACCAATTCGTTCGGTCAGGCTGGCGTGTCGTGGACGCTGGGCACGGCCGGATTGCAGGCCATTTCGGCCACGGCTGCCACGCTTTCGCCGCTGCAGTTTCAGGCGACGCTCACCAGTTCCGGACCGTACTGCGTCGAACTCGTCTACACCTCGAGTCCCGACCCGGCGCTTCGCGTTGCCGCGGAGAATGCGGCGGCGCGCTGGAGTTCGATCATCAGCGGCGCCGTGCCGCCGCAGCTTCTCAATGAGTCGACGTACAACTGTGCCGGCATCACGATTCCTGCGATGACGCGCACCGTCAAGTCGTTGGTCATCTATGTGCAGCTTGCCCCCATTCCCTCCAGCACGCCGGGACTCGTGACGCTGGGGTCCGCAGGCCCGTGCTGGATTCGCGATGCCGGTGGGCTGACCGTCGTGGGCGCGCTCCGGCTCAACTCGGACTACCTCCTCAACAACCTGAATTCGGTGCAGCGCGAGGACGTGGTACTCCACGAGATGGGGCACGTGCTCGGCTTCGGCACGTTGTGGGAGCCGACGGCGGGCGTGACCGGCATGGCCACCCTGCTCGTCAATCCGGCGCCGACCGGCAACCCGACCTTCGTGGGGGCCGGCGCACTCGCGCAGTACGTGCTGGCCGGGGCTGCCAGCGGCACGACGGCCATTCCCATTGAAAACTGCGGTGGTGGCGGCACGATCAATGGGCATTGGCGTGAGCAGTCGGGCGGCACGTCGAGCAACCTTGGCTTCGGCATCGAGCTGATGACCGGTTTCATTTCCGCTCCGGCCGGCCAGCGCAATCCCATGTCTGCCGTCACCATCGCCTCCATGGCGGACCTGGGCTACACGGTGAGTTTCGCGACGGCCGACAGCTACACGCTCGCCGGGCAGAGTTGCCCCGTTCCGCTGCTGTACGCGCCCAATCAGCCGTCGGGGTTGGTGCGAGTCGGCAATGACTGGGCGTCCGAAGGGCTCGTGAAGCCGATCGGCCGAGTGGGGCGCGACGGACACGTGACGCCGATCTATCGGTAGACGGTCCCGGTGCGAATGGAACGCGGGCGGCGCTCTTGAGAGAGAGCCGCCCGTTTCGCTTCGTAGGACTCGAACGACAGAGGGCGGCCTCCCTCGCGGGGGGCCGCCCTCTGCGTCGAACCGATCAGGTGGAGGCGGGGAGAGTTGAACTCCCGTCTTGCATTGGATTACTCACAGCATCTACGTGCGTATCCTGCTGATTGATGTTCCCGAGAGCTGGCCAGCAGGCCACCCACCCTCAGGTGAGCCGTCTAGAGTTCGCGAACCGTCCGACAGCGTGGCGGTCCACTATCCCGGAACTATGATACCGACGAAGAACGCCCCGGGAGGGGCTCCCTTCGCGGCAACGCTACGCAACCCGAAGGTTACGCGGCGAGGGCCATTTCAGTGTTGGCAGTTAGTGTTTTGCCGAAGGATTCACCAGGGTCCGGCACCTGAGCACGCAGCCACGAGGTCACCGACACAATCGAAGCCGGTCGCCCCCTGAACTACTCGCCTAACATACGTGAAGTGCCACGCGCTGGCAATCCTCCACGGCTCAAGTCGTTGATCCGCTTTCAGTTGGGTCGTTGGCGTTGACGCGGTTTCTTCCCTGTTGCTTCGACCGGTAAAGCGCCTTGTCGGCCAGCGAGAAGAGCTGGGCGCGCGGAATCGGAACGACTCCGCCGTACGTCGCCACGCCGAGCGAGCAAGTGACTGGGATCGAGTGCGACTTGGCCTGCACTGGTCGCGCTTCGATTGCCTTCCGCATGCGCTCGGCGAACTCTTTCGCGCCTGCGAGATCGGTCTGCGGCAGGAGGCACGCGATCTCCTCGCCGCCGTACCGTGTCACGATGTCGACCGTCCGCACGCCGTCCTTGAACGCCTTGGCCACGAACTGCAGCACCGAGTCACCGACATCGTGGCCGTACGTGTCGTTCACCTTCTTGAAGTGGTCCAGGTCCGCGACCACGAGCGACACCGGACCTCCGTAGCGATCGCACTCGTCGAGCAGCCGCTCGATCTGCTCCTCGAAATGACGCCGGTTCGAGAGGCCCGTGAGGACGTCCGTGCGCGCGCGCCGCTCGATCTCCTCGTACTCGAACTGCGACTCAAGTGAGACGGCCGCGATGGCGCCGAGCAGCCGGAGTGCGCGCACCGACTCGCCGCGCACGCGGTTGATGTCGTCTCCTTCCACCACGATGGCGCCGACGACGCCCTCGGGACGCACGAGCGGCACGACACCGAGCGAGATCACCGAGCGACGCGGCTCGGCGCGGCCATAGACGACAGCCAGGCGAGAGAGCTCGCGGGCGTCCTCCCACGTGAGCGGGGTGGCCTCGCGGCAGCTGCCGCCAACCGCAGAGTCGTCGGTCACGACGAGCCCGACGCGAACCGGCGCATTCGGCGACGTCGCCTGCACTTCTCCCGTCCGTGAGTCCGCGTTCCAGCGCACGAGGGCGGCATGCGCGGCGCCGGTCACATCGAGCGCACTCTGGCAGATCTCGGCGCCCAGCGTCTCGATCGAGCGGCTCTTCTGGAAATCGGTGGCGGCTTGAAGGAGCGCGAGCGTGGTTGCGTTCTGTCGTGCGACCTCATCGCCGCTCTCGACAAGCGCGAGCATGTCGGCGAGGTGATTGGCGTGGCGCGGGAGCCAGCGTTTGAGCTCGTCGCGGTCTTGGCGAAGGCCGCTGCGATGCGAGACGGAGAGTGCGCCGCCTGCCAGCGCGCCGATGCGCGGTGGAATGGCGATTGTGGCAAGGCTCGGCATCCCGCCAGAGCCGTCGAAGTTCACGTTGCCGTTCTCGGCGGCCCAGACCACGAGCGGCAGCCACTCTTCCTTGCGGAACGAGACGGGGCCGTTGGAATCGTCGCCACTCCACGCCCAGGCCATGAGGACACCCGGTTCGTCCTGGCGCGGCCGCCAGACCACCGCGTCGTCGGCGCCCACGTTGTCGCGCAGCATGCGCAAGTAGGTGATGACAGGCGAACCGGCCGGATCCTGCATGCGTGGCGACCCGATGACTTCCGACCGCTCCACAGCCGGCGGGCCGACGCGTCCCTGTTGCACCAGCTCCTCGACCTGCAGCGCGCGTCGTTCGGCCGCCTCGACCTGACGGCGCATGCGGCCCGCGAGCCAGCGCGGAATGACCGCGGTGGACACGAGCACCGAGGCCGCGAGAAACGAAGGCGCCCAGACGATGCGCTTGGTGAGGAGCGCCTCCATGCCGAGCAGCGTGGTCATGGCCGCGAGCGATCCGACGAGCGCCATGCCGGGGCCATGTGGCACCGAGATGGCGAGGGCGCAGAGCGCCACGAGGACGATGCCCGGTGACTGCAAGCCGCCGGTGAACACCGTCAGGAGCATGGCGGGGATCATGCCCGTCATGCCGATGCGGCGCGCGACGTCGGCGTCGAGCGGTGGCTCGCGGATGGCGAGCAGCGCGGCAACGAAGACCACGAAACCGGTGATGAGCAGCATCGGCCAGACGCCGCGCAGGATCATCGACGTGGGGACGGCCCCCTGCACGAGGGCGTAGGCGACGAGAACGCCGCTCACGGTCGAGTCACACGCATCACGCGGCCGTTGCCCCGGCAGCGGTCGCGTGTGCCTGGCCGGCGTCGTCGTCGGTAGGGCCACGATGCAGGTACTCGGCGAAGATTGCCTCGACTTCGCCAATCGAATTGACCGCATGCAGCTGGCGGCGGAGGTCGCTCGAGCCGGGGAGCCCCTTCACGTACCAGCCGAGATGCTTGCGAAACTCGATGGCCGCGCCGCGCGGGTCCGCCTCGTATTGCTCGGCCATGCGCGCGTGGTCGAGCGCGATGCGGAAGCGTTCCTCGACACTCGGCGTGGCGCGCATGGGGCGACCGTCGATGATGTCACGCACCTGATCGAAGATCCAGGGTTGTCCAAACGAGCCGCGCGCGATCATGATGCCGGCGCACTTGGTCTGCTGCCACATGCGGATCGCGTCCTGCGGTGTCTTGATGTCGCCGTTGCCGAGCACCGGGATGTCGAGCGCGTCGACGACGGCGGCGATCTCTTCCCATCGCGCGCTGCCCGAGTACATCTGCGTGCGAGTGCGCGGGTGCAACGCGAGCACCTTGACTCCGGCATCCTGGCAGCGAAGCCCGATGGTGACCGGGTCGCGCATCTCCTCGTTCCATCCCGAGCGGATCTTGCAGGTGACCGGCAGGTGCGTGGCCTTTGCGACCGCGCGAATGACCTCCTGTACGAGTCCCAAGTCGCGCAGGCAACCGGAGCCGCCGTTGCGCTTGACGACCTTCTTGACCGGGCAGCCGAAGTTGATGTCGACGAAGTCGGGCTGGAACAGGTCGGTGACGAGCGCCGCCGCTTCGCCCATGGCGTACGGGTCGCCGCCGAAGATCTGCACGCCGATCGGATGCTCGTCCTGCGAGAAGCGCAGCTTGGAGATGGTGGCTTCGTTTTCCCGACGGATCCCTTCGGCAGACAGGAATTCCGTCACGACCACGTCCGCGCCGAACCGCCGGCAGAGGCGGCGGAAAGGCGATTCCGAGACCCCGGCCATCGGCGCGAGGTAGAGCGGAACCTGGGCGGCAACGGGGAACGGAAATCGCATTGGTGAGCGCAAGTTATGCCACCGCCGGAAACGTCGCAACATCAAGATTTGACACGACTTGGGACGGTTCGTAGGTTGCCGTTGATCCCCACCGGGGGCCGCATGGCGTGCCCCTCCCTTGTTGCTGCCTCCGCACGGACCCGACGCGCAATGGAACTGCGAGAGTTCTTCGCCGAAGATGCGATCAAGCTCGACCTCGAAGGGACGACCAAGGACGACGTCCTCAAAGAGCTGATCGGTCTTCTCAAGCTCGACGACAAGTCCGAGGCGATGCTCTTCAAGATGCTCAAGCGGCGCGAGAACCTCGGATCCACGGGCATCGGCCGGGGCATCGCAATCCCCCACTGCCGCTCGCTGGTGGTGACCAAGCTGCGCGTGGCGTTCGGGCGCAAGACGGCGGGGCTCGACTTCCGCGCGATCGATGACAAGCCGGTGCAGTTCTTCTTTCTCATCGTCGCGCCGCCGCTCGAGGTGTCGAACCAATACCTGCCTGTGCTCGGCAAAATTGCGCAGTTCAGCAAGGAGCCGGACGTGCCGGAGCGACTGCTGGGCCTGACGGAGCCGGCACAGTTCATGGACCTGCTGAAGGAAAAAGGGGTTTAGGCCGGGACGCGGGTGGGCGGTGGCGATGCCGCCTGTTTCGATCCAGATCGAGACGCGGTTGCTCCCAAACGACTGCTCGTGACGCGCGGAACGCTCGCGGGGTAATGTGGGCATGCGTACTCGAATCCAGACGGCCGCCGCCGCGCTGCTCATCGCGCTGCTCGTCGCCCTCGCAGCTTGCACCGAGAGTACCGCGCCCTCGCGCGGACTTGAAGTTCGACCCAACGCACCGGTCGTGAACCTCTCCGACGTGCAGCAGTCGGGCGTTGCCGGCACATTCGTGAACAGGACGACATCATCGGTCACGCTGTATTCCGCGAGCTGCATCGGCACGCTGGCGACGCTCGAACTCGCTCTGCCCGGCGGATGGGTGGAGGTGCCGCTGCCGCAGCTTCTCTGCATCGCGTCGATGCTTGCTCCTGTGCCGACGATCGTGGCGCCGGGCGACTCCGTCGCCGTGTACGCCAGTGGGCACGGCGTCGTGGTGGGGCGCTACCGCATGCGCGTACGCTCGAC
>JAYTVE010000239.1:0-1885 GCA_043744185.1 Gemmatimonadota bacterium | reverse complement strand
CGTTGATGGTGAGCACGAATCGGTCGCCAACGAGCGCGAAACGGCGATTGCCGTTCCGGTCAATGAGCGCGGTCAGTCCGTCGGCGTCGAACTCCGCGCGAACGTGGACGTTGGCGAGGGTGGGCTGCGCGACCGCCAGACGCGGCGACCACACGACCAGAATAGCCGTGGTCGCCACACGCGACAGACGTCGCAGCGCGTGCGTCACGTCGGCTGCGGGCCGTCGTATCCTTCGACGATGAGGAACTCCGAGGTGGATGCGGCAACACGATGCGCCTTCGCCGTCTGATACGCAGGCGAGTGGTAGCAGTCGAGTGCCATCTGGTACGAGGGGAACTCGACGATCACGTTGCGCGCGCGGCCCACACCCTCCGTTGCTTCGTACCGCCCTCCGCGCGCGAGATAGCGGCCCTGAAACGCTGCCACGGCGGGGCCGTTCGAGGCGACGTACTCCTTGTAGCGCTCCGCGTCCGTGACGTCCACGCGACCGATCCAGTATCCTTTGGGCATGTGGGGCGAATGAAATGTGAGGGAAGCGAGCACGATGGTCGATGGCGAGCAACGCCGCCATCCCGGAGAAACTGGGGAAGCCCGCGTCACACGCAAGGTGTGGGCGCGCCCTATCGCCTCGTGGATGCTGGTTGCAGCTTGGAGTCGGCCGTGTCGGTGCGTGAGGTACCGAGCTCGTAGCCGACGTTCACACCGCCAACGATTCAGTTCAGCGACATCGTGATCGGATACGCAGAGGTGAATTCTGCGGCCGACTCTCTTTCCGTGAGCCACGAATGACCACCCGTCGCGATTTCATCGGTTCCGCCGCAGGCGCTGCCGCACTTGGTGCCTTCATTCCCGCCGACCTTGCCGCGTGGCAGCTCGACGCCGCGGCGCCCGCAACCGACGAGGCGTGGAACCTCGCTTGGCCCGCGAAGCTGCGCGGTAAGCACAAGGCCGTATTCGACGTACCGGAAATCGAGAGCGGCTACGGCGTGTGGCGCGCGGCGGCCTGGGGCAACCAGTACAAACAGGTGCTCAAGGCTTCGCCCAAGGACATCTCGACGGTGGTGGTGCTGCGGCACAACGCGATCATCCTCGCGCTCACGGACGCATTCTGGGAGAAGTACGGCATTGGCAAGCTCAAATCGGTCAAGCACCCGATTACCGAAGAGCCGTTGACGCGCAATCCGTCACTGATGAGCGAGAAGGACGGCATCCCCGCTCCGTGGAATCAGCTCGGGCTTCCCACGCAGCTGGAGCGCGGTGCCGTGGTTCTCGCGTGCAACCTCGCCCTGCGCGACTGCGTAGACCTGATTCAGAAGCAGACGGGCGCGACCGAAGAGGTGGCGCACAGGGAAGCGGTCGCGGCACTCGTGCCCGGCGTGATCCTGCAGCCGTCCGGCGTGTTTGGCGCCGTGCGCGCACAGGAAGCCGGCTGCGCCTACATCCGCGCCACCTGAGTTGCGTGCGCCCTCGCGCTCCGGTTACGAGCCGGAGCGCGGCAGTACCGAATACCCGTACGCCGCGTCCACGCGCAGTTCCGGCAACGCCGATCCCTTTTTCTTGAAGGTGAAGCGCGTGTCGCCCTCTTCCCACGTGTCGTCGCCGATGTAGCGCGGCGTGGCCGGCTTCTGTCGCGGCATGGTGATGCTGAGTCGACCGCTGTCGGCGCTCACGGTCACGACCATCGGCTGGCCGCGTCCCACGCCCTTGTACGTGCCGGCGAACGCGGCAATCGCGGCCGGCGTTGGGCGTGACTCGCGCTTCACCGTGCCGAGCACCAGGTCGGCGAGGGCAGTGGTCACCGCGTTTGGCGAGACAGGGCCCGCCGAGTTGATGAGGACGACGATGATCGCATCATCGTCGGGGAAGTACGCCGACTCGGAGAGAA
>JAYTVE010000238.1:0-1888 GCA_043744185.1 Gemmatimonadota bacterium | reverse complement strand
TGGTCCGGCGACCCGCGCCACGGCTTCGCGGTCTATCGGCCGTCCAAGCCGCTGCGCCCGCGCGCGCCCCTGCTCATCGTGCTCGATCCGGGCGGCGATGCCGCCGGCATGCTGCGCGTATTCGCCCCAGCCGCCGAGCAACTCGGCTGGGTCGTTGCGAGCGCGGAGGACTCGCATTCCGACACCGGCGACGAAACGCCAACCGTCGAGAGCGCCACGGCCATGTACAACTGGGCCGCATCGGGCGGCATGTCGCTCGATGCGCGTCGCGTCTACCTCACCGGCATGAGCGGCACCGCGCGCATGTGCTGGCTCATCTGGCGTGACTACCGCGACAACGTGGCTGGCATCATCGGCGCGGGCGCTGCGCTCCCGGCACCCAACTCCGAGCTGATCGTTGCCGGTGACGCGGGCGTGTCGGTGGCGCTCACGGCCGGGAACCGCGACTTCAACTACGCCGAGGTGCGCGCGCTGGCCGTGGCGGTGGACAGCGGCGGCACGCCGTCGCGCTTTGCGTCATTCGACGGGCCGCACGCCTGGCCGCCGGCCGACGAGATCGCGCGCACCATGCAGTGGCTCGAACTGCGAGCCGTGCTCACGGGGCGCCGAGCGATGGACTCTGCCTTCGTGCGGAGCGCCTTCGCGTCGGAGATCGCGTACGGGGATTCGCTGGCCGCAAACGGCGCGCTCGACGACGCCGAGCGCGCGTTCCGCGAAGTTGCGCGCGACGCCCGCGGTTGGCCGGCGGGGGACTCGGCGCGCACGCGCGCGGCCGCGCTGGTCGCGCGCCCCGAGCTGGTGGCGACGCGCACCGCACTCAAGGCCATACTCGCGCGCGAACTCGCGCAGCAGGACCAGATCAACCGGGTGCTGGGTTGGGAAGAAGCACGCGAAGTGCCGCCGAGCGTTGATGATCTGCTCGATCGCCTCAACGCACGACCGCTGCTCAAGGAAGCCGTGGGCGCGGATTCACTGCGCGCGCTCTCGGCGCGCCGTCAGCTCGCGCGGCTGCGCGGCATGCTCGGCTTCTACGGGCCGACCATGCGCGAGCGGGTGGGCAAGCCGGCGCACGCGGCGCGGCTGCGCGAGGCGGGCAAGCAGCTGGTGGTGCCGTAAGCGCTGGGCGCCGGCGCTGCAGCTGCGGAGCGTCGCGCGGCGCGTCGCGCGACGCGTCGCGACGCGTGAGCGCGAGGAGTGAGCGCAACGAGTGAGCGCGTGGCGTCAGCACCGGCGCGTCGCTCAGCTCGCGACGATGCCGCCGTCGATTGCGAGCGCGTGGCCCACCATGAACGCGGCGGCGTCGGAGCAGAGGTAGAGCACGGTCGCGGCAATCTCCTCTGCGTTGCCGAGGCGGCCGATCGGAATGCGGTTGGCCAGCGCTTCGGCGGGGGTTCCGGAGTCGATCATCCCCTGCACCATGGGGGTGAGGGTGAAGCCGGGGCAGAGCGCGTTAATGCGGATTCCCTTGCGGCTGTACTCGAGTGCGGCGGTTTTGGTGAGGCCGATGACGCCGTGCTTGCTGGCGGCGTATGCCGGATGGCGCGGAAAGCCGATGAGCCCCGCGACGCTCGCCACGTTCACGATGATCCCGGACTCCTGCTTGAGCATGACCGCGAGTTCATGGCGCATGGAGCGCCAGACGCCGGTGAGGTTGACGTCGATGACGTGGTCCCAGTCGGCGGGGTCGTACTCGGCGGTGCGTACTTCGCGGCCGCCGACGCCGGCGGAGTTGAGGGCGATGTCGAGGTGGCCGAAGATGGAGACGGTGCGATCGACCGCGTCCGCGATTTGCTCATCTTGTCGCACGTCCACGCTGCAGGCGATGCACTTGGGGCCGAGCTCCGAGCACTCGGCCGCGGTGGACTGCGCGGCATCAACGTTGAAGTCG
>JAYTVE010000237.1:0-6059 GCA_043744185.1 Gemmatimonadota bacterium | reverse complement strand
CCCGTGCGCATCCGCGTCAACCCGCAGGACCTCGCCGTCATCGGCTCGTTCCTCGAGCCGGGGAGCACGGCCATGCCGGGCCAGATCACGCGCGAGGCTCACTGGATGGGTGACGCGCGCGTCATGCCCGGCGGCTGCGTCGTCGAGGGGCGCGAACGGATTGTCGATGGGCGCGTGGATACCGCGCTCGAGCGTGTCTACCGCCGACTGGCCTACAAGGATTCATGACCAACGATCGCCGCATTGTCGATCTTCCGCGCTTCGCGTCCTACGGCCGCGTCGTGCGCATCGCGGGCCTCGTCGTCGAGGCCGTGGGCCTCGATGTCGGCATGGGCTCGCTCTGCCGCATCTCGTCGCTCGCCGACGGCCGCGCCGTGCTCGCCGAAGTCGTCGGCTTCCAGGATGGCGGCGTGCTCCTCATGTCGCTCGGCGACCTCGAGGGCATCCACGCCGGTGCCATGGTACAGCCGCTCGGCCGCTCGTTCGGTGTGCAGGTCGGCCCCGGCCTGCTGGGCCGCGTACTCGACGGCATCGGTAACCCGATTGACGGCGGACCGCGCATCGATGTGGCTGAGCGCATGCCGCTCGTGGCCGAGCCGCCCAATCCGCTCCATCGCCAGACAATCACCGAGCCGCTCACCACGGGGGTGCGCGCCATCGACGGCCTGCTCACGCTCGGTCGCGGGCAGCGCGTCGGCATCTTTGCCGGCTCTGGCGTGGGTAAGTCCACGCTGCTCGGCATGATCGCACGCCAGTCCACCGCCGACGTGAACGTCATCGCGCTGCTCGGCGAGCGCGGCCGCGAAGTGCGCGACTTTCTCGACAATGCGCTCGGGCCGGAAGGGCTGGCTCGCTCTGTGGTAATCGTTGCTACAGGTGACCAGGCCGCGCTCGTGCGTGCGCGCGGTGCGCTCGTGGCCACCGCCATTGCCGAGTACTTCCGCGACGAGGGCAAGAACGTTCTGCTCATGGTCGACTCGATCACCCGCGTCGCGATGGCGTGGCGCGAGATCGGCCTCGCTGTCGGCGAGCCACCCACGACCAAGGGCTATCCGCCCTCGGTGTTCGCGCACCTGCCGCGTCTGCTCGAGCGCGCCGGCAACGCGGCCACGGGCGGCATCACCGGCCTCTACACCGTGCTCGTTGACGGCGACGACTTCAACGAGCCCGTGGCCGACGCCGCACGTTCGATTCTCGACGGCCACATCGTGCTCACGCGTCGCCTCGCGGGCGCGGGACACTTTCCGGCCATCGACATTCTCGAGAGCAAGAGTCGCCTCCGCGACCAGGTCACGTCGCGCGAGCAACAGAGGGCGGCGCAGAACCTGCTGCGCGCCGAAGCGGCGTATCGCGAAAAGGAAGACCTCGTACTCGTCGGCGCCTACCAGAAGGGGAGCGATCCCATGGTCGATGCCGCGATCGCGAATCGTGATCCGATCCTCAACTTCCTGCGCCAACCGCCGGAAGAGGCCACCGCGTATCCTGACACGCGCGCGCGCCTCGATGCCATCAGCGCGCGCGTCGAAACCGCCACCACGCGCAAGGCGGCCGCATGACTCCCTTCAAATTCAGCCTCGAACGCGTGCGCCAGCTGCGCGAGCGTGCCGAGAAGGAAGCCGCGCTCAACCTGGCGCGCGCGCAGGTGGCCGAGAACGAGGCCCGCGAGCAGACCGCCGAGGCCGAGGCGCGCGCACGCTGCGCATCCGAGGCGCTCTCCGCGCAGCCCGGCAACGCCACGCGCATCGGTGACCTCCGGCCGATCGCGATGCTGCGCGAGCAGCTCGGCGTCGCGGCGGAGCAGGCCGCGGCCGGTCACGTGCAGGCGCAAGCGCAGGTCGTCGATGAGAAGCGCTCGCTCGGTGCTGCCATGCAGGCGCGTCGCATGCTTGACCGTCTCCGCGAGAAGAAGCTCGACCACTGGAAGGTGGATGCCGGCCGCGAGGAGATGGCCGTGATGGATGAGGTCGCGCGGACGCGTGCCCTCCAGGATGACTCCAACCGCAGGGCCTGACCGATGTCGCGCCTGATCCTTGTCTTCGCCATCGCGTTCGCGACGGCCCTTGCCGGCGGCGCCGGTTCCGCCACGATGAAGGCGAAGAAGATCGCCGCCGTCGTCAGCGACAGTCTCAAAAAGGTCGAAGCCGACTCGCTCAAGAAGGTCGCCAAGGCCGACTCCGCCAAGCACGCAATCACGGAGGGCGCGCACGTCAGCGACGGCAGCGACAGCGCGCCTGCGAACGCGCCGCACGGGGATGGCCACGAGGCCGTGGCTGCGGGCGACAGCAAGAGCGAAGCGAAGGGAGAAGCGAAGGGGGAAGCGAAGGGGGACGCCAAGGGCGAGCACCGGGGCAATCCGGCCATGGGTGGCAAGGGCGCCAAGGAGACCGCCACGACGCGGCCCGTCAACGAGGAGCTCCTCCCCTCCGGCGTCATCGGTGAGCGGCTCGGCAAGATCTTCACCGCCATGCCGTCGAAGGATGTGGCGAAGGTCATGGAGAAGCTCGACAACGAGGACGTGTCCCTCATCCTCTCGAAGGTCAACGACAAGAAGGTTGCGGAGGTCATGGCGCTCATGCCTCCCGAGCGCGCCGCTGCGATCAGCAAGGGCGGGATTGCCCACGTCACCCACCTCGCCAAGGTAGAGAAGCCATGAAGACGAGCACCGACATGACCACCGCCGATCGCACGGCCGCGGCACAGCGCACCGCCATGGCGACGCCGATCCGCGCCAGCCTCACGAGCGAACGCGCCGAGCTGTTCGCGCGTACCTTCGCGGTCTGGCGCATGCGCGTCGAGAACGGGCAGGGCACCAACGGCGCGAGCGATCTCCCCCCCACCGCCGATGCGTCGAACGCCGACGACGCCCGCGCGCAGTCCGCGCAGGATACGGCCGCGCGTGATGCCGCCAACGCCGACGGCGCGCATCGCGCCTGGCGCCAAATGGTCGAGCAGGTGGCCGCCGCACCCTCGCAGCCCGACGTCGCCACGGCGTTCGCGTCGCGCACGGTGCGCGTCGATGCCGCGCGCACCGAGTCGGTGGCCGACGCCGCCGACGCCGCGCGCGCCAGGGGCGACGAGAAGGACGCCGCCGCCGCACGCCGCAAGGAAGTCATGGCATCGGACGACGCGAACCGTCCGGTCAAGGACGTGAACACGCTCGATCCCGCGCTGCGCGACCGGTTGGATCGCGTCGCGACGCGCATGGAGCAGGCGGGGCACACCGTGACCATCACCGAGGCCGCACGCAGCCAGTCGCGGCAAGACCAGCTCTACGCGCAGGGGCGCACCGCGCCGGGGCAGGTCGTGACGTGGACGCGCCAGTCGCGCCATCTGGATGGCATGGCCGTGGACGTGAAGGTCGACGGCACGTACAACAATCCCGAGGCCTACGCACTGCTCCGGAAGGTTGCCACCGAGGAAGGGCTGAACACGATCGGAGCGCGCGATCCGGGGCACCTTGAGTTGCGCGCCGCCGACGCGATGACCTCGCTCTCGAAGATGGCGAACATCACGCAGGCGGAGATCACCGTCGAGGCTGGTGCTTCGCGGTCGGCGCGTATGGCGCAGGTCGCGCAGGTGGCGCAGGTGGCCAGCGTGGCGCCCGTGGCACCGGTGGCACCCGTCGCACCGGTGGCAACCGTTGCCAATCCGGCTGCGGTCGCTTCAATGCAGCACGCGCCGCCATCCGACAGCCCGACGGTCTTCGCGCGCGCGCAGCAGCCGGGCAATGCCGGCGCCGTGAACGTTAACACGAGCCTCGCCCCGCAGGCGGCCGCAGTGGCTGCAGCGGCTGCGCTCAGCGGCACCAACACCGGCGGCACCAGCGAGAACAGCTTTGGCCAGGGTGGGCAGGGCAATGCGCAGCCGCGCACGGTGTTCGCCCGCGGTGCCACCCGCGCCGATACGGTGCGCGGCGTTGTGAACACCATGACGGCCAACGCACTCGCCGGTGCAATGAATGCAGGCGGCGCTTCCGCGTCGCGTGACGGCATCGGCACGTCGGCCGCGCGTGGTGCGGCCACGGCCATGCGCGCGGACGAGATCCAGTCGCTCATCGAATCGCGCGACAAGCAGCCGGTCTCGCGCATGCTGCTGACCGTGGACGACGAAGCCGGCGGTATCGATCGCATCCGTGTGGACGTGCGCGGTGCGCGCGTCGGTGCGCAGATGACCTTCGGCGAGAACGGCGATGCCGCGGGCGCCGCCGGTCGCATGACTGAACTCGCACGCGCGCTTGAGCAGCGCGGCTTGAGTCCCGACGCGCTCAAGGTGGCCAACGCCGCCGCCGGCGTGACCACCGAACTCACCCGCGCGGCCGCACCGGCCGCCGGTCGCGACAGCAGCACGGCCACCAGGCAGGACGACCACAGCCGCGCCCCGCAGGACCAGCCCCGCCAGCGCTCTCGCAAGGAGCAGGGAGAACCACGATGACCGTGACCGTCGCCAACCACCGCGTCATGTCGGCGAGCGGAAGTTCCGCGCCGGCGGGCTCGGCCAACAACAGCTCGCCGCTCGGCAACATGGCCGGGTCACTCGGCAAGGATGACTTCATCAAGCTCCTCGTCGCACAGCTCAAGCATCAGGATCCGATGAGCCCGCAGGATGGCACGCAGATGGCCACCCAGCTCGCGCAGTTCTCGTCGGTCGAGCAGCTGATGAACATCAACCAGACGCTCACGGGCCAGGGCAGCACCAGCGCGGGGCTCGCCACTGCGCTCGAGAACTCGACAGCCATCGGCCTCATCGGCAAGAACGTCTCGGTCGCGAACGATGCCTTCTCCGTTGGTGGCGCCGATCCCATTCCGGCATTTGCCGCTGAGCTGCCGAGTGCGGGCAAGCTGACGGTGAGCATCCTCGATGCGAGCGGCCACGTGGTCCGCACGAAGGACGTGGGGAGCGTCTCGGCCGGTCGCCAGTCGATCGACGTGTCCGGCATCGCCAGCGGACTCTCGGCCGGCAACTACACCGTCAAGCTCAACTTCACCAACACGGCCGGGACTGCCAGCGTCCCCGCCACGCTTGTAACCGCGCACGTGGACGGCGTGCAGTTCGGGCCCACCGGGCTCGTCCTGCGCAGCGGCACGCGCACCTGGCCACTCTCTGGTGTCACGTCCGTCGACGCCTCCAACTGACCCTCACGAGGAATCTCACGCATGCTGCGCTCACTGTTCTCCGGTGTCTCCGGCCTCCGCAATCACCAGATCCGTCTCGACGTGATCGGCAACAACATCTCCAACGTCAACACGACCGCGTTCAAGTCGGGCCGCGTGACCTTCAAGGAAGGATTCGCCCAGCTGCTGCAGGGCGGCAGCCGTCCGCCTGGTGACCAGGGCGGCATCAACCCGATCCAGGTCGGCCTCGGCATGCAGATCGGATCGGTGGACACGATCATGTCGCAGGGTAACCTGGAATCGACGGGCCTCAAGACCGACGTCGCCATCTCGGGCAACGCCTTCTTCGTCGCGCGGAAGGGCGCGCAGTCGTTCTACACGCGCGCCGGCAACTTCCAGGTGGACGCCACCGGCCAGATGGTCGTGCCGGCCAACGGCTTCGTGGTGCAGGGCCGAGTGGCCGTCAACGGTGTGTTCCAGGACGGCATCACCGACATCAAGCTCCCCTTCGGCCAGAAGACGGCGGCCAAGGAGACCACGGCCATGAAGTTCGGCGGCAATCTCGACGCCTCGGCGCCGGTGTTCGACATGACAGACCCCGACGGCGCCGGCCCGCTCACCGCCGGCTTCAACACCGGCACGCGTGGCTCCGGCGCGAACGCGAAGTCGTGGACCGAGACCAGCATCGCGACCTTCGACAGCCTCGGCATGCCGTACAACGTGCACGTGTACATGTACAAGACGGCGACCAACACCTGGGCGTGGCAGATCGACCCGACCACCCTCACTGCGCAGGGCGTGTCCGCTGCTTCCATCACCGGCAGCGGCTCGTTCAGTTTCGCGCCTGACGGCACGCTGGTCTCGCCGACGCTCCAGACGGTCACCTTCGCACCGCCGGGGGCAAACCCGGTGTCGATCAGCATCGATCCGGGCGCGGGTTTCAGCGGC
>JAYTVE010000236.1:0-1895 GCA_043744185.1 Gemmatimonadota bacterium | reverse complement strand
GAGCCACCAATGCGGCGAAGATCGTGGCGGCTGCGAGCAGCGGCCGCGTGTCACGCGGGATAGTGCCGGCATCGCGGTAGAGCACGGCCGCGAGCGCGGCGGTCGCGATGAGCAGCCAGAGGGCGAGGTTGGCACCGAGGCCTGCCTGCCGGAGCAGCAGGTCACCCGCGATACCCGCGACGAGGCCGCCCGCGAGCACCACGCGAGTGTCTGCGGGCTCGAGGACCTGAAGGGGCGAAGCGGACGGCGGCGGAACTGGCGTACGCGTGGCGTCGGGCGCGGACCCGGCGGGAGCAGTGGGCGGCATGGCGAGGCGCGGTCCGGCGCGTGTCGGAAGGGAGATGAGGGAATCGTCATCCCCAAGTACTTTGCGGTGCAAAGTAAAGTTCCCAATCGGGGCTGAGCGAGGGGCAGTGCGGTGCGCTGGCCAGCCGGATTTCAGCTCCGCAAGCGGACCGAACGGTCCGATCTGGTTGGCGCGCGGCTTCCGTGCGCTCGTGACTGGCGCCACCGCGTACCGAGTGACATTCTGCGAATTCACGTTGCGTCGCTGAGCCCTCCGCCCGAGACCCATGACCGCCCCCTCGCTTTCGATCGGCATTGAGGAGGAGTACCAGATCATTGACCCGAAGTCCCGGGAGCTGACCCCCGGCTTCGCCGAGTTGGTTCAGGCGGAAGATCCGCTGATCAAGGACATCAAGCCCGAGCTCCACCAGTGCCAGGTGGAAATCGGCACGCCGCCGTGCAAGACGATCCAGGAATTGAAGGCGGAGTTGATCCGGCACCGCCGTGCCATCATCCTCGCGGCGCGCTCACGCGGCCTCGCGATCGCGAGCGCGGGCACGCACCCGATCTCGAGCTGGATGAAACAGGACGTGACGCCGCTCGAGCGATATCTGGGCGTGAAGAACGAGCTGCAGGACCTCGCGCACCGGCTGCTGATTTTCGGGACGCACGTGCACATCGGCATCGACGACCCCGAGTTCCGCATCGATGCGCTCAATGCGAGCCGCTACATCCTGCCGCACCTGCTCTGCCTGAGCGCCAGCAGTCCGTTCTGGATGGGGCGCAACACGGGGCTGCACTCGTATCGCAGCATCGTCTTCAAGAACTTTCCGCGCACGGGGGTGCCGCGCGTCTTCCAGAGCGCAGCGGACTACGACAACCTCGTGGACACGCTCGTGACGACGCGCTCGATCCCGGACGGCTCGAAGATCTGGTGGGACGTGCGACCGCACTACCGGTACCCGACGCTCGAGTTCCGCATCTGCGACGTGAACACGCGCGTGGACGAGGCGATCTGCATCGCCGCCATTCTCCAGGCGGTGGTCTACAAGCTGTGGAAGTTGCGGCGCGACAACATGACGTTCCGCATCTACCCGCAGGACCTGATCGAGGAGAACAAGTGGCGGGCGGTCCGCTGGGGGCTGGGCGGCAAGCTCATCGACTTCGGCAAGAAGGAGGAGCTGCCGGCGCCCGTGCTCATCCGCGAGCTGATCGAGTGGTTCATCGGCGACGTGATGGACGAGCTCGGCACCCGCAAGGAGATCGAGTACGCCTACACGATCATGGAGAACGGCTCGAGCGCGATGCGGCAGCTCAAGACGTACGAGGAGACGAAGAGCCTCGTGGCGGTGGTGGACCAGCTGATCGCGGAGACGGCGGACGGGGTGCTCTGACCCCGTCGTGCGCCAAGCGAGGGGCCTGCTCTTCGCAGACGACAGGCGCGCTCAGGTCCTTCGAAGTGCTCGGGCCGACTACCGACTCGCCGCCAACTTCGAGGCCCTGGCGTACAATTGCACGTACTGCTCAGCAGACCGTGTCCAGTCGAAGTCGCGCGCCATGGCGGCTCGCATGCGCTTGGTCCACGCGAGCGAGTCTGCGTATCGATTGAG
>JAYTVE010000235.1:0-6076 GCA_043744185.1 Gemmatimonadota bacterium | reverse complement strand
GCTTGAGCGTCGGGTCGGTGCCGTCGATGCGTGCGATGATGTTGCCCGCGGCGTCAATGCGCGGCGCGAGTCCGGCATCGCGGAAGACGTCCTGCAGCCATGCGCGGCCGGCACGGTCGGCGTCGCTGTATGCGGTGCGGCTGACGCCGCCCTCGGGATTCTTGCCGAACGTGGCGAGCTGCGCGAGCTGTGCATTGATGCGCGCGCCGTCAACGCGCAGCGCATCGTCGATGGGCGGTGCATTGGCGGTGCGCCGCCGCGCGCGGCGCGCGGCAGAGGCGGTGCCGGACATCGCGGGGAGTGACGCGGCGCCGAGAGCGCCGAGGACGGTGCGAGTGAATTGGCGGCGGCGCATGGCTTGTCCGTTGGAGTGTGCGGGGAAGATGCCCTGGGGGCGCATGGGAGCAAGCGTCTGCGGCCGTGTGGGAAGGCAGGATACTTGAAACTTGAAGCACTTGGTCGTACCGTATGGCATCTCGAGCCCGGAGTACCTGCGTGCGCACGGCGATCCTCGGTGGCGGACCTGGCGGCCTGTACACGGCCCTGCTCCTCAAGCAACGTGATCCACGTGCGGAGGTCACGATCATCGAGCGGAACCGGCCCGACGACACGTTCGGGTGGGGCGTCGTGCTCTCGGACCAGACGGTCGAGAATCTCTGCGCGGCCGACAAGGTGTCGGGGAAGCTCATCCGCAGGGGCCTGCACCGCTGGGATGACATCGCGGTGCACTTCCGCGATCAGGTGATCCGATCTGGTGGGCACGGCTTTGCCGGCGTGGGGCGCAAGGCGCTGCTCAGTTTGCTGCAGGCCAGGTGTCGAGCGCTCGGCGTGCAGCTCACGTTCGAACGCGAGAACGCCGACGCCGTCTCGATCGCGCGCGAACTGAACGCCGACCTCGTCGTCGCGGCCGACGGCCTCAACTCGCGCACACGCGACCAGTTTGCGGCGAGCTTCAAGCCGAACGTCGACCTGCGGCAGTGTCGCTATGTCTGGCTTGGGACGCCCAAGCGCTTCGAGGCGTTCACCTTCGCGTTCGTGGAAACGGAGCACGGGTGGTTCCAGGCCCATGCGTACCGCTTTGACGAGGGCACGAGCACGTTCATCGTCGAGACCCCCGAGTCGGTGTGGCGCGCGGCGGGGATCGATGCGATGGACTCGGAGCAGTCGACCGCCTACCTCGAGAAGCTCTTTGCGCCGTTCCTCGAGGGCGCTCCGCTCTGGTCGAACGCGGCGCACCTGCGCGGCTCGGCGATGTGGATCCGCTTTCCGCGCGTGACGTGCCAGTCGTGGGTCCACACGCTCGATGTAGACGGACGACGTGTGCCCGTGGTGCTTCTGGGTGATGCCGCGCATACGGCGCACTTTTCCATCGGGTCCGGGACAAAGCTCGCACTCGAGGACGCGATCGCGCTCGAGCAGAAGCTGGCCGACGCCCGCGGCGACATTCCGGCCGCACTCGCGCGCTACGAGGCGGAACGCGCGGTGGAGGTGCTCAAGTTGCAGAACGCCTCGCGCAATTCCACGGAATGGTTCGAGCACGTGGATCGCTACGCGCAGTTCGCACCGGAGCAGTTCGCCTATTCGCTGCTCACGCGCTCGCAGCGCATCTCGCACGAGAACTTGCGCGTACGCGACCCGGAATACGTCGCGGCGTTCGAGCGGTGGTTCGCTGCGCAGTCGCTTTCCGATGGCGCCGACGGTGTCGCGGGCTCGGCGCGCATGGATGCCGCGCCGGCACCCACGCCGATGTTCACGCCGTACACAGTCCGCGGACTCACGCTCGGCAACCGCGTGGTGGTGTCGCCGATGGCGCAGTACTCCGCCACGAACGACGGCATGCCGACGGAGTGGCACATGGTGCACCTCGGGAGTCGCGCGGCGGGCGGCGCGGGGCTCGTGTTCACCGAGATGACGTGCGTGTCGCCCGAGGGCCGCATCACGCCCTGGTGTCCCGGGCTGTGGAACGATGCGCAGCGCGACGCGTGGGGGGGCATCGTGCGTTTCGCGCATGAGTGGACGTTGGCGAAGATCGGCTTGCAGCTCGGACATTCGGGCGGCAAGGGCTCGACCAAGAAGATGTGGGATGCGGTGGACATGCCACTCGACGAGGGCAACTGGCCGCTGATCGCGCCGTCTGCCACGCAGTACTTGCCGGGGATCTCGCAGGTGGCGAGGGCCATGGAAAAGGCGGACTTCGCGCGCGTGACAGGCGAGTTCGTGCAGGCCACGCGCCGCGGAGCAGAAGCAGGCTTCGACTGGCTCGAACTGCACTGCGCACACGGGTATCTGTTGTCGGCGTTCCTCTCGCCCCTCACGAACCTGCGCAGCGACCACTACGGCCAGACGCTCGAAGGGCGGCTGCGCTTTCCCCTCGAGGTGTTGCGCGCGATGCGCGCCGAGTGGCCGGCGGACAGGCCGATGTCGGTGCGCATCTCTGCGCACGACTGGGCGCCGGGCGGCAACACCGACGACGACGCCGTTGAGATGGCCAAGGCGTTCAAGGAGGCGGGTGCGGACATGATCGACGTATCGAGCGGTCAGGTGACCAAGGCGGAGAGGCCGGTGTTCGGCCGCATGTTCCAAACTCCGTTTGCCGATCGCGTGCGACAGGAAGCCGGCATCGCGACGATCGCGGTGGGCAACATCACCGACGCCGACCAGGTGAACTCGATCCTCGCTGCAGGGCGCGCGGACCTCGTGGCCATCG
This sequence comes from Gemmatimonadota bacterium, assembly GCA_043744185.1. GTDB lineage: Bacteria > Gemmatimonadota > Gemmatimonadetes > Gemmatimonadales > Gemmatimonadaceae > JACPPC01. Next base: position 3,369 of record JAYTVE010000235.1, on the reverse strand, counting down.
CGCGCCCGCACCTCGCGAATCCCGCGTGGACGTTGCTCGAGGCCGCGAAGTGGGGCTACGGCGGCGCCGCGTGGCCGCCGCAGTATCGCTCCGGTCAGCAGCAACTCGCGCGACTCACCGAGCGGGAGCGCGCCGCGGCTGCGACACTCGCACCGGCGCCGACAAAGCCTGGCGAGCTGACGTGAGAACACTCGCCGGGCGTCACGCGCTCGTGACCGGTGCGAACCGCGGCATCGGCGCCGCGATCGCGCAGCGACTCGCGGCGGACGGGGCGCGCGTGACGCTGCTCGTGCGCACGCGCGATTCGGCGGATGCGGTGTTGGCGACGCTGCCGGCAGGCACGGTGGTGGTAGAGGCGGATGTCGGACGCGCACCGCAGGTGATCCACGCATGCGAGGCGGCCGCAGCAGTCGCGCCGGTCGACATTCTCGTCAACAACGCAGGGGCAGCCGAGAGCGCGAAGTTCCTCGATTCTGATGACGCGCTGTTCGAGCGTATGCTGACCGTGAACCTGTACGGCTCGGTGATGACGACGCGCGCGCTGCTCCCAGGCATGCTTGAGAGGCGGTTCGGGCGCGTCGTCAACATCGCGAGCACGGCGGGGCTCACGGGCTATCCGTACGTGACGGCGTACGTGGCGGCCAAACACGCGGTCGTGGGCCTCACGCGTGCACTCGCGCGTGAAGTGGCGACCAAGGGCGTCACGGTCAACGCTGTCTGCCCCGGCTACACCGACACCGACCTCGTGGCGCAGAGCGTCGAGCGCATCGTCACCAGCAGCGGGCGCAGCGCGGAGCAGGCGCGCGCGGCACTCGTGTCGGCGAATCCGCAGGGTCGGCTGATCACGCCCGGCGAGATCGCGTCGGCTGTGGCGTGGTTGTGCGGCAACGACGCGGGCTCCGTGACTGGACAGGCCATTGCCATCGATGGCGGTGAGCTCGCGTGACCGCCACTGCCCTCGACCCCGAAACGCGACTCGGCGACGACGACCACCACGCGCTGCGCTTGTGGCTCCGCCTCTTCACGTGCAGCACGATGATCGAGCGCGAGATCGGCGCGGCGCTCAAGCGCGAGTTCGGCAGTTCCCTCCCCCGCTTCGACCTCATGGCGCAGCTCGAGCGACATCCCGAGGGCTTGCGCCTCGGCACGTTGTCCGAGCGGATGCTCGTGACGGGTGGCAACATCACGTGGCTCGTCAACTCGCTCGTAAGCGACGGGCTCGTGACGCGCCGGCGCGCGCCGGATGACGGCCGCGTCTGGATCGTGGCGCTCACGCCCGATGGGCGGCGCGGTTTCGCCTCCATGGCACGCGCGCACGAACGCTGGATCGCCAGCTTGCTGGGCGAGCTCTCCCTCCGTGAACGCACGCAACTCCATTCGCTGCTCGGTCACGTCAAGTCGAGCATTCGCCACGAGGCTTCTCCCCAATGACCGCTCCCGATGCGATGGCGGCTACCCGCCGCCGCCTGGCGCCGTACACGGCCACGCACTTCCGCTGGCGCACGGAGCACGGCGGCGCGGTGGGCGTGATCACGCTCAACCGGCCGGAGCGCAAGAATCCGCTGACATTCGCGTCGTATGCAGAATTGCGCGACCTCTTCCGCGCGCTCCCGTATGCGAGCGACGTGAAGGTGATCGTGCTGACCGGCGCCGGCGGCAATTTCTGCTCTGGCGGCGACGTGTTCGACATCATCGAGCCGCTCACGAAGATGGCGGTGCCCGAGTTGCTGCTGTTCACGCGCATGACGGGCGACCTCGTGAAGGCGATGCGCGCCTGTCCGCAACCGATCATCGCGGCAGTGGACGGTGTGTGCGCAGGCGCGGGCGCCATTCTCGCGATGGCCAGCGACCTGCGCCTCGCGACGCCAGCCGCCAAGACCGCCTTCCTGTTCACGCGCGTCGGGCTCGCGGGGTGCGACATGGGCGCGTGCGCCCTCCTGCCGCGCATCATCGGCCAAGGACGCGCCGCCGAACTGCTCTACACCGGCCGCTCGATGACCGCGGACGACGGTGAGCGATGGGGCTTCTGGAACGCGCTCGTGCCCGCCGACTCGCTGGAGAGCGAGGCCCTGACGCGGGCTGGTGCACTCGCGAGTGGACCCACGTTCGCGCACGCCATGACCAAAACGATGCTCCAGCAGGAGTGGAGCGTGTCGGTGGACCAGGCCATCGAGATGGAGGCGCACGCGCAGGCGCTCTGCATGCAGACCGCCGACTTTCGTCGTGCGTTCGAGGCGTTTGCGGCCAAGCGGTCGCCCGTGTTCGAGGGCAACTGACCATGGACGCGATACTGCGTGACCGGCTGGCTTGGCCGTTCTTTGAACATCGACATTTGGCCCTCGTGAAGTCGGTGGAATCGTGGACGGCGACGAACCCCGTACCACACGTGGCCGACACCGACGCGGCCTGCCGCGCGTGGGTGCGCGCGCTGGGCGCAGCGGGGTGGCTACGCCACTGCGTGCCGGCCGCGTGGGGCGGCACGAGCGACGAGATCGAGTCGCGGTCGCTCACGCTCCTCCGCGAGTGCCTCGCCGCACACGACGGACTGGCCGATTTCGCGGTCGCAATGCAGGGACTGGGCTCTGGCGCGATCAGTCTCGAGGGGAGCGACGCGCTTCGCGCCGAATGGCTGCCGCGCGTCGCAGCGGGCGAGGCCATCGCAGCCTTCGCGCTCACGGAGCCCGATGCCGGCTCCGACGTTGGCGCGATGGCGTGCCGCGCCCAACGCGTGGGCGACTTGTACGAGCTGACGGGCGAGAAGAGCTGGATCTCGAACGGCGGGATCGCGGACTTCTACACCGTGTTCGCACGCACCGACCCGGCATCCAAGGGCGCAAAGGGGATCAGCGCCTTCGTCGTGCCCGCTGACGCGCCGGGCCTGAGCATCGCGGAGCGCATGGAGGTCATCGCGCCGCACCCGCTGGCGCGGCTCCGCTTCGAGCGGTGTCGCGTGCCGGTCGGCAACCGGCTCGGCGTCGAAGGCAGCGGTTTCAAGCTCGCCATGCGAACGCTCGACATCTTTCGTGTCACCGTAGCCGGCGCCGCACTGGGCTTCGCGCGCCGCGCGCTCAGCGAAGCCTTGGGGTACGCCACGACTCGCGCGATGTTCGGCGCCACGCTCTCGGCGCAGCCACTCGCGCAGGCCACCCTCGGTGACATGGCGACCGATTTCGACGCGGCGGCACTGCTGACCTATCGCGCGGCCTGGCTGCGCGACACCACAGGCGCGCGCACCACGCGCGAAGCCGCGATGGCCAAGCTCGTGGCCACGGAGTACGCGCAAACGATCATCGACCGCGCCGTGCAGTTGCACGGAGGGCGCGGCGTGCAGCAAGGCGTGATGGTGGAGCGCCTCTACCGAGAGATCCG
>JAYTVE010000234.1:0-6076 GCA_043744185.1 Gemmatimonadota bacterium | reverse complement strand
TCGAGGCGGGTTCCAAGCCCGAGCTGCAGGCCGTGCTGGGCCTGAGCGACAGCACCGACCACATCATCGTGTGCAACGGCTACAAGGACGAGGAATTCATGCGCCTCGCCCTCATGGGCCAGAAGCTCGGGCATCGTGTCTTCATCGTGCTCGAGCAGCTCTCCGAGGTGGACGTGCTGCTGCAGGTGGCCAAGGAAGTCGGCGTGCGTCCCACCGCGGGCATCCGCATCAAGCTGCACAGTGAGGGCGCCGGTCGTTGGGCCCAGTCGGGCGGCGAGAAGTCCAAGTTCGGCCTCTCGCCCGCCGGGCTCGTGCGCGTGCTCGACAAGCTCAAGGCGGAGGATGCGCTCGACGTCGTCAAGCTCATCCACTTCCACCTCGGCTCGCAGATCACCGACATCCGCTTCATCAAGGCGGCGCTCGAGGAAGTGACGCGCTACTACGCCGAGCTGCGCAAGCTCGGCCTCGACATCACGCACGTGGACGTGGGCGGCGGCCTGGGCGTGGACTACGACGGCTCCAACTCCACTGCGCAGGCGAGCACCAACTACTCCCTCGAGGAATACGCCGGCGACATCGTCTACACCATGGCCGAGGCCTGCCGCGAGCAGGACCTCCCCATGCCGCACCTCATCAGCGAGTCCGGGCGCGCCCTCACCGCGCACCACGCCCTCCTCCTGCTGAACGTCATCGACGTCGAGTCGCAGGTCATGCACGATGTGCCCGCGCCCACGGACGACGAGCACAACCTGCTCCACGAGATGTACGAGGAGTACCAGACGATCAGCACGAAGCGACTGCGGAGTCCGCGGCGTGTGCGCGAAATCCATCACGACATCGAGCATCACAAGGGACGCGCCCAGTCGTACTTCGCCAGCGGCGTGCTCTCGCTGCGCGAGCGCGCGAAGGCGGAGCAGTACTACCTGGCCACGGCCAACGAGCTCGCCCGCTTTTGCCAGCGCGACCGCGAGGAGTACGCCGACCTCCTGAGCGAGCTCTCCTCCGCGCTCACCGACCGTTACTTCTGCAACTTCTCGCTCTTCCAGTCGCTGCCCGACTCGTGGGCCATCGACCAGCTCTTCCCGATCATGCCCGTGCACCGGCTCGACGAGGAGCCGACCCGTCGCGGCACGATCCAGGACGTCACGTGCGACTCCGACGGCAAGATCGACCAGTTCGTCGACGGTGAAGCCTCGCTCGCGCTGCACACGTTCAACGACGGCGAGCCGTACATGCTCGGCATCTTCCTGACCGGCGCGTATCAGGAAATCCTCGGCGACCTGCACAACCTCTTCGGCGACACCAACGCCGTGCACGTGCGCCTCACCGACACCGGCTTCACCGTCAGCGACCTCGTGCACGGCGACACCGTCACCGAGGTGCTCAACTACGTGCAGTTCCGCGCCTCCGACCTGCTCGCGACCTTCCGCCGCAAGGTGGGCAACGCCAGCGGCATCGAGCGCAGCGAGGCCAACGGCTTCATTGCCGATTACGTGGCCGGCCTCGAGGGTTACACCTACCTGGAAGGCGAGGCCTCACGCTGATGGGCATGGCGCGCCCGACGCGGGAGGCGCCCGCGTTCGGCGTGCGCCGTGTGCGCGTGGCGATGGTGGTCGCCGCACCGCTGCTGCTCATGGGCGCGGGCGGTGCGCAGGGCGTACAGGCCTTCCTGCTCGCCCTCGTCGCCACGATCTTCGCCACGGCAGTGCTCGGCTACGCCGCGCAGAAGGTCGGTCAGCCCGCCGTGCTCGGCGAACTCGTGGCCGGCGTGGTGCTCGGCAAGTCCGTGCTCGGCGTGCTGGATCCGACGGATCCCGCGGTGCAGGCCTTCAGCGAGATCGGCGTGCTGATCCTGCTCTTCGAGATTGGCATGCACACCGACCTCAAGGCGCTCGTGGCGGTGGGGAGCGCGGCGAGTGCCGTGGCGTTGGCAGGGGTGGTGCTTCCATTTGCCGGCGGATACGTGGCGCTGCACGCCATGGGACTCGACACCGTGCCGGCGCTCGTTGGTGCGGCCGCGTTGACCGCCACCAGCGTCGGCATCTCGGCCCGTGTCCTCGGCGATCTCGGGCTGCTCGAGCAGCAGGACGGTCAGGTGGTGCTCGGCGCGGCGGTGCTCGACGATGTCGTCGGCCTCATCATCTTGAGCGTCATCGCCGGGCTCGCCACGGGAGTGACCATCAGTCCCGGTCACGTTGCCAAGGTGGCGGGCGTGGCCATCGGCTTCGTCGGCGCGAGCTTGCTCGTCGGCCACCGGGCGCTGCCGCCCCTCCTGAGCGCCATCGACAAAGTGAGCTCGGCGAGCGCGATCGGGCTCATCGGCCTCGCCGTCGCCTTCCTGCTTGCGTGGCTCGCTGACCGCGCCGGGTCAGCGATGATCATCGGCGCCTTTGCCGCCGGCGTGGTGCTGCATCCGACACCGCAGCGCGTCGCCATCGAGGAGCGCGCGAAGACGCTCGGCTACCTGTTCATTCCGATCTTTTTCGCGAGCGTCGGCGCGGCGGTCGAGCTGCGCGCCTTGTTCAATGTGCGGAGCCTCACGATCGGCGCCGTGCTGCTCGTGATCGGCATCCTCGGCAAGGTTGCCGCCGGATACGCACCGTGGTGGTACAAGGGAGACAAGCTGCTCGTCGGCGTGGCCATGGTGCCGCGCGGTGAGGTGGGTCTGATCTTCGCGCAGATGGGACTCGCGGCGAGCGCGATTGACGCCGGAGAGTTCGGCGCCATCATGCTCATGGTGCTCGGCACGACGTTCGTGACGCCGCCGCTGCTGACGCTGCTGGCGCGTCGCGCGCGTACCAACGTCGCACCACCCCTGCCATAGCGCACACCTCACGCCGTGTTCCGGCGTGCGCTACGTTTGCGGCCCCCTTCAGGAGCTGCTCATGCAGATGCCGCAGCCGTCCGCCCAGCATCGCGCGCTCGAAGTCTTCGCCGGCACGTGGACCGGCACGGAGACGCTGCACCCATCGCCATGGGATCCCAAGGGGGGCACGTCCAGGGCGACGATCCGGAACGTGATGTCGCTCGACGGCTTCGCGGTCGTGCAGGACTACGAACAGGCGCGCGGTGGGATGGTGAACTTCCGCGGCCACGGCGTGATGCGCTACGACACCAACGCGGTGGAGTACGTCTTCCATTGGTTCGATTCATGGGGCGGTCCGCCCACCGAGTTCCGTGGCCCGGGCGCCGACGCGGTTTTCACGCTTTCGAACGCTGGGCAGCAGGGACACACACGCGCGATCTTCGACTTCCGGCAGGGGAGCCGCTACACCTATCGAATGGACGTGTCGCCCGATGGGGCGCACTGGGCCACCTTCATGGATGGCGTGTACACCCGGCAGCCGTGAGCGACGCGGCGCAGCCGCCGTCGAAGCAGGGGCACGCGAGCGTGGCTTCGACGCTCGCACAGAGTGCGCAGGTTGCAAGCCAGCGCTGACTACCGATCCCTCGCATCCAATTGTGTGCCGAGCCACGCGTGCACGGCACCCAGGCTTTCTGCGGTCACGCTGTGTCCCATCGCGAACTCGCGCGTGGTGAGTGCGAGCCGCAGCGCCATCAGCGTCGGCACCGCCGAACGCAGGTAGTCGATGCCGAGCACTTCGTCCGCGGTACCGTGCACCCAGAGCAGCGGCTTGGCCGCGAGTCGCTGCGGCGACACCACGAACGGCAGCACCTCCGGGAGCAGCCGCCCGCTCATGACCACCGCACCAGCAACCTTCTCCGGTGCAGTGAGGAGCGTGGCGAGCGCGACGATGCCGCCTTGGCTGAATCCGCCCACGTAGACGCGCGCCGGGTCAGCGCCATGTTCGGTGACCGCTTCGTCGATGAGCTCTGGCACGCGCGTCCACGCCGCCTGTGCCTGGCGCGCGTCGATGACCGGCCCGTCCATCGTGAACTGTACCGTGAACCACGCGTACTGCCCCGGCCCGAGCGTGAGCGGCGAGCGCAGGCTCACGATCACGAATCGCGGATCGAGAGATGTCGCCAGCGATCCGATGGACTGCTCGTTGCTGCGCACGCCGTGCAGGAGGATAAGCAGGGGAGGCTTCACTCCGGGAGCATTGGCGCCCGGCGCTGGTGGCCGCACGAGGTGCGGCAGCGAGATGCCGGTAGCGCTCACGCCGCCACCACCAGATGCACCGCCGTGCCCCACGGATCGCGCAGGATCGCCGCCGTGCCCTCGCGCGCTATGTGAAAGCCCGCCGCTTCGACGCTCGCGGCAGCCGCGTCCACGCTGGCCGCGTCGGGCAGTTCGATCGTCCACGCCAGCAGTCGCGCGTCGTCGTCCGCTGCGGGACGTGCGTGCGGCCCCGCCCATGTGTTGGTGCCGAGGTGATGGTGATATCCGCCGGCCCCGAGGAACAGGGCCCCGGGATACCGCCACGTGACGCGGTCGAAGCCGAGCGCCTCTGCGTAGAACGCCGCCGCCTGGTCGAGGTTGCCGACGTGCAGGTGCACATGGCCGATTGCCGTGCCTGCGGGCATCCCCGTCCACGGCGCGTCGCCGGCCGCGTCGACGAGCGCTTCGAAATCCACTGAATCGGTGGCGAGCATCAACTCGCGCCCGAGTCGATGCCACTCGGTGCGTGGCCGGTCGCGATAGATCTCGAGGCCCAAGCCGTCGGGATCGGACAGGTAGAGCGCCTCGCTCACGAGGTGGTCGCCAGCGCCGACGTGTACACGGCGCGACACCATCTCGCGAAAGAAGCGGCCGAGCAATGGACGGTCGGGGAGCAGGATGGCCACGTGATACAGCCCGAGGCTCGCGCGACGGCCCACCGGCTTGGCGCCCGCGCGCTCGTGCAACTCGATGAGCACGCGTGCGTCGTCGTGCGCGGCCAGCTGGGCGCGCATAGCCGTGCGGTCCACCACGCGGAAGCCGAGTTCCCCTTCATAGAAAGCGAGTGAGCGCGCGAGGTTTGCCACCTGAAGGTGCGCGGCGCCCAAACGCGTTGCCTCAGGCAACCGATACCCGCGCGGCGGTTGGCCGTAGCTGCCCGGCGTTGCTGGCTCGGCGGATTCTGCCGTGCCGAAGAGGTCGTTCGTGCTGGCTCCCATGGTGACGTCCTCGTTTCTTCGTGGTCCTGCTACTTCATCCGGCCGAGCATGCGGGCGGCGTTTCGTGTCATAGCAGCAAAGATCGCGAAACGTATACGTGTCAGGCATCAGCCGTGTGCGCGCCGGGCGAATCATGACTTGCAGATGACATTGAACAGTTGAAGATTCATTTGGTCCTAAGCCCCCCCGCCGATGCTCTCGCAGACCGCCGAGTACGCCCTTCGCGCCGTTGTCTATATCGCCCAGCAACCCGCAGGCGAGCTCGTGCGCGCGGCGCCTCTGGCTGGCACCCTCGGTATCCCGCAGAACTACCTGGCGAAGATCCTCCACCAGCTCGGCCGCGTGGGCGTGTTGCGCTCCACGCGCGGCAAGTCCGGCGGCTTCACGCTCGGGCGCGATCCGGCCGACCTGTCGCTTTTCGACGTCATCGCGCCCTTCGATTCGCTCGACGAACGGCCGCACTGCCTGCTCGGGCGCCCGGAGTGCTCGAGCAAGAACCCGTGTCCTGCGCACGGGCGCTGGCAGGGGGTGGCGCAGCAGATCAGCGCGTTCTTCCGGTCCACCTCGCTCGAGGACGTGGCCAAGGGGCCGCCGAGCGCGGCATGGACGAGGCCGTTCCTGCCCGCGGTCCGCGCGGCCGCAGCCACGCGTGCTCCGAGCGTCAAGGCGACGACGCGGCTTCTCGCGACCCCGCGCAAGGGCGGCACCCGCCGCACCGGGTGAGCGATGCGTGGTGCAGGCGCGGCGAGCGTCGGCTCATTAAGTTGATTAAAAGATGAAATAGTCATGTATAAACCCATTCCCCGACTGATGCGCATCGCCTTCTGGAACCGCCACACGCCGTCGCTTCCGCTTCCGGAGGGCGTTGTGGAGCGGTCCGTGAGCACGGCGCTCCCGACCCTGACGGTGCGGGACGGGGCGGTTCCGCCACCGCCGTCCGTGCCGCTGGCGCACTTTGCGGCGGCGCTCGCCTGGCTCGTGTTCGGATCGGCCCTGCTCGTGCGCGTGGCGCCCT
>JAYTVE010000233.1:0-1898 GCA_043744185.1 Gemmatimonadota bacterium | reverse complement strand
GCGCGATCTCCGTCGGGCAGCTCGGCCAGTCGATGGCCGAGATGGGCGAGATGATCGGCGCTGGCGCCGTCGCCGTGAGCGACGACGGCAAGCCGGTCGTGTCGGCGCAACTCATGCGCACCACGCTGGAGTACGCGCGCTCATTTGGCATTCCCGTCGCGGACCACTGCGAGGAGCCGACACTCGCGCACGGTGGAGCGATGAACGAAGGTGTCGTCTCCGCGCGGCTCGGGCTCAAGGGCATTCCAGACGAAGCGGAGGAGATCATGGTCATCCGCGACATCCTCCTCGCGCGCCGAACCGGTGGACATGTGCACCTGTGCCACATGAGCACCAAGGGCTCGGTGGAACTCATCCGCTGGGGCAAGGATCGCGGCATCAACGTCACGGCCGAGGTTTGCCCGCACCACCTGCACCTCACCGAGGATGCGGTCGATGGGTACAACACCAACGCGAAGATGAATCCGCCGCTCCGCACGTGGGCCGACGTCGAGGCGTTGCGCGCCGCAGTCAAGGACGGCACGATCGATTGTGTGGCCACCGATCACGCGCCGCACCACTACGACGAGAAGGAGCGCGAATTCGCTGACGCGCCCAATGGCATCGTCGGCCTCGAAACGGCGCTCGCCGTGGTCAACACCGCGCTCGTGGCGACGGGCGTGATCGGGATAGTCGATCTGGTCAATCGCATGTCGGTGATGCCCGCCAAGATTTTTCACTTGCAGGGCGGCTCCCTTCGCGCCGGCAGCGTGGGCGACGTGACCGTGTTCGACCCGGCCGAGACGTGGACGGTGGACGCGAGCCGCTTCCGCACCAAGGGGCGCAACTCGCCGTGGACCGGCCACCAGCTGACGGGGCGCGTGCATGCCACACTCGTGGGCGGAATGCTCGCTTGGCAATTGGCCCCCTGATGGGCGCCTGCGGGCTGGACGGGGCCCCGTGACTCACCTCACACCCCATCTGCTCGCCAACTGGGTAGATTCATCGGTTCCGCCTGCCGTCCGACGCGGCAGACGACCGTCCCGGAGGACTACGTGACCGCCCCCACGCCGACAAACGACCTCGTCGCCCTGCTCGCCGAACGCGATCGCGTCGAGGCATGGCTGTTGGCGCTCGAAGGAAAGCGGGACAGCACCCCGGCTGCGGTGTTCCAGAAGGTCCAGCGCGACTACAGCACGCGCCTCGAAGCGCTCACGGGCCAGCTGCGCGAGCGTGATCGCGACCTCGAGCTGCGCGTGGCGAAGCTGGCCGACGAGCTGACCAGCGTCGAAGTCGTGCAGCGCGCAAGGCAGGACACGCGCGCCGAGGCGGAGCTTCGCCACTTGGTGGGCGAGTACACCGAAGAGCAGTGGACCGCGGTGGCTCGAGAGAGCGATGCCGAACTGGCCGCCATCGAGACGCGCCGCACCGAGTTCGCACGCGAGCACCAAGCCGCGCTCGACCTGCTCGGCTCCGTGCGCCGTCCGACGGCCACGCCCGCCGGAGCCGCGCCGCGCACCGTCACGCAGGCCGCCGCTGCCGCGCCCGTTGCGGCGCGCCCCTCGGTGCCGGTGCCGCGCGCTTCGACGCCCGCCGCCGGTCTGCCACAGGTGCCGCGCGCGACACCGGCGGCCGGTGCGCCAGCTGCGCCCTCGGTGCCACGCGCCGCCACGCCTGCTGCGGGCATGCCGGTTCTTCCCCCCGCACGACCCACGGCCACACCGGCGCAGCCGGCGCCGGTGGTTGCCAGATCCGAGAGTGGTCAGCACATCAAGACGCCCTCGCTGGATGAGCTCGCGTTCCTCAGCTCGCTCGCGGCGGATGTCGCACGCCGGAGCGGGACGTCGAAGGCGATCACCGATGCGCAGGTGAGCACGGCAGCGGCGCTGTCCGCACCGGCACCGGCGCCGGCGCCGGCG
>JAYTVE010000232.1:0-1901 GCA_043744185.1 Gemmatimonadota bacterium | reverse complement strand
TCGCGCGCTCCCGCGAGTGCACGGTCGCGATCTGGGCTACGTCATCTACACGTCCGGATCGACCGGGCGCCCCAAGGGCGTTGCCATCGAGCATCGCAGTGCGGTGGCCATGATCGCCTGGGCGCACGGCCTCTACACGGCCGAGCAGCTCGCGCGCGTGATCGCTTGCACCTCGATCTGCTTCGATCTCTCCGTCTTCGAGATCTTCGTCACGCTCGCGCGCGGCGGCACGGTGGTGCTCGTGGACGATGCGCTCGCCGTGCGCGACCTGCCGCCGGACGCAGCACCGACGTTGCTCAACACGGTCCCGTCCGCCGCCGCCGCGCTCCTCGCGATGGGCGGCATCCCCGCGAGCGTGAGCACAATCAACCTCGCCGGCGAGCCGCTGCTGCAGGAGGTGGTCGAGCGCCTCTACGCGCTCCCGCACGTGCAGGACGTCTTCGACCTCTACGGGCCGAGCGAGGATACCACCTACTCGACGTATACGCGCCGCGTGCCCGGCGGACGCGCCAACATCGGGCGCCCCATCGCGAACACCCAGGCGTATGTGCTCGACGAGTCGCAGAAGCTGCTGCCGGCGAACGTGCCGGGCGAGCTCTACCTCGGCGGCGACGGCCTCGCACGTGGCTACCTCGGACGGCAAGATCTCACGGACGAACGCTTCATGCGCAATCCCTTTGCCGAGGAGCACCAGCGGCCCGCGAGCGATCGGCTCTACCGCAGCGGCGATCGCGTGCGATGGCTCAAGGATGGAACGCTCCAGTACCTCGGCCGGCTCGACCATCAGGTGAAGCTGCGTGGCTTCCGCATCGAGATGGGCGAAGTGGAGGGCGCGTTGCGCCGCCTGCCCGGCGTCCGACAGGCCGTGGCCATGGTGCGCACCGATGCGCGCGGCGAGCAGCGGCTTGTCGCGTACGTCGAGGCGATGCCCGGTGCGCCGCTGCCGGAGCCGTCGGCACTGCTGCTCGGCTGTTCGGCAGCGCTGCCGGCCTACATGGTGCCTGCGGCGTTCGTGGTGATGCCGGAGCTTCCCCTCACGCCGAACGGCAAGCTCGATCGCAAGGCGCTCAAGGCCCCGTCGCAGTTCGCGAGCGCGAGAGCGTCGCTCCCGCCGCGCACCGACGTCGAGCGCGTCGTGGCCCACGTGTGGGCCGAGGTGCTTGGCGGTCCCATCGAGAGCGTCGAGGCCACCTTCACCGAACTTGGTGGCCACTCGCTGCTCGCCACGCGCGTGGCTGCGCAGGTGGGTAAGCTGTTTCGCACGGCCATCTCGCTGCGCCTCTTCTTCGAGACACCGACTGTCGTCGGTCTGGCTCGTGCGCTTGCGGTGCTCGAGGCCAAGCCCGGCCAGGCGGCCCTCATTGCCGCCACCATCCTGAAGGTCCAGCAGATGTCGCCGGAGGAGCGCGAGCGACTCCGGCGACCCGTGGCCGCGGTGGCCACGCCCACCGGATCCGCATCATGAGCCGTTCGCCATCCGGGGAGCCCCCCGAATCCGACGATACGTTCGACGTCCTGTCTCAGCTGCTCGACGAGGCGGGCGTTGCGCCTGCGGGCGGCGACGGTATCGTGCGCCGCGCCGACGCGAGCTCCGCGCCCATGTCGTTCGCGCAGGAGCTGCTCTGGCTCCTCGATCGCGCAACGCCGGGCATGACGGCCTACAACCTCCCGGTCGTGCGCCGGCTGCGTGGACCGTTGAATGTCGGCGCACTGCAGGCTGCCCTCGATGCGGTGGCCGCCCGTCACGAGGCGCTCCGCACGCGACTGACCGAGGTGAACGGGGAGCCGCGCCAACTCGTGGATGCGCCGCGTCCCGTCGCGATCGCCCGTCTGGACCTGACGTCGCTGCCAGCGGCCGAGCGCGACGCCGCGGCCGTGTCGGCCGTGCGCGAGCGCGTGCG
>JAYTVE010000231.1:0-1902 GCA_043744185.1 Gemmatimonadota bacterium | reverse complement strand
AGATGGAAGCGGTCACCGATTGTCAGGTGCTGGAGGCGTCGACGCCGTTTCTCGATGACGTCGTGCGCCTCACGGACCGGTACGGACGCGAGGGTACGAGCACCGCATGAAGGTCATCATCCCGCTCGCGGGCAAGGGCACGCGCCTGCGTCCGCACACGCACGTCACGCCGAAGCCGCTGCTGAAGGTGGCGGGCAAGCCGGTGATGGATTACGTCCTCGATGACGTGCGTCGACTGCGCGGGGTGGAGCAGGTGGTGTACGTGACCGGGCACCTGAAGGAGGCGGTTGAGCGGCACGCGAAGACCGCGTACGCGGACCTGCCGAGCGTGTTCGTGGAGCAGCAGGTGCAGGACGGGACCGCGGGAGCGGTGCGGCTCGCCAAGCCATACGTCGACGGTCCGGTGCTCATCATCTTCGTCGACACGATCTTCGAGGCCGACCTGTCGGTGATCCATTCAACCGATGCGGACGGGATCATCTGGACGAAGGAGGTCGAGGACTACCAGCGCTTCGGCGTGGTGGTGACCGACGCTGAGGGCCACATGACGCAGATCGTGGAGAAGCCGAAGACGCTGGTGAGCAAGCGGGCGAACATCGGGCTCTACTACATCCGGAACTGGCAGCTGCTGTTCGAGGGGATCGACCACGTCCTGAGCCAGCCGAAGAACGGGGGCGAGTGGTATCTCACCGACGCGTTCCAGTACATGATCGACCATGGCGCGAAGCTCCGCGTGCTCGACGTGGCGGGATGGTACGACGCCGGCAAGCTGGACACGCTGCTCGCGACGAACCGCACGGTGATCGAGAAGGGGCGCGCGCGGCATCCGGTGTTCAGCGAGGACGTGACGATCATCGAGCCGGTCTACATCGAGGACAACGTGACGGTGCGGCACTCGACGATCGGGCCGAACGTGTCCATCGGAAGCGGCAGCGTCGTGGAGCGGTCGGAGCTGCGCGACGCGATTGTGGGGTACCGGAGTCGCGTCATCAGCTCGACGCTCTGGAACTCGCACCTCGGCGACGACACGGTGATCGAGGGGGTGAAGGGCGAGCTGACGATCGGAGACCATTCCGAGGTGCGGGTGAAGGGCTAGCGGCGGGTCCCGGCAGCGCGTGCTGCAGCGAACCTCCCCTCGCTCGCAGGCCGCTAGGCCGTAGGTGCAGGCGCGCGCACGTGCACGGCCACCCGATAGACCCAGCGGCCGATCAGCCACTGGAGCGGTAGGCGCAGTACGAGGGCTGTGATCGAGACGACCGATGCGTGCGTAGCGATGGCGTTGAGCAGCATCTGCACGTTGGCCGGGAAGACTGCGATGAGGAGTGCGATGAGCCCCCATCCCGCGGCGACGCGCGTGCGGTCCACGAGAACCGCGAGGCCGAGGGCGATTTCGGCGATGCCGCTCACCTGTACGAGCAGCAGGTGCGCCGGGAGCCAGGGTGGCATCATCGCGAGAAAGAATGGCGCGCTGACGAAGTGCATCACTCCGGCGAGCACGAACACGACGGCGACGATGAGGCGGGCGCGCGCGTGACCGCGGTGGATAATGTCAGGCATGCGAGAAACGTACCCAGCGTGCGCTCACCCGAGCCCCGCTGCGGACGCGACGATCGTGAGGGCCCGCACGAGGCCGCGCGCGCTGCCGCGGTCGTCGTACCACTCGTCGATGGTGTGCGCACCGCCAGCACTGCCGCCCGCCCCGATGGTGATGGCCGGAATGCCGAGTGCGATCGGCACGCTCGCGTCGGTGCTGGCGATCTCGAGCGTCGGGGTGCCGCCCGTCAGGCGCGTCGCGCTCGAGGCTGCTACAACGAGGGGGTGCGACGCCGGTAGCTCACCACAGGGGCGGGAACCGATGATGCTGACGTGGCACGCGAGCGATGGAGCATCGCGACGTGCGCG
>JAYTVE010000230.1:0-23399 GCA_043744185.1 Gemmatimonadota bacterium | reverse complement strand
TCACCGTCACGTTGTCGCTGCCCCCGTCGTCAAGCGCATCCTGCACCAGCGTCTTCGCCATCTGCTCGGCCGTCCACGGCTGGCCGAGCACCTCGCTGATCCGCGTGTCGTTCACATGCTTGGTCAGCCCATCCGAACACATGAGCAGCACGTCGCCCAGCGCAAAGTCCACGAGTCCGACGCTCGGGAGCATGTCCTGCGAGCCGAGCGCGCTGTACAGCGTCTGCGAGAGACTCGACCGCGCCGCCTGCTCCTCCGTCATCGCGCCGGCATCGACCATCGCTTCGCCCATCGTCTGGTCGCGCGTGAGCGGGCGCAGCCAGCCGTTGTGCAGGTACATCGCGCGGCTGTCCCCCACGTGCACTACGTACGCGCGCGGCCAGAGCAGCGTGATCACCGTGAGCGTCGTGGCTGGCGGCCGGCTCTGCCGCCCGTGCGCCTCGAGCACGCGCTGGTGCGCCTCGTGGACGCCGGCCTCGAGCTTCTCGAGGAACTGGTGCTCCGCCTCGACGTCGAGGTTGTTGAAGCAGCTCATCGTCGTGTTCAGGTACGCCACGAGCGATGTCACCGCCGTGCGACTGGCCAGGTCGCCACCCGCCACGCCACCCACGCCGTCGGCCACGGCGAGCAGCTGCGCCTCGGTGCTCTTGGCCGCGTCGAACACCGACGTGTCCTCGAGGTTGCTCTGCCGCAGCGCGATCTCCTTCCGCAACGTCGCGATCACGAAGTGATCCTCGTTGCGCGTGCGCTTGAGGCCGACGTCCGACAGGCCGAAGACGTCCACGCCGCCGCTGAACACGGCGCTCATGCGCCCACCTTGGGGACGAGCAGGTAGCGGGCGATCTGGAGGAACATCTCCTCGACCCCTTCTCCCGTCTTGGCGCTCGTGCGAAACAACCCGCCGCGCTTGACCAGCGACTGGTAATCCTCCGGCGTCAACGCCCACTGCTCGGTCAGGTCGATCTTGTTGATCGCCGTCACGCTCGGCACCGGACCCGCGGCGGCTGTGGCCACGCGAAGCAGGTCGTCCAGTTCGGTTACCGTCTCGCGCCGCGTGCCGTCACCCACGTAGATCACGCCATGCGTGCCCTTCAGGTAGCTCGCGCCCACGTCCTGCTGCGGATCGCGTCCCGCGAGATCCCACAGCACCAGCGTCACCTCGGTGCCGTCCACGTTCACGACCTTGCGGTCGATCTTCACCCCGACCGTACTGTGGTACTTGTCGGTGAACTTCGTGTGCACGAACTGCTGCACGAGGCTCGTCTTGCCGGTGCCGAACACTCCGACCATGCAGACTTTCTTCTGGATCATTACGGCCGGACTCCGCTCAGGGCGTCGATCGCGAGACGAATGCCAAACGATACGCTGCGGTTCATCCGCGCGCGAGCCGTCGCATCACTCTCCGCGAGCGGCTCGGTGGTACCGACCCCCCTCGGGTTGAAGAGCACCGTTGGCGCCTTCGCCCCGTCGCGCAGTCCCTTATCCAGCGCACGGCGGACGCGGTCCGCGCGGTCGCGACTGAGCGTTGCATTCGACGCCTCGGTACCCGTCGCGTCCGCACGACCGGTCAAGGTCACCGTCGCAGTTACCCCTGCGGCACCCAGAGAAGCAGCGAGCTGCCGCGCCTGACGCGTCGCCGCGCGAATGACCGCCACGGCCGCGTCATCGAGCTCCGACGATCCCATCGCGAACAGCACACGCGCCGTCTTCATCGAATCCGCGACGGCACCGAGCGAAGTCGGCACCACGGGCTCCGTCGCACGCAGGTCGGCCGCGGCCACGCCCGCCGGCCAGCCCGTGCGGCGCGCCACGCGCGCGAGCCACGTCGCATCCACCGCACCCCGCACCACGAGCGTGTCACCACGCAGCGCGTAGGTGGGCGACCCCGACTGCGGATCACCGAGTCGCCGCGCAACGCGCTTGAGCACCAGCGACGGCTGCAGCGAGAGGTACGGCTCCCACTGCTGCTCGACCCGCGTGCTGTCGTAGCCCGCCGACGCGAGCACGGCATTGGGTGCAATTGCATCCGGATCGCGCAGACCACGCACGCTGTGCGTGCGCCACCCGCGCTCCGACTCCACCACCACGATGCCCGGCGTTGCGCGAAGGTCGCCGATCACGCGCGACCAGCGCGTTGTCTGCCACACCGTCCACGCGATGGTGAGCACCACGATGGCGCCCAGCGCGAACAGGTACGGCGTCGTGTTCACCTTCTTTCCTGGCGGCGCATCGGTCGCGAGCACCGTCACGAGGCAATCCTCGAGCAGCGGCTGCACGGGCTCGAACAGCGTCGTGTCGCCGTCGAACTCAGACAGGGCACTCGAGAACTGCGCGTGCACTCCCTCAATCGCCTCCTGCAACCGTCGCACGTACGACTCGGGCGCTTGTCCGCGCACCACGGCGGCGAGCACTGCGCGCGGCCCCTGCTCCACCATCACCGTGAGTTCCCCCACGCTGAAGGTGCGCAAGCCGCCCACCTCCTTCTCGCCCGAGAACGAATCGCCGACGTAGTCGCGGATGGCGGTGAGCATGCCGCTCACGAGATCGGCATCGGGCACCTGCAGGTTGGGCGGATGTGCCTGCGCGAGCAGCAGCCCCGTCTCGCGATGCACCAGGAACACCTGCTCCACCCGGTACACCAGCGCGTGCTTGATGACCACCTGCGCATAGGGCACGCCGGTACGCCACGACTCGATGCGCCACGAGAGCCCGCGCGCCGAAAACGAGTGCTGCATCGCGCGATTGATCGAGCCCACCAGCTCCGCCATCGTCTCCGCGATCGCCTTGCGAATGGCGGGGCCGAGCACGGGGAAGATCGCGTCGGCAAACTCGCCCGGTTTCCGTCGTACCGACTCGCCGATCGCCGCTTCCACCGTCGGGGCGAGCGCGCGCGCAAGCTGCTTGTCCTGCCCCGCACGCAGTACGATCGCTTCCGGCAGCCGCTCGGCCAGGTGATCGGCCGAGAGCACGTTGGCGGCGATGCGCTTGTCGTGCGCGTCGAGCCGCGCCTGTTCCGCGCCCACGAGGAGCCGGCGCAGCTCCGCCATTTCGGCCACGCGCGGATCCACCGGCGCGTCGGCGCTGCGCGCCACGTCGGCAGACGCAGGAGCCAGAGGCGATGCCGCGCCATTCACCGACGGCGCTGCCGGATCTGGCATCGTTGTTGGCTCCTCGGGCACGACCGGCACATGCGGAGGCGTAAGCGTCGCCTCCGCGCCCGAACCGCGGGGCGCGTCGCTCGAACGCGACGCGGACACGTCAGTCACGCGCTACGCCTTGCCGCCTTTCGGCGTTCCGGGGTTGCTCGCGATCTGGTTCGCCACCTCGCTGAGCAGCGACGCGATCTGGCTCCGGTCCGTCTTCGCGTGCGTCAGGTCCGCGTGCGACTTGGCCAGCTCCTGCGACAGCTTCTCGTGGATACGGTTGAGCTCGTTGGCCGACGCCTTCGCGTGTGCGATCAGCTGATCACGCAATTCGGCATCGGAGAGTGACGTCGCCTGCTCGAGCGACACATGCCGCTGGTTCGATTGCTTGAACGCGTCCTTGACCTCGGCGGCGAGTTCGCGCAGCGACTGGACGCGCGCGTCGTTCTCGGCCGCCACGCGCTCGTGCAGCGCCTGCGTCTCCTTGCGCGCGAACTGGTCGAGTTCGCCCGAGCGCTTCTGGAATTCGGAGCGCAACGACTCGAGCTCCTGCTGGAACCGGTCCTCGATGTTCCGCAGGCGCGTTTCGACCGTGCGCATCTGCCCGCCAAAGAGGATGTCGCGGACGGCGTCCAGGCTCTCGGGGGTCGGTTCGGCGCCGTTGCTAGCGTTCGCGGCGCCCTTCTTGTCGGAAGCGGTGTTGGACATGGGAGACTCGTGGGGCAGTGGGTCGTGATGCTGATGCAGATCGTCAATGCAATTAGTGCGCCTAGGGCGCGCTGGCGGGCGGAGCAGCCGGCGCCGGCGCAGCCGCCTCCGGCGCGGCCGCCTCCGGCGTCACCGGCTTTCGGTCTTCGTGCGGGTCCGGCGCGGGCGCCCTCAGTTCCATGCTCTCGTCCACCACGGCCACGCGCTTCTCCCACGTGTTGATCATGCCGGTGAACGCCTTCACCACGTCGGGGTCGAAGTCGTGCCCGGCCCCCTTCAGGATATGCGCGACGACACGTTCCGCCTCCCACGCCTCCCGGTACGGCCGGTTGGTGCGCAGCGCGTCGTACACGTCGCAGACGTGCACGATCTTGCTCGCCTGGTGGCAGTCACGGCGGAAGCGCATGCTCGGGTAGCCGCCGCCATTGAGCATGATGTGATGCTCGTACGCCACGATGGCCGCGATGTCGAGCTGCCGGTCGCTCTCGACGATGATCTTGGCGCCGTCCACCGGATGGCGACGCATCACCGCAAACTCGGCATCCGAGAGCTTGCCCGGCTTGTTCAGGATCTCCTTCGGGATGCGAACCTTGCCCAGGTCGTGTAGCAGTCCGGCCACGCCGAATGCGCGCACGTCCTTGGCGCCCATCCCCATGAACTCCGCCAGCGCCATGCTCAGCACCGACACGTTGAGCGAGTGCGTCGTGGTGTACTCGTCGAACTCGCGCAGCTGCAGCAGTGGGATGACGATCTGGTTGTCGCCGTGCATCGCCATCGAGAGCGAGCGCACCACCGTTTCCGCCTCCATCAGCGGCAGCTCGCCCTTCGTCATCACTTCCTCGTGCATCCAGCGGATCGTGTCCGCTTCCTCGCCCAGCGTGTAGGCGATCGTCGCCGTCGGCAGCATCTGCGACTCGGGGCGCAACGTGCCCGTCTCGCCGCGCACACCGATCGCGCCGAACTTGATCCCCGTGGCGCGCTCGGTACGCACGATGGTCGTGTCCACCGCCTGCATGGTCAGCCGCGCCAGCACTTCCGTCAGGAAGAACTCGAAGTCCTCCCGCGTCACCGTGCTCGCGAACTCGAGCCGTTGCACGCCGGCATTCGCCAGGCGCGTGCCCCAGTCCCAATCGGAGAGCTCGCGCATCGACACGTTGCCGTACACCACTTCCGTCCCGAGGAACGAGTACAGGTTGTACGGGTCCTTCTGCTGCAGCTCCTTGAGGCGGTTGTACGCCTTGTCGGTGGCGCGCGCGCGCGCCGGGTGCCCGTCGCGATAGAGCACCATCGTCGAGAGCGCTTGCGCGAAGTTCGTGAGGAAGAGGGCCGGCGGGCTGAGGCTCATGTCGGATCCTGGATGGCGCGCATGGCGACGGACGCGCGCCGCGTCACGGCCGTGCGGACCTCATCATCGCGTGACTTCTGGGCCAGCGCCAGCACCTCGACCGTATCCGGCCGGTCCGCGTAGAACTGCGCGATCGCCTCGATGCACGCCAGCATCAACGGCGTCCCCTCCGTGAGCTTCCGCCCGAACAGTCCCCGCTTCCCCTCCACGCGCGCCAGCAGCCACGGCAGCAGCGACGCGCTCCGGGTCGTCGCCGCCACCTTCACCGCCAGCGGTGCGATCGCCTCGCCCATCGAGCCGTCGTCCACACGCTCCATCACGATGCGCACCGCGTCCGGCGGGCACCCACGCGCTGCCGCCCCCAGCGCGTTCGAGACGTTGCGCGTGTCGCCATCGAGCAACCCGATCTTGATCGCTTCCTCACGCAACAGCTGGTCCTTGAACATCATGCGCTGCGCTTCGCGCCGCACAGTGCCATCCGGATGGCGCGCGTAGTCGAGCGGCGAGAACCCGTCGGGCCAGGTCGGCAACCGCGCGATCGTCACCAACAGCAACCGCTGCGTGGCCCAGCGCGACAGCGGCAATCGCGTCGCGATCGTCGGTGCGGCCTCCATGCCGATCGAGGCCAGCAGCTCCACCAGCGCGCCCGACTTGCGGTCGTCGGCGATCTCGAGCGTGTCGAGCAGGGGTTCCACCGCCGCATGCTTGAGGCGCGTCACCACGCGCTCGAGGAGCGGCAGGTCGAACGTGTCCGCCGCCAGCAGCGCGTGCAGCCGTTCGGGCGTGGCGATGTACTCGAGCATCGATTCGCGAGCGTGGCTCTCCAACGCCTGGTCGGCCAAATCGAACACAACGCCGAGTTCGCCCTCCTGCGTCAGCCCGTCCACGGCACGCCAGACGGCGTCGCCGGCGCTCTGTACTTCGAGCGCCATCGCCACCATGCGCTTCGGTTCCGCCGGATAGCGATCCACGCCGGAGAACATCGGTGCCGCCTTGGCCATCCCCTCGAGCGCCACGCGATATGCGTCCGGGTTGGGATCGTCGAGTGACCACTCGCCGATCAACCGCTGCACATGCTCGCGCAGCGCCTCGTCCATCTGCGGGCGCACCACTTCCTTCCCCATCTCGGCGTGCGCCGCGAATTTCGTGAGCAACCGCATCATCGAGTGCGAGATCGTCTGCTTCGACGTGTCAGCCGCCGCCTGCACGATGTCCACGACGGCGTCCACCGACATTCCCGCCGTCGCGTTCAGCACGAACTTGTTCCGCTGCACGGTGTCGCCGCTCATGTCCATCAGCCGTTGCAACGTTTCCGGATTGAGCGACGCCACGAGGCGCGAAATGCGCTTCTGCAGCGCGGCCGCTTCCTTCCCCGACTTGCTCTTGAGCTCCTCCGCGATCTGCAGCAGGTAGCCGACCACCACCTGGTCGTACGCCACGTCCTTGCCGTGGTCGTCGATCGCCTGCGCCACCACCACCGGATCGGTGCTCGGCAGCTCGTCGTCGCTGGTGGTCTCCTTGGCGAGCGCGGCGCGCGCGAGCCCGATCCACAGCGCGGCCGAGCGTGCCCCCCCCGAACTGCGCCCGTCGAGCGACTCGTCGTCGTTCTCGTCGCCGCCGTCATCCAGTAGTTCCAGCTGTTCGAACGTGAGCGCGAAGAGCCGCGCGTGCGGCCACTGCTGCAGCACTTCGGGGTCGCCAAGGCCGAGCGGCAGCTCCATGCGCGAGGCATCGATGGCCACCGTCGCGAGGAAGTTGGACAGCTCGTCGTTCGTGATGCCGGCCGAAAAGCGCACCGCGCCCAGCTGGTGGTGGTGCAACCGCGACGCGAGCTCGCGGAGCAGCGGATGGTTCGGGTCCGTCGCCACCCCCTCGATGATCAGCTGCTTGCGCGCCACGCCGATCGACAGGGACGACCGCTCGTCCTTGAGGAGCGCCCCCATGCGCGACAACAGCCCGCGCACCGCCTGCGAGAGGAGCGGGTGCCCGGCCGGGTAGATCGCGTTCTTGTGCAACGCGATCGAGAATTCGATGAGGAAGTCGGCGAGTTCGCGCGAGAGCGCGGTGCTTTCGCCGCCACCAAGAGTGCTCATCGGACCTCGTGAGGGGTCGCAGGAAGGGTACCCAGCCAATATCGCCCCGGCCCCGGGGCGCGGAAAGTGCGCTGCGCCTCCCGAAGCCGTTGCCGGTCATGGGCTTTGGTGTTCCGCAACTGCCCGGTTTGAGGGGGGGCCGGCTCGCGCTGGCCATCGCGGGGAGTGCGCCAGACGGCTAACTTGTGGTCGCGCTTGAGAACGCGTCGACTCGCGTTCCTGTCCGCCGTTCCGTGTCCGGGCCCGCTGGGCCCATCACCGCCCCGGAGTCCCGCATGAGCACGCCCGCCGACAACGACAAGAAGATCGCGAACCTCCAGCGCGCCATGTATTACCTCATCTGGAAGCGCACGGGCTTCGGCGAGCACTGCCTGCACTGCGGCCATGCCTACCCTGGCCACGAGAAGAATTGCAAGGCAGCCGAGATCGAGGCGCTGATCCGCTAGTCCGCTGCACTCCACCACACAATCGAAATAGGGGCGGGCTCCGCCATGGCCACCCAGACGTCGCTCGACCTCCTCTGCATCAACACCATCCGGACCCTCGCGATGGATGCGGTGCAGAAGGCGGATTCGGGCCACCCGGGCACCCCGATGGCGCTCGCGCCGCTCGGGTACCGCCTCTACACCAAGCACCTCCGCCACAATCCGGCGGATCCGCACTGGCCCGACCGCGACCGCTTCGTGCTCTCGGCGGGCCACGCGAGCATGCTGCAGTACGCCCTGCTCCACCTCACGGGCTACGCGCTCTCGCTCGCCGACCTCAAGAGCTTCCGCCAATGGGGCAGCCCCACGCCGGGCCACCCTGAAGTCGGTCACACACCGGGCGTCGAGACCACCACGGGTCCCCTCGGTCAGGGCTTTGCCACGTCCGTTGGCATGGCCATGGCTGAAGCGAACCTCGCGGCCACGTACAATCGCGATGGCCATGCGGTCGTGCGCCACTGGACCTACGTCATCGCCGGCGATGGCGACCTCATGGAAGGGGTCTCGCACGAGGCGGCGAGCTTCGCCGGCCACTTCGGCTTGGGTCGCCTGATCGCCTTCTGGGACGACAACCGCATCACCATCGACGGCGCCGTCGACCTCACCTGCTCCGACGATCAGGCCGCGCGCTTTGCCGCCCTCGGGTGGCAGGTCCTGCACATCGCCGACGTCAACGACCTCGACCAGATCGACGCGGCCATCGCTGCCGCCAAGGCCGACGAAGCGCGCCCGACGCTCGTCGTCACACGCACGCACATCGGCTTCGGCTCGCCCAACCGGCAGGACACCGCCAAGGCCCACGGCGAAGCGCTCGGCGTCGCCGAAATTGCGCTCACCAAGCAGGCGTACGCCTGGCCGTCCACCGAGCCGTTCTTCGTGCCCGACGACGCGCTCTCGCACATGCGCGAGGCGCGCGCCCGCGGCACCGCCATGCAAGATCAGTGGAAGGCGGGCATGGAGGCGTATCGCGCCGCGTATGAGGCCGAGGCCACCGAGCTTGAGCGCCGCTGGGCCGGCACACTACCCGCCGATTGGGAAGCGAAGCTCACGAGCTTCACGCCTGAAACCGGCGCGATCGCGAGCCGCAACGCCAGCGGCATCGTGCTCAATGCCATCGCGCCGTCACTCCCGGAGTTGATCGGTGGCTCCGCCGACCTCGCGGGCTCCAACCTCACGATGCTCAAGGACGTGCCGAAGTTCACGCGGGCCACCCCCGCCGGTCGCAACCTGCACTTCGGCATCCGCGAGTTCGGCATGGGCGCAATCCTCAATGGCCTCGCACTCCACGGCGGCTTCATTCCGTACGGCGGCACCTTCCTCGTGTTCGCCGACTACATGCGCCCCGCCATCCGCCTGGCCGCGCTCATGGGCGTGCGCGCGATCTATGTCTTCACGCACGACTCGATCGGCCTCGGCGAAGACGGCCCCACCCACCAGCCCGTCGAGCATCTCGCGTCGCTGCGCGTCATCCCGAACGTGCTCGTGCTGCGCCCGGCGGATGCCAACGAAGTGGCCGAAGCGTGGCGCACCGCCATCACGCACACCACCGGCCCCGTGGCCATTGTGCTCACGCGCCAGAAGTTGCCGTGCGTCGATCGCACCGCCGGCTTCAACCCGGTGAGCGGCGCGCAACAGGGTGGCTACGTGCTGCGCGACGCCGAGGGCGGCGCGCCACAGGTGGTGCTGATGGCGTCGGGCTCCGAAGTGAGCCTCGCCGTCGAGGCGCAGAACATGCTCGCCAAGGAAGACATTCGCGCGTGCGTCGTGAGCATGCCGTCGATGGAGCTGTTCGCGAAGCTCCCGGCCAGCGCACGCGCCGCGGTGCTGCCTGCGGGAATCCCGCGTGTGGCCATCGAGGCTGCACACTCCATGAGCTGGCACCGGTGGGTCGGCGACAGCGGCGCCATCATCGGCCTCGATCACTTTGGCGCCAGCGCGCCGTACCTGGAGCTCTACCGCCAGTTCGGGATCACGGCCGAGAAGGTGGTCGAGCAGGCGAAGAAGCTGGCACGACGGTAACGAACGCTTCGGCGAAGATTCCGGGCGCGGTGGTCACGGTGACCGTCGCGCCCTTCGCGTTTCCCAGCTCCGCGTGCACGATCACCGGCACGTTCTCGGGCACGGCGCAGAGCGCGTAGCGACCTCCCGGCCCGCTCAGCACGGCGCGACGCGCCATCGTGGCCGTGCGCGTGACCGTCGGCTTCCCCTGGCCATCCAGGTACCAGTTCGCCACTACGAGCGCGTTCTCCACGCCCTCGGCGTTGTTGGTCACACGACCGATCACGGTGCCCGTGTCGAAGGCCACGCCCTTGGCGAGTTGCGAGAGCGAATCGAGCACGCCACCGCAGAGCGCAGGCCGCATGCGCGCCGTGCTCGGTATGGCGATGTTCACCTCGATCGTGTCGCCTGGCCTGAAGCGGACGGCACGCGGCGGCACGACGACGTTGAGCACGTTCGCGCGTTCGGAGCGCATGGTGAGCTGCGTCGGCAGCGCGACCGCAAGCGGATTGGCAATGCGGAACTGGAAGCGGCCGGTGGAGTCGGTCAGTTCCGTGCCCACGCTCTCGAGCGTGAACGCCGCATCGGTGAGCGGCTTGCCCGTCGTGCCATCCAGCACGCGCCCGCGCACCACTGCGCCCGGTGCAATGCTCGACGCTTCCGCCAGCGGCAGCACGCGCGCGATTCCCTCGCGTTCGGCCCAGCCGGAGAGCTTCTGTTCGAAGCCGTTGTCCATCGAGTTGCGCTGGCTGCGCTCCATGGGCATCACGAGCGACCAGTGCGACACGACCCACCGGCCCGTGGGCAGTTGGGCGAAATCGATCGTCGCCGTGGCGTTCGGCAAGTCACGCGCGCGCTCGGGAATCAGGAAGCTCACGTCCATCTGCCGGAGCGCAGCCGTCACCGGATCGAGCCACAGCGTCCCCTCGACTTCGCCCACGATGCGCTTGAGCATGGGCCGAAAGGCGAGGCCTACCGCGCGCGGCGCCCCCTTCGTCGCCTCGCGCTCAACCACGGAGAAGCAGTGCCCGGCCATGAACGTCGATGACATGATCACGTCGGCGTCCGGCAGGTAGTACTCGCGCTCGATCTGCTCGCGCTCCACGGAGAGCATCGTGCCCAGGCCGCCGGCGCTCTGCGCCTGCACGCGCTCGGACTTCACGCCGCGCTCTGCGCTCACGGCCGAGGTCGAATCGGCAAAGACGCGCACGTACCCGATCGAGTCGAGCACGGCGGGCGAGTATGCGCGAAAGCCGATCCCCGACCAGCTGCGCGCCTTCCGGAACGGCGTCGTCGAACGGCGAGACTTGCCCATGTCGAGCACGTGGTCGAGCACCGTGATCTCGAGCGGCGTCTGTTGCTCGCGCTCCGTGGCCATGCTGGCCTCGAGCGTGCTGCGGATGGCCGACCAGACGACGCTCGTGCGCTCGTTGTTCGCGGGATCGACGACGCACCGATTGGTGGTCGTGGCCTTCACCGCCGCGAGCTGCTGCGTGAACGGCGTGACGCGCACGGTCACGTCCACGGAGTCGCGCGGGCCCATGCGGAACGCGTCCGAAAAGTTCATCCCGAAGCCGGCCGCATCTGCCCGCACGATCCAGTTGCCCGTGGGTGCGTTGCGATAGAGGAAGCGCCCGTCCACGTCCGAGAGCAGCGGTCGCACGCGGTCGTTGTCGTGCACGAGCGTGACGACGGCGCCGGGCACGGGCGTGCGGCCGTCCTCGCGGACGACGCGCCCGGTGACAACCTGTGCGGCGGCGGGCGCCGCCAGCAGCGCGGCCGCGAGGACTCCGACGAAACGTGAATGCATGTGGCCTCCGAGTCCCAAGATGATCGCGTGCACGGACCGTGGCAGGTGGCGGACCATCACGGCGGATCGAGTTGCTTGGTGTTGGCGTGAAGCACGAGCGGCACCAGACCCAAGCCGGACATGTCGATCGTGACGAGCTGTTCGCCGCTCCGCGCGGACCGCGACTCGGCGTGCACCCGAATCGGAACTCCGACGGGTACCCCGCAGAGAACGAATCGCCCCGCGCCGTACAAATCCCATTGAACCGGTGTCGAGTTTGAATGGTTCATACCACTCGTATCAAGCCACTTTAGGATCACAAAAGCGACATATTGCGCGCTTCTCGTCATTTCGTATCCCGTCACGCGACCAGACAAAACGCCGAGCGCCGGTTCGCCGCCCTCACCTTCTCCGCACCACCGCTTGCGCAGTTGTGCCACCGACGGAATCGCCAGCTCCACCTGCGCCGTATCGCCCGCCACCAGCGACAACTCGCGAACCGGTGCCTCCACGCCCAGCTCGCGTGCTCGCCCCGACAGCAGCGTGAGCGTCGCCGGCGCCGGCAGGGTGAGCGGGTCGCGCACCTCGAAGCGGTAGTGCCCGGCGCTGTCCGTGGTCGTGCGCCCCACCCCTTCAAGCAGCACCTCGGCGCCCACCAATGCCCTCCCCGTCGTGCTGTCCATCGCTTGCCCGAACACCACGGCAGGGGGTGCCAGGCGCTGCGCGTCACGCAGCGAGAGCGCACGCGCCAACCCCTCGCGCGCACGCCATCCCGAAAACGCTACCGACGAGACGCCACCCACCCGCGGTCCCACTTCTCGAACCACGGGCATGTTGAGCAGCCAGCGCGACACGAACCACCGCCCGTTGGGGAGTCGCGCATACTCCATCGTCGCGTCGGCGTTCGGCAGGCTCGACGTGCGCCCCGGCACCACGTACTCCAGCTCGAGCCTCCGCAGCGCGGCGCTCTGCGCGTCGAGCCAGAGCGTGCCGCGCACGTCGCCCACCATGCGATCCTGCAACGGCTGGAAACTCAACCCCACCTGCCGCGCGCCCAGGAGCGGTGCCTGCTCCTCCACGCGAAAGCAGTGGGTCGCGAGGAAGGAGGGCGAGGTGATCACATTCGCATCCGGCGCGAAGTACGCCACAGAGTCGCCGATTTGCCGCACGTAGCCCCGAGCCACCAGCTCGTCGGGCGGCGCCGAGAAAAAGCCGGCGCCGCTCCAGCTGCGCAGCGTGAGCTTCGCCGCACTCGTGCGTTGCTTGAACAGGTCCATCCGGTAGTCCGTCACCTCGAGCTCAAGCGGCGTTCGACGCTCCCGTTCCGTCGCCGCGCTGGCCTCGAGCGCCGTGCGAATCGCCTGCCACACCTCCGCCATCCGCTCCCCTTCGTCCGGCCGCATCCGGCAGCCGCGTTCGCCTGCCACGCGCACCATCTCGAGCGTGGGAACGAAGGGCGGGAAGCGCAACTCGACGCGCGCCGTATCGCTCGCGGCGAGCGTGAGCGGGGGTGAATACTGCGACGGCCGCCCGATGGCGTCCGCGCGTACCTGCCAGCGCCCGGCTGCGGGCGCGCGCATGAAGAAGCGGCCATCCGCGCCGCTCAGCACGGGGGCAAGGCGCACGGTGTCCTGCACCAGCGTCACGACCACGCCGGTAATGCCCGTGCGGCCGTCGGCTTCGGTGACGCGCCCGAACACCCGCTGCGCCTGCATCTCGCACGGCAGCGCGGCGCCGCAGGCGGCCAACGCGAAAACGGGAACGATTTGTCGCACCGGCGTCATTTTACGGCATGATCTCGAGCGTGGCACGTCCTCAGCGTCCGACCCTGACGTTCATCGCACCGTGGGAGTGCTCGCGCGCCGTGGCGCGCATCCCGCGCGCGCCGCGGGCCGATGTCATCGTTCTCCTCGTCGAGTCGGTGACCAAGGGCGCCGAGCTGCCGTGGCACCGTCAGAAGCTCGTCCTGATCCTGAGCACGATGCGCCACTTCGCCGCGGAGTTGCGCCGCGCCGGTTACGTCGTGGATCATCGCGTCGCGGCCAGCTACGAGGAGGCCATCGTGGACGCCGCCCGCGAGCACGACGCGCGCCGCGTGGTTGCCTCGGAGCCCCGCGAGTGGCAGCTCCTCGACGAGTTCACGCGCGTGGCGCCGCGCCTGGCCGCGATGGGCGTGACCTTCGTGCGCCGTGAAGATCCCGGTTTCATTGCGCCGCGTTCGGCATTCGACGCTTGGGCCGAAGGCCGCAAGGAACTCCGCATGGAGTGGTTCTACCGCGAGTTGCGGCGCACGCATGGTGTGCTCATGGAGCCGGATGGTTCGCCAGCCGGCGGCGCTTGGAACTTCGACACGGAGAACCGGAAGCCGTGGCCCAAGGGTCGCTCGGCGCCGCCGCGCATGATCGTCGAGCCCGATGCCCTCACACGCGACGTGATGGCGCAGGTGGCGCGCTGGAAGGGGCGCTGGGGTTCGGTTGACGGCTTTTCGCTCCCGGTCACGCGCGCGGATGCACGGGCACTGCTCGAGCGCTTCGTCACCGAACGGCTGGGAGAGTTCGGCCCATTCGAGGACGCGATGCAGGCCGGCGAGACGGACCTGCTGCACTCCACCCTCTCGTCCGCGCTCAATGTTGGCCTGCTGCACCCGATGGAGGTGGTGCGCCGCGCCGAGCGTGCGTACCGCGAGGGTGTGGCGCCGCTCCCGAGCGTCGAGGGTTTCATCCGCCAGATTCTCGGCTGGCGGGAGTATGTGCGCGGCATCTACTGGCGCCTCATGCCGGGGCTTCGCACGGCGAACGCGCTCGAAGCCGATCGCACGCTGCCGCTCTGGTACTGGGCGCCCGATGGCGAGGCGGGATACGCCGGCGCCGGTGCCCATGGCGCGTGCCGCATGCGCTGCCTCGCCGACTCGGTGCGCTCCGTGCGCGACCACGCGCGCGTACACCACATCCCGCGCCTGATGGTGCAGGGCAACATCGCAACGTTGCTGGGCGTCACCCCCGAGGCGCTCTCGCGCTGGTTCTGGGCGGCCTTCACCGACGCCTACGAGTGGGTGGAACTGCCGAACGTGGCGGGCATGGCCACCTGGGGCGACGGCGGCGTGATGGCATCCAAGCCGTATGTGGCTAGCGGCGCGTACATCAACCGGATGAGCAACTATTGTTCTAGTTGCTCGTACGACGTGTCACGGAAAAGCGGTGAGGGGGCGTGCCCGGTAAACGTGCTCTATTGGGACTTCCTCGCCCGGCATCGCGAGCGGTTCGCGAACCATCCGCGCATGGCCATGATGATCCGCAACCTGGATCGCATCCCTGCTGGCGAACTGGTGCAGCTCCGTCGCGCCGCAGACACGTTTCGCGCGGGGGTCCCGTGGGAAGCGCCGCAGCCGTTCTTCCACGCGTCACCGCTGGTCCGCGAGGGGCCGGACGCAGAACGGGCCGGCGCCTCGTCGTGAGAGGCGCCGGCCCGTGCGCGCGTCGAGCGCGTACCCGCCCTACTTGATGCGCTTGCCCGTCAGCGGACCCGACGCGCCACCCAGTTCCCAGTTGCCGGTGAAGGTGTCACCGGTGAACTGGATGTTGATCGTCGCGGCGCCGTTCGGCGTGTCCATCGCGAGCTTCATCGTCTGACCATCGACCGCGATGCTCGTGATCGGCAGTTCCGGCGTGATGTCCGACGTCATGCTGCCGGAATAGTTGCCGGTGGTACCCGCGATCCGGATGCTCCCCTTCATGGGACTCCCGTTGACCTCGGTGTTGAACTCGAACTGACCCACCGGATTCACGGCAGCTGGCTTGGCAGGCGCCGCCGCAACGGCGGCTGCACCCCGTCCCGCAGGCGCGCTCGACGGCGAAGGCGCGGCGGACGTGGTGGCGCCGGCGGAGGCGCAAGCGCCCAGGGTGATGGTGGCGATGGCGAGAGCGATGCGCGACATGGAAATCGATGACCTCGTGACAATTGGGGGAGCCCGGGGTGGGAGGGCGAGTGCACGTTAAGCCGATGCTGTGATTCGGGCTAGACCGCTACTGACACAGGATGGTTCGGGTCGGTAACTTCACTGGTTCTGCGACGCCCTCGACGAGCCCTCGCTTCGCTCGTCCGTTCGCTGGCGCAGCCTCACCTCTCGACCATGTCTCCGTGCCTGCCCTGATTCCGGACCGCCTCGCTGGTCTTCCCGATGTCGCTCGCAACCTCAGCTGGAGCTGGCACCGCGAAGCGCGGGTGGTCTTTCGCTCGATCGACGAACGCCTCTGGCATGGCGTCCGGCACAACCCGCTCAAGTTCCTCGACCAGGTTTCGGCCGAGCGCCTGAACGCCGCCGCCCACGATGCGCGGATCACGGCCTTGTACGACAAGATGATGGCCTGGTTCCATCACGAGCAGTCGGGCGCCGACACCTGGTTCGCGCACCAGTGGCCAGAACACGTCAAGAAACCGGTCGCCTACTTCTGCGCCGAGTTCGGCCTCCACAACTCGGTGCCCATCTACTCCGGTGGCTTGGGCGTGCTCGCCGGCGATCACTGCAAGGCGGCGTCCGACCTGGGCGTGCCGCTCGTCGGCGTCGGCATCCTCTATCGGAACGGCTACTTCGACCAGCGTATCAACATCGAAGGGCGTCAGCAGGACACCGACGAGCGGTACGACCTGTCGCTCACGCCGATCACGCCGTTGCCAGGCCCCGGCGGTGTGCCGTATCTCGCCACCGTCAGCACCTTCGGTCGCGACGTGCACATCCGCGCCTGGCGCCTCGATGTCGGTCGCGTGCCGATCTACCTCCTCGACACCGAACTCGAGGAGAACCACATCGATGATCGGCCGCTCCTGTCCAAGCTCTACGCCGGCGGCCCGGCGCTCCGCCTCCGGCAGGAGTGGCTGCTGGGCGTCGGCGGCGTGCGCGTGCTGCGCGCGCTCGGCATCGAGCCACAGGCTTGGCATGCAAACGAAGGCCATGCCGCCTTCATGCTCACCGAACGCGTGCGCGAATACGTATCGGCGGGCATGTCCTATGCCGATGCCGTGGCCAAGGTGCGCAACGCCTCCACCTTCACCACGCACACGCCGGTGCCGGCCGGACACGACCAGTTCGGCCCGGACCAGATCGAGCAGTGCGCGGGTCCCGTGTGGGAGGAGATGGGCATCTCCAAGAGTGAATTTCTGGCCATTGGCCATCATCCGGTCATCGACCACCAGACGTTCCACATGACCGCAACGGCCATCCGGCTCTCGCGTCGCATCAACGGCGTGTCGCGACGTCATGGCGTGGTCACGCGCGAGCTCTGGACGTCGCTCTGGCCGGGACGCCCGGCTGAGAAGGTGCCGATCGGGCACGTCACCAACGGCGTGCACCTCGCCACCTGGATGGCCAACGCCGTCATGCAGGTGGTCGATCGCTCGCTCGGCGCCGACTGGGGCAACCGCCTCGACGAGCCGGGCACCTGGGACAAGATCCTCGAGGCGGACGACGCGACGCTCTGGTTCGCGCACCGACAGCTCAAGGAAGTGTTGTTCAACCTCGTGCGCGAGGAAGCGCGCCGGAACTTCGTGGCGCGGTCACTCGAGGCGCCGCAGATGGTGGGCGCCGGCGTGATGCTCGACCCGCACGTGCTCACCATCGGCTTCGCCCGCCGCTTCGCCACCTACAAGCGCGCAAGCCTCATCTTCCGCGACGCTGATCGCCTCAAGAAGCTGCTCACGGATCCGACGCGTCCCGTGCAGATCGTCTTCGCGGGCAAGGCGCATCCGGCCGACAATCCCGGCAAGGATGTCTTGCAGCAGGTCTACCAGTTCACGCGCGACCCGCAGTTCGAGGGACGCGTCGCCTTCGTCGAAGACTACGACATGCATTTGGCACACCTGTTGGTGCAGGGCGTGGACATGTGGATGAACCTGCCCAAGGTGCCCATGGAAGCATCGGGCACGAGCGGCATGAAGGCCGCGCTCAACGGCGTGCCGCAGTTCTCCACCATCGACGGCTGGTGGGAGGAGGCGTACGACGGTTCCAACGGATGGGCCATCGGTCAGGCCGGCGTGGTGGATGACGACGCCGAAACGGCGGACCGCCTCTACACGCTGCTCGAGAAGGAAGTCGTGCCGCGCTTCTACACGCGCGACGACAAGGGACTGCCGCGCGAGTGGCTCAAGACCATGAAGCAGTCGATACGCATCGCCGGTCAGTTCTTCACCGCGCACCGCATGGTCGAGGAGTACGCGCGCGACTATTACGTGCCGTCCATGACGGGAACCGGCTCGGCGGACGATCCGCCGACCGGATGAGCGCCCGCAAGAAGTCGGCTCCCTCCAAGCGCACGGCCACGCCGCGCACCGCGCGCACGAAGGCCGGCATCGTTCCGACCGCAAACCCGTTGCACGCCGACGGGCGCGCCGTGACGATCGTGCACGTCAGCGCCGAGGTGGCTCCCTGGGGTCGCGTCGGCGATCTCGGCGATGCCGTGGCCGGACTCGCGCAGGCGCAGGCGGCCGGCGGACGCAGCGTGGTGGTAATCTCGCCCGCGTATCACACGGTACTCGCGGATCATCCTGAACTCGTGCCAGTCGGCGATCCGTTCGACCTGACGGTCGGCGACCACAACGAAGTGGTGTCGCTGCTCGGCGAGGTCGATCCCGATCCGCGACGCCCCTGGCTTCTCTTCGTGGATCATCGCGGCGCATTCGATCGCGAGGGCATCTACGCCGGCCCTGATGGTCCGTACCTCGATAACCCGGAGCGCTTTGCCCTGCTCGCGCATGCGGCCGCGGTGGCGGTGCGCAAGCTCGTGACGGGTCCGGTCGTGATACACGCCCACGACTGGCACGCCGCGCTCGTCCCGGTTCTCGAGCAGCTCGTGCCTCCGGCGGAGCGCACGCCGACGGTACTCACCATCCACGACGCCGCTTTCCAGGGGCATGTGGGTCCGGAACGTCTCGCGGCGCTCGGTATCCCGGGGCGACTGTTTACGCCGGACGCGCTCGAGTGGTACGGACAGGTGAACCTGCTCAAGGGTGGCGCGTCGTTCGCCCATCAGGTCGTCGCCACGAGCGACGCGCACGTGACCGAGTTGCGGACGCCGGCAGGCGGCTTCGGCCTCCACGGCCTCTTTCGTTGGCGTGGTGCCGCGCTCAGCGGCATTGCCCACGGGCTTGATGCCACGCGCTGGAATCCGGCAGCCGACACGGAGCTGGCCGCACGGTTCGGTCCGGGCACCGTGGCAGATCGCGCAAAGAACAAGCAGGCGCTGCAGCGCGCAGCCAAGCTGCCGGTGCGCGCGCGCACACCGGTCGTGTACATCCCCGGTCCGCTCACCCTGCGCTCCGGCGCGGTGCTCGCGCTACAGAGCGACCTCGTGCAGTCGACCGACGCGCAGATCGTCATCGCCGGGTATGGCGAGCCCCTGCTCGTGGTTGGCGCGCACGCACTCGCGTCGCGGCATCCGGGGCGCGTCGCGGTGCTCGGTGGCATGCACGAGCGCAGCGAGCGTCGCGCGCTCGCGGGGGCCGACATCGTGCTGCTCCCCTCGCTCCACGAACCGACGGCGACGCTCGCACGACAGGCACTGCGCTACGGCGCCGTGATTGTTGCGCGTGCCACCGGCGCACACGGCGACCTGCCCGACATCGACGCGATCTTCCGCTTCCAGCTGTTCGAGGGCGCGGCGCTCGACCGCGCGCTCGACGCGGCCCTCACGGCCTTCGGGGACAAGAAGGCGTGGACAGCCCGCGTGAAGGTGGCGCTCGAGCTGCCCGCTGGCTGGGACGACGCCGTCCTCGCGTACGATGCCCGCTATCGCCTTGCCCTCGGGTTGGAGCCCACGTCCTGATGCCCAGCATGGACTTCGTGCTCGTGCTCCACAGCCACCTGCCGTACGTGCTCAACCATGGGCGGTGGCCGCACGGCAGTGATTGGCTCACGGAAGCCACCCTCGACACGTACCTGCCGCTGGTGCGCGCGCTCGAAGCGCTCGCGGCCGACAACGTGCACGCGCCCGTCACCCTCGGGATCACCCCGATCCTCGCATCGCAGCTCGCGAACCCCGTGTTCGCCACCGAGCTCGAGGCCTTCCTCAACCAGCGCATCGAGGCCTGCATCGCGTGCGAGGGTTCGCTCCCCGCCACGGCCGACGCGCGGCTCCTCGAGATCACGCGCTGGTGGTACGATCGCTACTTGTGGCTGCGCGAGACGTGGGAAGAAATCGGCGGCGATCTCATCGGCACCTTTGCGGCGCATGCACGCGCAGGGCGACTCGAAATCACCACTTCGGCGGCCACGCACGGCTTCCTGCCGCTGCTCGGACGCGACGAATCGATCCGTCTGCAGCTGTCCGCGGGACAAACCGAGCACGAGCGCCTCTTCGGGATGAAGGCCGCCGGACTCTGGATGCCTGAGTGCGCGTATCGTCCGCGCGGACCATGGAACCCCGATCCCAAGGCACCGCGCGCCGGTGAATCGCGTGCGGGGATCGAGACCTTCCTCGAGGAGTTCGGCGTCCGCTTCGTGACCGTCGATGCGCACCTCGCACGCGCCGGCGCCTCGCTCGGCCTCTACGGCGACGTCGTCTTCCAGCAGGGTGAGCTCGTCAAGGCCGGCGTCATGATCGAGAGCGGACGGCGGCGCCACTCGCCGTACCGCGCCTATCGCATTGGCCGCCGCCGCGACGACGGCGCGCCGCGCGCACTCGTGCGCGACCCGCGCACTTCGTTCAAGGTGTGGAGCCGCCACGACGGCTACCCCGGCGACGGCAACTATCTCGAGTTCCACAAGATCCGCTGGCCGGGCGGCCTCAAGCTGTGGAAGGTGACCGATAGCAAGGCCGACCTGGGCGACAAGCAGCCGTACGTGCCGGAGCGCGCGGCGACTGCGGTGGCGCGTCACGCCACGGATTTCGCGACGACGCTGGGTGGCATTGCCGCCAACGGCACCGATCCGCTGCGCGAAGTGGTCGTCGCACCGTTCGACACGGAGCTCTTCGGGCACTGGTGGTTCGAGGGGGTCGACTTCCTCGAGGGGCTCTATCGCGCCCTGCCGAAGGAGACGATGGTGCGTGCCACCACAGCCTCGCAGCACATCGCGCACGCGAAGCACGAGGGGGCAGTGCAACTCGCACCCGGCACCTGGGGCGCCAACGGCGACTTCAGCATGTGGTACGGCCCGCTCACCGCGTGGACGTGGCACGTCCTGTGGCCGCTCGAGGAACGGTTCTGGGCCATCGCGCCCACTGCACTCGCCAATCCCGACACGCACGAGATCCTCGCGCAGGCCGCGCGATCGCTGCTGCTGCTCATGTCGAGCGACTGGCAGTTCATCATCTCCACGGGCGAAGTGGCCGACTACGCCGAGCGTCGCTTCAACGGCCACGCCGAGGACCTGACCCGGTTTCTCTCCGCGCTCGAGGGGCTGCCCGGCTTCACGCTCGAGAACACGCGCGCGTTCGCCGCCGAGCTCCGCGTGCGTGATGACGTCTTCCCGCTCGTGCTCGACGCCGTGCGCGTCGCGCTCGCGGGCCGCACTCCGGCGGAGGCGTTGGGGTGAGCACTGCACGGTCGGTCGTCGTCCATGGGCACTTCTACCAGCCGCCGCGCGAAGATCCGTGGCTCGAAGTCGTCGAGCGCGAGGCCAACGCGGCGCCCGCCCACGACTGGAATGTGCGCATCACGCAGGAGTGCTACGCGCCGATGGCGACCGCACGCCTGCTCGATGCCGACGGTCGTGTCGCACGGCTCGTGAACTGCTACGAAGCGATGTCATTCGACGTTGGCGCCACGCTCGCGGAGTGGCTCGAGCGCGCCGCCCCCACGACGTGGCGCGCGATCGTCGCGGCCGACCGCCTCTCGGTCATGCGTCTTGGCGGGCACGGCAACGCGATCGCCGCGCCGTATCACCACGTCATCCTCCCCCTCGCGAGCCCGCGCGAACGTCGCACCGAGATCCGTTGGGGCATCGCCGATTTCCGGCGCCGCTTCGGACGCGATCCCGAGGGATTCTGGTGCCCGGAGACCGCGGTGGACGAGGCCACGCTCGTGGCGCTCGCCGAGGCCGGGATGAAGTTCACGATCGTCGCCCCGCACCAGGTGACGAATCCGCCAACAGATGGCATGCCGCTCACGTTCGATGCGGGCGGCGGTCGCTCGCTCGCGGTCTGCGTGTACGATGGCGCCCTCTCGCGTGATGTCGCCTTCGGTCCACTGCTCAGGAGCGGCGATGCACTGACGGTCCGCCTGCTCGATCCAGCGCCGCTCCCCGGCGGCACGTCGGCGCCCGTGGTGCGGGCGATTGCCACCGATGGCGAGACCTTCGGTCATCATCATGCCTTCGGCGAAATGGCGCTCGCCGCCGCTATCGACCGCATCGCACGCCGGGACGACGCGCGCATCGAGAACTACGCGAGCATCGTCGCGCGCATGGGTGCACGCCCCGCAGCCCAGCTTGTGTCGCCCTCGGCGTGGAGCTGCACGCACGGCGTCGAGCGCTGGCGCGCGGACTGCGGCTGCAAGGCTTCATCCGAGCGCGGGTGGTCGCAGGCATGGCGCAAGCCGCTCCGCGAGTCGCTCACCTGGCTTGCGGGCGAGCTGCGCGCGCGGTGGGACGCGCAGGCGCCTGCCATGTTCGTCGATTCGGCTGCCACGCTCGATGCGTATGGCGACGTGGTCGCGCAGGACGGCCCGTCGCAGGCTGCGTGGGTGCGCGAGCAGCTCGTGCACGCGGACGACGCGTCCTTGCTCGCCAGCCGTCGCCTGCTCGAGCAGGAACGCGCCACGCTTCGCATGTTCACGTCGTGCGCCTGGTTCTTCGACGACGTGGCCGGGCTCGAACCGAAGCAGGTGCTGCGCTATGCCGCGCGCGCGATGGAACTCGCGGGCGACACGGGCAGGCTGCGCGAAGGTCTGCTCACGCGACTGGCCGCCGCAGAGAGCAACGACCCGACGGAAGGCACCGCCGCCGACATCTTCGCTCGGCTCGCGAGTTCGGGCGCCTCACCGCTCGCGCGCGTGGCGGCGGGTCGCGCCGTGAGCACCGCCCTCGCGGCCACCATCGATGCGACCTCCGCTCCGTGCGTGGATGCCAGCGAGGATCTGGACGGCACACTCGTGCTCACCCATCGCCGGACGGGCGACACGACCCGCTGGCACGTGCTGGTGCATCGCGAGGCCGACGGCGACATCGTGGCCGAGGCCAACGGGCCGGATGGCCTGCACCATGTGCTGCGCCCACCGCAGTTCGCCGAGGGCTACGCCGATCCCGTGCGGCGGCTCCTCAATGGCGACGACGTGCGGACGCTGTTGGCGCCGGAGTTGCGCGTGCGCCTCGCGCAGGGCGAACCCGTCGGTGCGCTCGCAGAGGAGGCGCTCACGCACACCATCCGCGTGCTCACGCTCTCGGAGAGCGCGGATGAGCTCGAGATTGGCGTCATGACGGCGCTGCGTCTCGCCCGCCTCGTCGGCCGCCTCGGTGGGAAGGTGCCCTACGAGGCCCTGGTGGCCGCCGTGCAGGTGCGCGACACGGTGAGCGCGGCGCTGCGCCCGGCACTCGCGCCACTGGCGTCACATCTCGGCGTGGCCCTCGACCCGTGAGCGACGTCGCGCTGCTTGGCTTGCATCACGTGACCGCGATCTGCGGCCACCCGCGCCGCACGCGCGAGTTCTTCGAACGCGTGCTCGGGCTCCGGCTGGTCAAGCGCACGGTCAACTTCGATGATCCCGGTACGTGGCACCTGTACTTCGGTACGGAATCGGGGGCGCCCGGCACCGTGATCACCTTCTTCCCGTGGATGGGCGCACCGCACGGGCGCGTGGGCGCGGGCCAGTGCGCGCTGATCGCGCTCTCGGTGCCGAGCGAGTCGATGGGTT
>JAYTVE010000229.1:0-1909 GCA_043744185.1 Gemmatimonadota bacterium | reverse complement strand
CGGCCCGCCGTTTCCGAACGAGCGCGGCTAGTCCTCTTCGAATCCGACCGCGAGGGCCCCTTCGCCGATCCCGCCGATGCCGGCGAGCAAGCTCAGGTCCGCCGCCACCGGGACGGGCGGTTCACCAACCGGCACCGCCTCGCCTTCGAGGTCCACATCGTGGTACCGGTACATACCGGTGCCCGCTGGGATGAGATGACCGATGATGATGTTCTCCTTGAGGCCGAGGAGATCGTCCTTGGCGCCACGGATGGCCGCGTCGGTGAGAACGCGGGTGGTTTCCTGGAACGAAGCCGCCGACACGAACGACTGCGTGGTGAGCGAGGCCTTGGTGATGCCCAGCAAGAGCGGCTCGGACGAGGCCGGCTTCTCCTTCCGCTTGCGCGACTTGTCGTTGACGTCGCGGAAGACCTGCTTGTCGACGTGCTCGCCCTCGAGGAATTCGGTCTCCTCGGCGTTGACCACACGGACCTTCTGGAGCATCTGGCGCACGATCACGCCGATGTGCTTGTCGTTGATTTTCACGCCCTGGAGGCGGTACACCTCCTGCACTTCGTTCAGGAGATACTCCTGAACGGCGCGCGGGCCCTTGATGCGGAGAATGTCGTGCGGGTTGACCGGGCCTTCGGACAGGCGGTCACCGGCGCGCACGCGGTCGCCCTCGTGCACGCGCAAGTGCTTGCCAGCGGGGACTTCATAGAGCTGCGGTTCAGCCCCCTCGACCAGCGCCGCCACGTTGTCGATCGGCTGGACGAAAATCTCGCGCTTGCCGCGCTTGATCTCGCCGAACCGGACGACGCCGTCGATCTCCGAGATCGTGGCCGGATCCTTCGGGCGACGTGCCTCGAAGAGTTCGGCGACGCGCGGCAGACCGCCGGTGATGTCGCGTGTCTTGTACGCCTCACGGTTGACCTTGGCGAGAATCGTACCCGCCGAGATCGTGCCGCCGTCCTCGACGGTGAGCTGAGCGCCCACCGGGATGACGAAGTCGCGCACGCGCTTCTCCTTGCCTGCCTTCGTCTGCCAGATCTCGATGTGCGGGTGGAGCTTCTTCTCGCGATCCTCGATGACGACGCGCTGACGGAGGCCGGTGAGCTCGTCGAGCTCCTCGGACACCGACTCTTCCTCGACGAGGTCCACGAACTTGATCGTGCCCTCGATGTCGGCGATGATCGGATTGGTGTACGGGTCCCAGGTGAAGATGACCTCGCCCTTCTCGACCTTCGCGCCGTCATCCAGGATGAGGATGGCGCCGAGGGGCACCTGGAGGCGCGCCGACACGGCCGCGCTGCGATCGCTGGACGCGCGAATCGCGAGATCGCCCTCGTACGAGGTGACGATGCGCTGTCCCTCGGGGTTGGTGACGGTGACCAGGCGGTCGCCGTATTCGATGACGCCCGCCACCTTCGACTTGCGGGCGGTCTGTTCGGCGATACGCGCCGCAGTGCCGCCGATGTGGAAGGTGCGCAGCGTGAGCTGCGTGCCCGGTTCGCCGATCGACTGGGCGGCAATGATGCCGACCGCCTCGCCGATGTCGACCATCTGCATGGTGGCCAGGTTGCGGCCGTAGCACATGCGGCAGAGTCCGCGCTTGGCCTCGCAGGTGAGCACCGAGCGAATCTTGATGCTCTCGATACCCGACTCCTCGATCGCAGTGGCCGTCTCCTCGTCCAGCAACTGGCCGGACTCGGCGAGCAGCACCGCGCGGCCGCTCTCATCGCGCGCGAGCGGATCTTCCACGTCTTCCGCCGCCACGTTGCCGACAATACGCTCGGCGAGCGGCTCGATGACGTCTTCGCCTTCCTTCAGCGCCGCGATCTCGAGGCCGAGGATCGTGCCGCAATCCTCCTCGGTGATGGTCACGTCCTGCGCGACGTCGACGAGACGACGCGTGAGGTAGCCGGCGTCG
>JAYTVE010000228.1:0-6131 GCA_043744185.1 Gemmatimonadota bacterium | reverse complement strand
TGATCACCGCCGGCGACTCGATGCCCGGGAGTCCGCTCACCTTCCCGCCGGCACCGCACGGCCTCGCGACGATCACCGACCAAGGCAACACGGCCCTCTTCGTGGCGCATGACATCGGAGCCACGCCGATCACGTCCTCCTCGGGCGGTCCCGACATCCGGTATGCCCGCCTCGCACGGATCGCGATCAGCCCGGCCACCGGGGCCATCAACCTCGCGGGCCTGGTGGAAGACGGGCGATCTCAATGGCAGAACCTCAGGTCCGGCGCGGCGGGTGACGTGCTCCTCCCCACGGGCTTCCTCGGAACCGGCTTCTACAGCGGTGAGGCGGCGGGCAACACGCCGAACGACGCCGTGACCTTGAGCGTCGGAATCTCGGGCCTTGTGCAGAGGCTCCCACTCTATGGGGCCATCGCGAACGCGGGCATGACCGTGATGCCGGCCAACGTCTATCCGACGCAGCTCTCGGTCATCTACCAGGACGGTACGCCCGGCAGTTCGGAGCTGTACCTCTACACGCGCGACGTTGCCGAAGGGCGCGCCTTTGTGCTCCGCGCCGCCGCGGCGCTGCCCGGCCGCGCCGCCCTCCATGCTGCCCTCATCGCCCCAGGCGATTCCCTCGACGTCCAATGGGTCGAGCTGTTTGATCGACCGGACACGCTGGTGGCACCGGGGCAGCGCTTTGGCCGGCTCCAGCAGCTCGTCGATTCCGTCGGAGCCTTGCCGTTCGTGCGCCTGGCCGACCTCGACCTTGACCGCAGTGCCCTCGACCCGGCGACGTCAGCGCCACGTTCGAATCGCGTGCCCGCGATCTATCTCGTTGATCGCGGCGATCCCGCCATCACGGGACACGTCGCGGGCAGCGTGAACGCCACCTGCCCCGGCGTGTGCGACCCCTACGGTTCGCTCTACCGGCTGGATCTCAACCGCAACGTGGTATCGGGACCCGCGCACCTCGTCCGCATCGCGGCGTCAACCGGTCCGGCAAGCGGATGGGCATCGCCGGGAACCGTCGCCACGTCATTTCTCACGATCATGATCGGCGAAGCGCCGTTGCACCCCGCGTTCGCCGGTACGCGTGCGGCGAGCATCTGGCAGGGCTCGCTCGCGTTCGGGCTGCCGCCCGCTGGCTTCACGCGCATCGCGCAGACGACGCAAGGCACGCTGCTGAACGGCCAAGCGGCCACCTGCAGCGTCGCGGCCGCCAGCTGCTGGGACATCGGCGACATCGCGTACGTCGAGCCCTTCGTCGCGAGTGCGAAATGGATCGTCTCCGTGCGCGCCCATACCCTACCCTTCCGCGCGAAGGGTGTCGACTATCCGCGCGAGAGTGGGCAGCTCCTGCTCATGCAGACGCCCTGAGCACTGCTGTCGTCCTGAGCGAAGCGAAGGACCGGTGGTCTCAACCAGTCGGTGCAACAGTGTCGGTCACGATACGCAGCACCGCAAGGTCGATGTGCGCGTCCTCGCCGATCGGCGCGCGAGGTTGGGACAGTGGAGGAGCGCTCGTGCGAATGAACGATGGCGTGCGCTGCCGGCGCGTGCGCTCCCCCGTTCACCCGACGCCAACATCTCCCCCGAACGGGGGATGCTCGGCCTCTCCGGCGCTGGCCACAATCCGTGTAGTCCTGCGCGCCGCCGCCAACGGCCTGCGCGCTTCGCCTCACGAACACCGGAGTCATCTCGTGTCCACGACCCTCGATCAGGCCGACCAGCTCTCGACCGCCTTCGCCGACGCCGTCGAAACGGCCAGCGCTGCCATCGTCGCCATCCACGCTCGCCGACGCATCCCCTCGAGCGGCATTCACTGGCGCCCCGGCATCGTTGTCACCGCGCATCACACCACCCGCCGTGACGACGACATCGTCGTCACCCTCGAGGGCGGTCGCGAAGTGAAGGCCGAACTCGCTGGCCGAGATCCCGCCACCGACCTCGCCGTCCTCAAGCTCGCATCACACGACGGCGCCGCGGTTGCCACGCGCGCCGACGCCGCACCGCGCGTCGGACAGCTCGTGCTCGCCATCGGACGCCCGGGATCGCACGTCACCGCAGCCTTGGGCGCCATGGCGCAGGTCGGGCCCGAGTGGAAGACGTGGCACGGCGGCACGGTCGAGATGCTCCTCCGCGCCGATGTCACCATCCAGGACGGCTTCTCCGGTGGCGCTCTCGTGGACGCACGCGGCCGCGTCATCGGCATGAACACGTCGGGCCTCGCCCGCGCAGCGGCCGTCGCGCTGCCCCCCTCCACGATCGACCGCGTCGCGGACCAGCTGCTCTCACACGGCCGCACCCGTCGCGGCTGGCTCGGCCTCGGCCTTCAGCCCGTGCGCCTGGGCGCCGAGCTCATTGCAAAGGAGACGCTCGGACGTGACCTCGGCCTCATGGTCGTCACCATCGAGCCGCAGGGACCCGCGGAGGCCGCCGGCGTGCTCTTGGGCGACATCATCATCGAAGTGAGCGGCACGGCTGTCACCGATCCGCGCGAACTGCTCGCGATTGTCGCGGGTGCGGCACCAGGCAGCACGCTCGACGCTCGCATTGTTCGCGCCGGCGCGCTGCAGAAGCTCGCACTCGCAGTGGGCGAACGCCCGCGCCGGAGTTAGTTCTCCGGCGTGAGCGTTCGCGTCGCCGTCATTGCCAGTAGTCCCGTCGTCCGCGCCGGGCTCGAGCACCTGCTCGCGCTCGGCGATGACATCGTTGTGTTGGGCACCGCGGTCACGCGCAATGCACTCGGCGACCACGGCACGGATGACATCGACGTGCTCGTGCTCGACGACGACAGCGGCACGCGCATCGCGGCTTTGCGTGCCGACGCAGCCGACGAAGACGCGACTCCGCAGCCCGCGGTTGTGCTGCTCGTGGACGAGCCCACGCCCGGCATCGCGCGCGACGCGATTGCCGCGGGGGTGCGCGCTCTGCTCGCGCGCGATGCCGGCGATGTTGAACTGATCGCTGCGGTGCGCGCCGTCGCGGCGGGTCTCGTCGTGCTCACCACCGACGCGGCACAACCGGTACGCGGCGCAACGACCACGGCGCGCCGCGAAGGCACTCCGCGCACGGTCAGTGTCACGCCGCGTGAACATGAAGTGCTGCAGGCGCTCGCTGAAGGACTCGCGAACAAGCAGATCGCCGCGCGCCTTGGCATCTCCGAGCACACGATCAAGACGCACGTCACTGCCGTGTTCGAAAAGCTGGGCGTCACCACGCGCGCAGAAGCGGTCGCGCGCGGCGTGCAACTCG
Source organism: Gemmatimonadota bacterium (assembly GCA_043744185.1). Taxonomy (GTDB): domain Bacteria; phylum Gemmatimonadota; class Gemmatimonadetes; order Gemmatimonadales; family Gemmatimonadaceae; genus JACPPC01. The sequence continues at coordinate 2,892 of JAYTVE010000228.1, read as the reverse complement.
GCGTGCTGATGCTCTAGTCGTCCTGAGCGCAGCGAAGGACCTGCTTGTGCTTTCGCACTCTCCCTTGCTTCAGGGCGACAGCGGCGGTCCACCGCGCCGGTGCCGCGACGCACGCTCTTCCCGCATCGCCTTGGCCTTGGCCCGCTGTTCCGGCGTCAGGATCCGGTCCATTTGCGTCTGCGTCTCCTTCACCAGCGAGTCCATCGCCGGCTCCATTTTCTCGCGCAACGCGCGGAACTTGGGCGCCTGCGCCGACATCAGCGAATCCACCTGCGCCGCCTGCGTCGTCGTCAACTCCAGCTCCTTTGCCATCCGCTCGCGCATCCGCTTGCGCGCCGTGTCGTTCGGCTCGCGGCCCATGAACGGACCACCCATGCGCGGGCCACCGCCAACGAACCCGCCATGCGATCGCGCGTCCATGGCGTGCGCGTGCACGGCGCGATCGATGACAACGCCCAAGAGCGCACCGGCGAGCGCGATCGCCACGACGGCAAGCACGACCCAGATCATCGAGCGCGACGTATCACCGCTCTCGCTCGGCCCAAGCCGCGCGGCCACCGACCCGCCTTCGTTCGTCTCGTCGGCGGCGCTCATGGCGACACCTCCGAGGCGGCGCCCACGGCGCCCTCCGGTGTCTGTACCGCCAGCGTGAGGCGCGTCATGCCACCAACGGCATCGTAGGCCGAACTCGCGTCATTCGCGTCCGCGACGACGGCCGTCTCGACCGCGCGCGGCGTGCGCATGAGTACCATCATGGCCCCGATGCCCGCTGCGATTGCGAGCGGCAGCGCCGGGCGGCTCCACCGCGCGGCGACGTCGACCCAGGTCGTGCGCCGCACCGGACGGCGATAGCCCGCGAGCACCGGCTGCGCGTCGGCCTTGACGCGGCGCGCGAGTGTATCGAGCGTCGCATCGTCGGCGCGCGTAGCCGCTCCCTGCGCGTGCAGTGCGAGCCACCCGGCGCCCTGCACGACGATGCGCGACGCGAGCGCATCTTCGCCGGCGCGCGTGAGCATCAGCGCATCGTCGGTCTCGCGCAGCATCGCGCGCAGCGTCGCGTCACCGCGCAGGATGCGCTCCGCCAGCTCGGCCTCGCGCTCCGGGGTGAGCGGCGTGGCGTCGTCCGTCGCGCGCAGCAGGGCGCGCAGCTCGGCGTCGTCGGAATCGTGGAGGTGCGTCATGCGGAACCGTCCTTGTGGCCACGGTACCCCTTCGGCGCGTGCGCCGCGAGGGACTGCCGCAACTGCTTGCGTGCCTGGTGCAGGTGCCAGCGGACGGTGCCCGCGGGCATGTCGAGCATCGTGGCGAGCTCGCCACTGCCGTACCCCTCGATGTCGCTCAGCTGCACGATCGTGCGCTGCATCTCGGGCAGCTTGCCCAGCGCGACTCGGAACGCCGCGCGAATTTCCGACTGCTCCATCAACGTGTCGCTGCCCGCGCTGTTACCGTGCAGTTCCTCGGGCAGGGCTTCCGTGCGCCGCACCTTGCTCGACCGCTGGTGGTTGAGTCCCTGCGTGATCAAAATGCGGAAGAACCACGGCCCGAACGCGCGCCCCGGTCCGCACTGCGCTATCCGCTCGAGCGCCCGCAGGAACGCATCCTGCACCGTGTCCTCGGCGTCCGACGCGTTGCCGAGCATGCGCTGGGCCACGGCGTAGGCGCGTTTGAGATACCGGCGTACCAGCGTGTCGTACGCGTGCATGTCGCCCGCTCGCACCCGTGCCACGAGCGCCGGCTCATCCACCATGTCCGGCGGCAGCGACGGCGCATCGGCAGGCGCCTGTTCGACGGCGGCCGGCACATCGTCGTGGGCGAACTCGGGCTCTGGTGGCAGGGCGGGCACGGTCACGAGTCTACGGGGCTTTCGCCCGGAGCGTGATGCCCGGGGCGTCTGTGGGAGATACAATCGAAAGCTGCCATCCGTTGGTCGTCCTGAGCAAAGCGAAGGACCTGCTTGTCCGCGCCCGGGCAGTCCCCGACCACGACAAGCAGGTCCTTCGCTTCGCTCAGGACGACGGCGTTACGGTCGCTGTTCGCCCGGCCGCCGCTGCTGCCCTTGGGGCCCGCCGAACATCCCCGCGAACGGGTTCTTCACCGACTCCGGCACCAGCTTCCACTGCTCCGGCGTGAGCAGCGCCTGCGCCGCCTTGATCGCCTCGGCGATGTTCTTGCGCCCCTCCTCCAACTTCGGACGGATGCTCGAGAACACCACCGCCGGATCCGGGTTGTTGCCGGCCTTCGCTACTGTCGCGCGGATCTCGTCGCCCATGCGCGCGCTGCGCGCCGCGAGCGAGTCCGACAGCAGCGTGATCCCCTTCACCTGCTCCTCGCTCAGCTTGAGCGAATCCTTCATCACGATCAGCTGCGCGAGCGGGTTCGTGACGCGCGCATTGTTGAGCGCGCCAGCACCGCCGGCCGCACCACCCCCCGGCGGGCCGCCGCCGAAGCCGCCCATCGCGAAGCCCATCCGCTCCTGCGTCGTGTTCATGCCGTAGGTGAAGCGCGCCTGCAGCTGCAGCAAAAACGGCTGACGAAACGCCTGCGCCCCGCTGATCGTGTTGCCGAAGCGCTCGTTCACCTGGTACTTGTAGGTGTTGGTGTTGCGGTCGAACCCGCGCACGTACAGCAGCGTGTTGTCCGGAATCGCCGGCTGCCCCCACCCCTGCAGGCGGTTCTCGCCGTTGATCAGCTGGTCCAGGCCAGCCAGCGGATTGATGAACGACGCCGAGAGCGCGAGGCGGCGCTGCAGCCCCCACGCATCCGGCCGCCAGTTGAGCTGGAAGTCGATGCCCGGCACCCACGGCTGCACGCACGAGTTGCGATTCGCCAGCTGCCCCATCTGCGCGTTGAGGCAGTCGCGCGCCTCTCCGCTCGTCTTCGCGAGCAAGCGCG
>JAYTVE010000227.1:0-6132 GCA_043744185.1 Gemmatimonadota bacterium | reverse complement strand
CGCGCGGCCTCGCCCGCGCCCGCGATCGCTACATCGCCGCGCTCGCCGAAGCGGACCTGCCGCGTCGCAACGACCTCGATGGACGCGGAGCGTTATCGCGCGAGGGTCTCCTGAACTTCACGCGCTTCTTCCTCGGCACCTGCCTCGATCAGGTGCGCTACATGCGCAGTGTGCTCGCGCTCGATACGCTCGGCGCGCGACTCGACGACTACGTAAGCCGTCGTGCGGCAGGCGTGCTGCCGGGCAACAGTGAGCCGCTCAGCCCGGCCGCGGCCCCGCTGCTTCGTCACTGCCTGCTCGGCGGCGGCGTGCGTCGCGGCGACATCATGGCCATCACGGGCCAATCGCGGCGTTCGGTGAGCACGCTCGTTGCGCAGCTCGTGAACGAGGGTCTGCTCGTCACCGATTCACCCAAGGGCGCCGTGCGGCTCGGCCTTCCGCTCCGGGCGTTGCGCTACCTGCTCCCCGATCTGTATCCCGAGGGCGCCGATCAGTGGAGCGCTACCGCACCAACCACCACGTCGCCTTGACCAGAAACACGTTGTCCGGCCGCGTGTCCCAGATCCCGTTGAAATCACGGTTCAGCGAGAAGTCGCCATACGGCTGCGTGTCGCTCCGCTGGTGCGTCCACGCCACGTACACCGTGCTGCCGGGCCGGAACTCCCAGCGGAACACGAGGCTCCCGCGCATCGAGCGGAAGTTGAAGTCCGGGTTCGTGAACGTGAACGGTGCCGCGGGCCCAGTGCCATCCGGATCCACCGTGTAGCTCGCGGTTCCACCACCGGGCGCAGGGACTCCTGCAATCGTCCCCCGGTCCACCCCATAGATGGCCATCGCGGGCGACCGCGTCGCGGTGAACTCCTTGAAGTCGTTGTACGCGCCCGTCGCGATGAACGGCTGCGCGTAGATCTCGAGCGTCATCCGCGGCGTGAACGTCAGCGACAACCGCGTGTCGAACGCCATCGTCCGCTGCTCGATCGACCCGAACACGTAGCGGTTGCCGTAAAACGCGGTGGCCGTCGTGTCCGGCACCGCCGTCACGTACTGGCGCAGCGTCTTGTTCGCGCTCCAACTCGGTCCCAGCGTGAGGCGCACGGCCGACGAGGCCACCCAGGTCACGCTGCCGTAGAGCGTCGTGCCCCAACCTCCGCCGTCGCGGGCCGAGGTGTTGGCTCCCAGAAAGCCGATCAGCGTGCCACGATTGTTGCTGCTGATGTCCACCTCGCCAAACCAGAAACCCGGCACCGCAGCCACGGGCCCGCCGCGCAACAGCTTGTCGTCGTACAACTGCGCGCGCTTGATCACGAACGCATTCACCTGCCAGAACCCCTTGGTCGTGATGCTCGCGAACGCGTGCAGCTGCTGGTCGGTGAGATCGCCGTCGAAGTTTCGTTGCGCCTGACCGCCGGCAATCACCACCGCCTGCTGGTACCACGACGACGGCCTCGACCAGGTGTAGAGCAGGTTGCCGTTCATCCACGACAGGTCTGTGCGCTGCAGGAAGGCGATGTCGTTGTTCTCGAACCCTGGCGTGCGCAGGTTGCCCTGTAGCTCCCACTGGAAGTCGCCCGCCTGCCTGGCCACGCGAGCGTAGGCGCCGAGCCCGCGCAGGCTCGTGAGCGTCGTGTCGTACGCATCCGTGAAGAAGCCGTTGCTGCGTACGCCGCGATCGGGGCGCTGGTAGTAGCGCGCACTCGACTGTTGTCGCGCCGTGATGTCGCGCGCGTCACCGGCCACGTTCGACACAGCCACCTGCGTGTTGAACACGTACCGCTGGTTGCCCCAAGCGAGGCGTGCGTCGGTGCCCACTAGCTCCGAGTGATGATTGAGGCGCGGTTCGAAATCCGTGGGGATGTCGCGAATGACGCTCGTGGCAATGCCGCCGAGCACCAGGTTGCCCCCCATCAAGTCCTTCTTGACCCGGCCGACGAAGTAGTTGGCCATCGGCTCGACAACCTGCGTGCCCAGCCCTCCACTCGGCAACTGCACGCGCGCCACCGAACGATCCGTGACCGCATCGAGCACGCCAATCGTCCAACCGTCGCGCACGCGTCCCGTGATCTTGGCCGCGCCGATGATGTTTGCTGCGTCGGGAATGTCGGCAAACGGCCCCTGCGACTGCGCCAGGTCGGCGCCCGTGGGCGAACGTCCGATGCGCCGCGAGTAGAAGGTCGAGAGGCTCGACGTATTGCTGCAGAAGAAGCAGCTGTTGCCGCCGAACGAGAACACGGTGGAGCCTGCCACGAAGAACGGCCGCTTCTCCGGGAACGAGACCTCGAACGCGCTCAAGTTGATCACGGCGGGATCAACCTCGACCTGCCCGAAGTCGGGATTGAACGTCGCGTCGAGCGTCAGGTTGCTCGAGAGCAGGTACTTGAGGTCGAGCCCGTAGCGCGCCACCTGCTGGCTGCCGTTGTTGAACGGGTTGCCCGGCGTGAACGCCGTGTGCGACGAGCGCTCCACCACGTACGGCAGCAGTTCGAGCTGGCGACCGCCGACGCGCGCGAGGCGCAGCCCCTCGAGGTGCCCGTACTTGGCCGGGCCGCCCGGATCGTTCTTCTCCCACCACGCCCACTGATCCATCTCGCTCGTGCGCAGGATATAGCGCCGCAGCTGCAACCCCCACGTCTGCTCGGGCTCGCTGCCGAAGCGCAGTTGCGAAAGCGGAATCCGGATTTCGGCCGTCCAGCCGAGCGAATCGATGCTCGTCTTCGCCTCCCAGACCGGATCCCACCCCGGGTCGCAGCACGAGCTGCCGATTCCCAGCTGGTCGTTGATCGAGCCGCTCGGGTTGACGTCGAAGATGGCGCGCGACAGGTGATCGTGAAAACCGTCAATCGCGATCTCCACGTAGTCGGAGCTGAACGTCTGGTCGCGTCGTACGAGCGAGGTGCGCACTCCCTTGACGCCCTCGGAGTCGTACAACCGCGCCCCGATGTAGATCGCCTCGTCATCGAAGAGGATCCGGAACTCGGAGCGCTGCGTCGCGGGCTCGCCCGGTTTCGGGTCCATCTGCCGGAACCCGGTCACCGGTGAGGCCGCGGCCCACGCCGCGTCGTCCAGGTGCCCGTCAACCACGATCGGAGAGGTGCGCGCCGCGGCCCGCATCGACGGCACCGGCGATGACGCGTGCGCGTCGTGATTCACCACCGGACGCACCCCTGCATCCTGCGCGCGACCGACCGCGAAGGGCAGTGCAAGGGCCAGGATGGCGCCCGCCAGTGTGTGTTTCAATGAATGAGGCGCCATCGCAAGGTTGGACCGCGGAAACCCACAAAGGGTTTCACCTGCAGCCCTCGGTCACCTACGCACGGACCACTCGCGCCGTTCGGTGGCGCGTGGCGCTCACCGCTTCACCTGCGCCGCTACCCCGCCAGCTCCCGCGGCGCCTCCGCCTTTCCGAACGCGCTCAACACCATGCCCACCACCACCACCGTCACCGCACCAATCACGTTGTGCCACAGGAAGCTCACACTCGGCACCTGCCAGCTCACCAATCCCACCGCCGCCATCCCCGCAAACAGCCCCACAAACGCGCCCAACGACTTGGCCCGCGGAATCATCGCGAGAATGAACACGCCCAGAATGCTGCCGTAGAAGAACGACCCGAACCGGTTGACCACCTCAATGAGGGAACCGAGGCGCGCGGCAAAGATGGCCACGCCGCACGCGATCAACCCCCACACTCCCGTGGCCGCACGCGAGACGAACAGGAAGTGCGCGTCGCTCGCCTCGGGCCGGTACCACCTTCTATAGAAGTCGATGACGGTGGCCGTGCTCAGCGAACTCAACTCGCCAGCCACCGCGCTCATGGCCGCCGCGATCACCGCGGCAATGAACAATCCCGCAAGACCGATCGGTAGCTCGTTGACTACGAAGCGCGGAATGATGTAGTTCACGTCGCGCGGATTCTCGCCGGTCACCTTCTTCGCTTCGTCGAGTGCTTCCGTGCGGAGCTGCTGCACTTGCGCGTCCGCCATGCGGAACGCGACCTTCTCCGAAAAGTCACGACCGCGCGGTGTATCACCAAGCTTCCGCGCAATCGCGCCCCGCGACGCCACCGCCGCCTCGAACCGCTGCGTGAGCGACTCGTATACCGTCGGCTCGGCCGCCGCCACCGCGCGCGCGTGCGCGGGGTTCCACAACAACGGCTGCGGCACAAAGAGGTAGTACACGAACACCAACACCCCCACGAGCAGGATCAACGCCTGCAGCGGAATCTTCCAGTACGCGCTGATGAGCTGCGAGCTGCGCGCGTCGTCCACGTTGCGCGCGGTCAGGTACCGCTGCACCTGGCTCTGGTCCGTGCCGAAGTACGACAGCATCAGAAAGGTGCCGCCGATGATCCCCGACCAGAACGTGTACGTCTTGGTCAGGTCGAACGAGAAGTCGAAGACCTGCAGTCGCCCGGCCGCTCCGGCAATGCGCAGCGCCGAATCGGGGTCCACCGGAATGCGCACCAGCAGCGTGATCACCATGGCCACGAGCGCGATCACGATCACCACCATCTGCTTCACGTCGGCCCACGTCACCGCCTGCACGCCGCCAATCATCGTGTAGATCACCGTCGGCACGCCGATCAGCGCCACCGAGTAGATCATCGGCCAGCCGAACACAGCGGAGAACACCACCGCCGGCGCCGAGATAATCGTGCCGCACGAGAGCCCGCGCGAACAGAGAAACAGGAACGCCGTGAAGCTCCGCGTGCGTGCGTCGAACCGCCGCTCGAGAAATTCGTACGCCGTGAACACCTTCGCGCGGTGCAGGTACGGCACGATCGTCACGCCCAGCAGCACCATCGCGATCGGCAACCCGAAGTAGAACTGCACGAACTTCATGCCGTCCACCGCGCCCTGCCCCGTCGTGCCAATCATTGTGATGGCCGAGAGCTGCGTGGCCATCACGCTCAGGCCCACCGCCCACCATGGCAGGTTGCGGTTGGCGAGGAAGTATCCCTCGATCTCGGTGGTGCCCTTGGCGCGGCGCACGCCATCGCTCACGACGTACACGAGGTACGCCACCACGACCGCCCAGTTGAGCCAATGCATGCGCTAGTTGTAGCGACCCTGCAGCAGCCAGAGCGCCAGCAACGCCAGCAGCTCGACGGCCAGCACGCTCACCAACATGCGCACGAAGCGCGGGGTGAGCACGTCGCGGAACGGGTGCGGAGGTTGCGTCATCGGATCCGGGAAGAGTCGCGAGAAAGCTAGCGACCGGGCGCCGCACGCCCCATGCGACACTTGTCGGAGCAGTACTTCACCGTGTCCCAGTCGCGCGCCCACTTCTTGCGCCAGGTGAACGGACGCCCGCAGCGCACGCACACCTTGCTGGGCTTGGGAGTGGCGCTCAAAACTCCACCCCCACCGTCAGGTTGAGCTGCCGCGTGCGCGCGAGGCCCGTGGTGCGGTACGTGGTCTGCAGCTCGCGGTACTCGAGCCCGAGCACCGGCAAGCCACCCGGCCGCCAGATCACGTGGCTCTCGCAGGCATCGTTCAACGTGCGCGTCGGGCGATCGTTCGCATCCGGTTGCGAACGTCCGCATCCCACGCCAAACGTCACCGTCGCGTCGGGCTTCACGTTCAACTGCACCCAGCCGCCAGTGTCGCGCAGCGGAATCGCGTTGCCGAGTGCATCGACCCCGAAGTTCTGTCCCGCGCCGCCGCCGCCCAGGCCGCGCAGCATCTGCCCCGTGTACACCTCGCCGCGCACGTCGAGCCACGACACAATCGGCACCTGCCACGAGAGTGCCACGGCATTCGTCGTGAGCGTGCTGTCGGCGGCGGTGCCGTACCAGCCGTAGTGCCCCGCGAGTCCCACCTCGCCGCGCATCTCCTCCTCGCCCCAGCGCGCCCGCAGCCGAGCCTCGAGCATGGGCGCGCGCTGGCGCTCGCCGATGTCGGCCTGGTCCGCGTCGCCCGCAATCACGTCGCCACCGCTCCACGGCGCGATGACCGCCCCCTGCAACGCCCAGTGCACGGGCCCGGATTCGCCCACGTTCACCGTGGCGCGCACCTGAGGCAGCCAGAACCAGAGGTTACCCGCCACGGCAAAGCTCGGGCTGCCGAGCGAGGCGATGCCGATCGGTTCAACCGGCGTGAGCAGTGGCACGTCCTGCCCGACCATCAGTTCGGC
>JAYTVE010000226.1:0-1915 GCA_043744185.1 Gemmatimonadota bacterium | reverse complement strand
CGAGCAGGAGCAGCGTCGTGCGATCGGGGCTGAGTTGGACCGCCGGGGTTGCGGGAGCGTCGAGAATCTGCGCGATCGGCGCGGGGGGCTGCTTGTAGCCCTGCGCGTGCGCTGACGGAGCGAGCGTGAGCGCAACCGCGAGGGCGAGCGTGAGCGTGGCGACGAAGCGCGACATCAGGCGACGGGGCTCAGGAAAACGAATGACATCGGCAGCACAAGCGGCCGTGACAGGACAACGTGCACCGCAGGCGCAGTGCTGCGCTCAGGGCGCTCCCTTCTGCCGTTCCTCCGCCGCGCGAATCCACGAATCGAGCAACAGCGTGCGCATGTCACCGGTCCCCATGCGGAGGCCCGGCGTGAGGAAGTCGAAGAGCCGCCGGGCGCCGACGGCATCGCCCACCTGCAGGTGCGACACCACACCGCCGGCGCGCAGCATCTCCGCACCCATCCACGGCGTGCGTCGGCGCTCGAACAGCAGCAGTGAATCCGACATCGCCGCCGCCGAGGGCCAGTTCCACGAGCTCACGGCCTTCATGAACGCGACGGCCGTCCGTGGCCCCGCCGGTGCGTTGGTCCGCGTCATGTAGCCCTCGAGCATCGCGAAGTACGCACTGTCGATGACGCCGGCGTTGCCGCCGTCGATGATGTCCTCGACATCCTGCACGCGCGCGATCCACGAGCGCCAGTCGCCGGGCGGCGTGCCCGTGCTCGCGAGCACCGACAGCTGCCGGTGCTGGAAGAGCGCGTTCGATGTACCGCGATCGTCGGCGAGCTCGGCCGCGCTCAGCTGGCCCACCAGCGCCGCGCGCAGGCGCGCCCCAGCAGCCATCTGCTGCACGCGTCCGATCTCCATGCTGGCGCGTGTCTCGAAGGTTGGGCGGTTGACGCGACCGCTCATCGCGTGCAACACCGAAAAGCGGTCGGTGGCGAGCCCGTAGATTCCTGCTGCCCCGCCCCGCAGGAAGCGCGTGCGCTCGGTGCCAAGATCGAGGTACGGGAAGAAGTCCGAGTTGACGGCGCGCCACCGGTCGAGCAGTGCCGCGAGCCCCTGCCGATCAGCAAGCCAGGTCGAGGCCAGCGCCTCGGGGGTAAGCGGAATGACCTTGCGCATGTCCTCGTCGATCTTCGGCAGCGAGACCACCGACCAGTCGGGCTGCGGCAGCGCGGGGTCGTTGGTTGCGACGATCAACACGTCGGACGGCGAGACGAGGTAGAGCGCGTACGCCGGGAAGTTCTTGTGCACCGCTGCGAGCACCGAGAGCACGAGCACGTCGTTCATCTCGTACAGGTGCAACCACTGCCCCAGAATGCCGTGCGGCGCGAGCGCCGACTTCGTGCGCTGGTAGAACTCGTCGGTGAACAATCCCGAGACACCGCTCACCCACGGGTTCGACGGCTCGGAGAGGATGAGGTCGTACTTCACGCCGCCCGCCGCGAACACCGAGCGCGCATCGTCGATGCGGAACCTCGAGCGCGGGTCCTCGAAGACGCGACGGTTGGCCGGCATGAACGCCTTCGACCCCTCGATCATCTTCGGCTCGATCTCGATGGTCGTGAGCTGCCGGATGAGCGGCGACCCGAGCAACACGTGCGACGACATCCCGGAGCCCTGCCCGATGGCCGCCACCTGCTGCGACCTCGGGTTGAACGCGAGCGAGATGAGAGGCAGCAGGAACTGTGCCGATTGGTCACCCGCGATGCTCACCGCCGGGCCGCCTGCCAACTGCAGCCACGAGCGCGGCATCGACGCATCCGGCTTGCCGTTGGTGGCGAGCGACACCTCGCCCGTGGTCGTGTCGAGCCGCGCACTCACCGTGGCCGTGCGACCGTCGGCATAAAAGATCGAGCGCCAGCCCGGTGCCACTTCCGCGCTCGCATACCGGTACACGCCGCTCGTGAGCAGCAGCTTGTCGAG
>JAYTVE010000225.1:0-23554 GCA_043744185.1 Gemmatimonadota bacterium | reverse complement strand
TGAAGATGAAAGCGCGGTCGTTGCGCGTTCCGTCGCCGTTGATGTCCGAGCCCACCAGCGGCGCGTACCGTCCGCCCGACGTCAACCGGCCGATCGCCGTGAACTCGAACGACGAGCCGATCGGCCACGTCACCGTGCCCACGACAATGTGACGCCGCTCCAGGTCCGACGTCGCCCATTCGTTGATGTTCGGGTTCCCCGCGGTCGTCGGCTGGCTGAACCCGAACGCCGGCGGCCCGAACGACCACGACGACTGGTCCCACGCGCGCTGGTACGTGTACGAGAAGTTGAGCGCGATCCCCTTGTCGGTGAACGCATTCAGCGACGCGGTGATCTGTCCCGTCTTCGAGTTGAGCTTCGAGCCGACCGCGTACACCTGCGCAAAGGCAGGATTGACGCGCGAGGCCGCCACCGTCGTGAAGCCGGTGATCGTGTCGATGGACGCCGGGCCCACGAACACCGGACGACTCCCCTCGTTGAGCAGGGAGAACGCGGGCGTCGTGCGCAGGTTCGCGTCCGTCACGCCGTAGAGCGCCTCGCCCCACGCGTACTGCGCGTCCACGCTCGCCGTCCAGCGCTGCCAGAAGCGGCGCGTCAGGCTCAGGTTGCCGCGCCAGCTGCGCGGCGCCTCGAAATCGTTCGTGAACGCCGTCACCTGCGGCGTCGACAGCGACGTCACCGGCGGTCCGCCGCCCACGCACGACGTCGGCAATGGCGTCGAGCCCGATGCGAAGCCGCTCCAGTTCGGCACCGGCACGCTCGGCCCGAGGCAGGTCACCTGCGTGAGCCCCGTTGCGAGCCCGTTCCCCTGCTGCGCGGCCGAATAGAGGTTCGACGGCGTGCGTCCGCGGAATTCGCCGAAGCCGCCGCGGATGAACCAGACCGGCGCGGGGTTGTCCTCGCCGCCGAAGATGGTGTACGTGAACCCCAGGCGCGGGCTGACGTGCGTTTCCGTGCGCCAGAGATCCGTGCGCAGGCCGAACGTCGAGTCCACGGCCGTGTTGCGCGCCGGCGCGCCCGAGAAGCTCGAGAGCTCGCCGCGCAGGCCGTACGTCACCTGCAAGGAGCGCGAGATGCGCCACACGTCGCCCAGGTAGACCGCCGAATTCAGCGACGACCCGGTCACGCGCGAATCACCCAGCGTGCGCGAGAACAGCGCCGGCTGGTTGTTGAGAAAGTCCGTGATCGTGTTGTACGTGAAGCTGCCAAACCGGTTGAAGCCGCTGTTCTGGTCGTACTCCTGCCAGTTGTAGAGGAGGCCGAGCTTGATGCGATGGTCGCCCTCGTTCGAGATGTACGAGAGTTCGTCCGTGCCTTCGAAGGCCCGGTTGCTCCCGTAGTTCGGCATGCCGGGGTTCGCCCCGAACGTCAGCGAGTTGATGGACGTCGTGCCGTCCGGCAGCTGCGAGAGGATGCGCACGCGCCCCTCGGGATACAGCAGGTACGGGTCCGAGTCGCGGTTGTCCGTCGAGAAGTACCCCTTGGCCTCGTGCACGAACTGCCCGAAGCGCGAGGTGAGCGTCACTTGCAGCCCGCCGCCGGTGGAGCCCGAGTTGCCGCCGTGGTTGGGCGTGGAGAGCGAACCGATGCGGCTCGCGTCCTGCTCCGTCCAGCGGTAGTCGCCGCGCAGCGTCAGTGTGTGCTCGTCGGTGATGTTGAAGTCGAGCCGCGCAATGCCGGTCATGTTGTTGTTCGTGCGGCGCCCCGGAATGCTGCTGCTCGAGAACGGCAGCCCGTACAGCGAGCCGTTCTGCAGCGTGTCGAGGAAGGTGCGCGCCACCGCCGGCGATACGCCCAGCCGGATGAGCGAGAGCGAATCCGCTCCCACAATCGTCTGGATCGGGTTCAGCTGCTGGCGCCACTGCACCGCACCAAAGTAGAAAAAGCGATCCTCGATGATCGGGCCGCCAACGCCCGCCGAAAACGACGCCTGGTTGTAGCCCTGCCCGAACGACGAGTTGATGGAGGGGGTCCACTGAAGGCTCGGATCACGACCATTGAGCGTCGCAGAGCCTTGCAGCATGTTCGTGCCGCTGCGGGTCGTCGTCGCGATCTGGCCCCCCGTGAACTGCCCGCGTGCCACGTCGTACGTGCTCGTGATCACGCGGGTGCCGCGCACCGCCTCCTGCGGCACCGAGCCCGACCCGAACGAAATGCCGTCGAGCGTCAGGTTGTTCTGCGACGTGCGCTGCCCGGCCACGGCGAAAGTGGCCGTTGTCGAGTCGCTCGAGCCCACGCCCACCACGCCCGGCGCGAGCGCCGCGAGGGTGTTCACGTCGTTCGCGTCCACCGGCAGTCGCGACTGCTGATCGGCGCTGAAGGTGCGCTCGGAGCCGCCGGGCGCAGGGCGCTCCACCCCCTGATTGGGATTCCGACGCGCCTGCACGTTCACCGCCGTGAGGCTCTGCGCCGCGGCGTTCACCGTCATGCGGAAGCTTTTCTCGAGGCGGTCTTCGTCGCCCTGCCGCGACAGCGTCACCGTCTGTGGCGCCACACCAATGGCGCGCACCGTGATCCGGTACTGACCGCCGCCGTCGGGAAAGAGGATGGTGTACTTGCCGTCTGCACCCGTGGTGCGGTTTCGCGAGACCCGGGTCTCGAGCGAGGTCGCGGTCACCGTGGCCCCCGCAATGGGGCGGCCGGTCGTATCGATGACCTTGCCGGTGATGATATCGGTGGTGGTGCCCACCTGAGCGGTCAGCGCGCCTGCACTTGCCATGAGGGCGAAGGCGGCAGCGACGAGGGAGCGAAGGATCGAAAAGCGCATGAACAGGGTGCTTGGCAGGGGTCGGTCATACGAGAGTCGGCACCCGACCGGGACAGTGCCCGGAACAAGTGCCGACACGATATACGAGAACGCCCCCCGACCTGTTGGTGTTTCACCCGGGGAGATAGGGTGCGAGGCCGGAAAAGACGCCGATGACCCGGCTTAAGACCCCAGTGAAGGCCTACCTTCGAGGTCGCGCAGCCGCCGGAGGGAAATCGAGGATTCGATTCTTCGTGGCGATCTTCAGGCCGAATCCACCCGCTTTAAAGTACGGGAAGTCAGACCGGCATCCGGCCGGCGTGGGGCGAACAAGGGAGTCGGCGACGGTCGTGAGGGATCGAAACACCACGGAGCACGGCGTTCGGTTCGTCAGGGTCGGCGCCATCGACGCCAGGATGTAGTACGGCGTGTAGGCGCTGTAGCTCGAAGGGAGCAGGCGCCAGCTGAACCCCTGCGCGCTCCCCCAATCATTCGTCATCGTCGTGGAATCGTCGACGACGCCGTACGACAACTCGCGCCCATCTTCGGATACGCTGAGCCACTGGATATTCCGTCGCGGTTCCGACACGACGGTGTCGATGATGACACCGGTCGCCAGGTTCACGCGCACCACGCGAGCGCCATCACTCGCCGAACTTGAGATACCACCTCGACAGAAGATGTCGACGCCTTGCTGGGTGGTCCCGCACAACACCGCAAATGCCGGATCGACCTGAGAGAGGCCACCCTTCGTCAGGTTGAGCGCCACGTAGGCGAACGTGCCGGTCGGCGACACACCCACGCGCGGACGCACCCATAGTCGCCGCGCATTCCATGCCCAGCTTCCGCTCGTCGAGATCGCGACCTGCGCGGAGCCGGGCGGTTGGGCAAGCGACAGCGGAATCGCCTGGCCGACCGGAGTCTCGGTGCCGCCGACGCTACGCGAGAATCGGAGCGTCGCGTTGAACAGCGTGTCGTAGCTCAGGCGCGCCAGGAATGTCGTGTCGCCGTTGTGCGTCCGGCCGAGCCCCGGGCCCGTCTTGCCCGTCGAAGAAGAAGTCACCAATCCGCATCGAGGAGTTCCACGACCCGGCAACGCTGTTCTCGAACGCGCCGCTCGGTGACATCGCCGTGGAGGCGACCCAGCCCGATGGCGCGTATTGCCAACCTTGATTGGGCAGGGAGGCAATCTGCCAGATGCCGGGCGTTGACCATGCACTCGCGCCGATCATGCGGCCGCCGTGATACGGCATCAGGTCGTGCGGCAAGAGGCCGCTTCCGGGCATCGCGGCGTACTCAACTGTCGTTCCGCGAGCGATGAAGAGTCCGGACGAGTCGCTCCAGACGCGGTTGCCACATAGCGGACGCCCCGGTCGCTGGGAAAGAAGCCGCAGCGATTCATATGCGTTCAACACGGGAATCGTGGGTTGGGAGATCGACCCGACGTTGGGTACGCTCCGGCCGTCGGCCCGCGCGCCTGCGATGAGAAGGCTCTTCACATCAGCCGCTCCGAGTGTGGAGTCCGACGCAAAGAGAAGCGCGGCGGCGGCCGCGACCTGTGGAGCGGCAAAGGAGGTCCCCGTGACGATAGTGTCCCCGTCATTGCGACTCAGTGCATGCACCTGCTTCGCTGGAGCAACGATGTCGACGAGGTCGCCCGTATTCGTGCCGACAAGGAATCCGTCATTCCACCGCTGTGGCGTTGCCGTCCGCGCCAATCCTCCAACCACAATCACTTCGTTCCGGATCGAGCCGGCGCCATTGACCCTCGTGACTGCAGCGGGCAAGCTCCATGACGCGTCGATCGAGTTGTTTCCGGCAGCGAGTACGATCAACGGCCGCGGTTGTCCCAAGGAGTCCAGCCGCTGGAATGCACGAGCGATTCCGTCCAAGAACGCGTCCGCTTGATCCGCGACTCGGTTCGTATCAACGAGACTCGTGATGCTTGGCTGATGCTTCCAGAACAGCCCGAGCGAGGCGTTGACGACTCGGGCTCCAGAAGCGATGGCGCGCGCCATTCCATAGCCAGCCTCTCCGACGGGCACGAACGGTGGAAGGAATCCGGCAACGGCACTGGCCGCATCGTTCTTGGAGAATAGCGATAGTCCACCGAGCCAAACTCCGCCGGTCATGCCGCTACCATTGTTGGCAACGCCGTTGTTGCCGTTTGCACGAAGAATGGAGGCGACGTTCGAGGCGTGCTTGGTTGTATCCGTGGATGGCGCGCCCACGACGACTGCCGGAACATCCGGATTACTTTCGTATAGGGCATCCACGACCGCGAGGCCTACCGCCCCCCGACCGATCGTACAACCCCACGCCAAGGGAAAGCGTCCGCTCTCGAGATGCCAGCCGTAGTGCGTGATGTCCACTGAGTCGAGAAGCCAGTGATTCCAGTTGGCTCCGTCGTTCGGGGTCAAGCCGTTGACCGCGACACCGCTCTCGCCATCTACCCACACGTTGCGGATTGCCGCATTTCGCTGCAGCTGAAGTCGGATCGCGTTTAGCTGAGCATGTCCCACGCCGGACGGCGTGACGATCTCGACGTAGTACGCTCCTTCAGCGGGCCCCCGCAGTCCTCCTAGAACGCGTAGACCGGCTTCATCGAGCACCGCTTGCCGAACCTCGCGACTCGTGCCAAGCTGAAAAATCACTCGCATTCGGCGTGTCGAGGTTCGCACACCGTCGTACAACGAGTCGGCCTGATAGAACGCGATGCCGTCGTTGATGAGCTGCTGGCTTGGGGGGGCTGGAGGTAGTGCAGTCACAGGCGCAAACGTCGCGCACGTACTGCCCGGAAACCGCTTGTCCGTCCTCCGCGCCCCGATCCAGACGAATAGGACCCCGCTCGACCCAGTCATGATCACGTACGTCTCACTGTACGGCGTCCCCGCCGGACGCTTCGGAAGCCTCACCGTGGTTCTCGGCGCATCCCCACTCGGCGCATACTGCACCGCCACACTGTCATCATTCGCATTGCGAATGCTCATGCGTGGCCCGCACAGGTTCACGACGCTCACGCTCTCCGGATACACCACGGCAGAAATCCGGTCCGTTCCGAGCACGCGGCTCGCCGTCGCGCGATCCGGCTCGCAGCCGGCCAGCGCGGCCAACGTCAGCGCACAGGTCAACAGCGCCATGCGGTCCTCCAGGCGAGAGGTCGTCTTTCGATTGTACACTTGGCGTATCCCGTCGTTCGAGACAGGACCCGTTCGGCCGACCCCTCATGCAGGCCTGGCACGCGTCGACATCATCGCCGACGGAATGGATTCGTGCTTTGACGATACCGCCCCCCCTTGCTCGATCCACAAGAGGGGGTTCGCCGTTCGTTACCTGCCTAGAACAGCCCTTCAATAGACAGGTACCGCTCCCCCGTGTCGTAACAGAACGTCAGCACGCGACTCCCCTTCGCCATCTCTGGCAGCTTCAGCGCCACCGCAGCGAGCGACGCCCCGCTAGAGAGCCCGATGAAGAGCCCCTCCTCCTTCGCCGCGCGCTTCGCGTACGCAAACGCATCCTCTTCCGTCACCGCGATCGTCCCGTCCAGCGTATCCCGATGCAGGTTGGCCGGCACGAACCCCGCACCGATCCCCTGCACCTTGTGCGGCGTGTGCGTGCCACCCGCGATGATCTGGCTCTTGGCCGGCTCCACCGCGAACGTCTGCATCTTCGGGAACGTGGCCTTGAGCACCTCGCTCACCCCCGAGATGTGCCCGCCCGTGCCCACGCCCGTGATCAGATAGTCGAGCCCCTCGGGAAAGTCCGCGAGAATCTCCTGAGCCGTCGTCTTCGCATGGATCGCCACGTTCGCTTCGTTCTCGAACTGCTGCGGCATCCATGCATGCTCGGTCTTGGCCACGATCTCGATCGCGCGCGCAATCGCGCCGCGCATCCCCTGCTCGCGCGGCGTCAGGTCGAACTCCGCGCCGTACGCCGCCATGATGCGGCGCCGCTCGATGCTCATCGACTCCGGCATCACGAGAATGATCCGGTACCCCTTCACGGCCGCCACCATCGCCAGCCCGATGCCCGTGTTCCCCGACGTCGGCTCCACGATCACGCTGCCCGGCTTCAAGATGCCGCGCTGCTCCGCGGCTTCGATCATCGCGAGCGCGATCCGGTCCTTGATCGAGCCCCCCGGGTTCGCGCGCTCCATCTTCATCCACACCTCGTGCGTGTTGCCGAACAGCCGATTGATCTTGATGTGTGGCGTGTTGCCGATCGTGGACAAAACGGAGTTCGCGCGCATGGGAGGTGAGCCTCGGTCGAGTGCGATGTATGCGAAACGGAGTAACATCGATGCTTGTCGCTACCAACGTACCCGCAACATCGGTGCGCTGGTTCCAGCCGTGCCAACAGTCTAGATCACGAAGTCCAGCATGTCATCCTGCGGCTCACGGGTGCGCGGCACCTGCGGCGAGTTGATCACCACCGACCCGCTCGGCACGCTCGCCGTGATCCATGTATTCCCGCCGATGATCGCCTTGCGGCCCACCACGGTCGTGCCGCCGAGAATCGTTGCACCTGCATAGATCACCACGTCATCCTCGATCGTCGGATGGCGCTTGTTGCCCGCCAGCCCCTTCTGCACGCTGAGCGCCCCCAACGTCACGCCCTGGTAAATCTTCACCCGATCGCCGATCACGCTCGTCTCGCCAATCACGATACCAGTCCCGTGATCGATCGCGAACCCGCGCCCGATCGACGCCCCCGGGTGAATGTCGATCCCGGTCTCCCCGTGCGCCCACTCGGCCAGCAACCTGGGAAACACCGGCACCTTCATGCGATAGAACTCGTGCGCAATCCGGTGCACCGCGATCGCGAGGAAGCCGGGATACGCGAGAATCACCTCGTCGATCTCCTCCGACGCCGGATCCCACGCATGAATCGCCTTCGCGTCCTCGAGCAACTGCTCGCGCATCTGCGGCAGTGACTCGAGAAACCACGCCGCCAGCTCGTGCGCCGGACTCGGTCCCGCGCCGTCGAGAGCCTCGAGCAGCAGCGCACGCACGGCATCGCGGTCGCGTGCCACGTCCATCACGTCCGCGATCTCGGCCGCGTCGCCACGCACGGCGGGCACGAAGTGCGGAAAGAGCAGGGCGAGGATGTCACGCACCACCAGATCGGCAAGCTCGCGGTACGCGCGCGGAAACGGGTACGTGCGGCGCGAGTCGGCGATGGCGGTGAGAAACGGGTCGGGGGGCACCATCTGGACAAGCTATCCTCGTCCTGCGCGCAGCGAAGGACCTGCTCGTCCTGAAGCCGGCGCGCGCGGCTGCGATCGGTTGACAAATGACCATGGGTCGGCAATTATATGACCATGGGTCAGCTATCGCTCCCCGGCGCCCCACGCCGCGCCCGCTCCCCCGAAGCCAAGGCCGATCGCGCCCGCCGCCTGCTCGACGCCGCCCTCGCCGCGCTCGAGCGTACCCCGTGGCCCGACCTCGCAGTCGCCGACGTCGCCCGCGATGCCGGCGTCGCCAAGGGCACGCTCTATCTCTACTTCCCTACCAAGGAATCGCTCGGCCTCGCCCTCGTCGAGCGCCTGATGGGCGCCTGGTTCGACGACGTCATCGCGACGCTCACCGCGAGCCGCACGCGCTTGAGCCCCGCCGACTGCGCGCGCCTGCTCGTCGCATCCACCGAGCGCCACCGCGCGCTCGTACCGCTCCTCGCCATCACCGGCACGCTGCTCGAGGCCAACGTCAGCCCCGCGGCCGCGCGCGCCTACAAGGCCGAAGTCCTGCGCCGCACGCTCGAGGGTGGTCTCGCCATCGAGCGCGCACTCGGCACGCTCTCACCCGGGAGTGGCGTGCGCTTCCTGCTGCACGTGCACGCGCTCGTCACCGGGCTCTATCGCATGGCGGAACCTGCGCCCGTGGTGAAGGCCGTGTTGCGGACCGCACGCTTCGCCGCGCTGCGCGTCGATTTCAGTACCGAACTCACCTTCGCCCTTACCGCGCTGCTCACGGGGCTTGTCGCCTCGCGCGAGCCGGCGCGTCACACCTAAGGAGCTCCCATGGCCCCCGCGCATCCGCTCGCCCTCGTCACCGGCGCCTCGATGGGCATCGGCGTTGACATCGCCGCCGTCCTCGCCGAAAGGGGACACGACCTCATTCTCGTCGCACGCAGCGCCGACAAGCTGCAGGCGGTGGCCACGGAGTTGAGCACCAAGCACGGCATCACCGCGCACGTGCTCGTGGCCGATCTCGCGGCGCCGGGCGGCGCGGACAAGGTCGCGGACGAGGTGCTCGCGCGCGGGTCGGTGATCGACGTGCTCGTGAACAACGCCGGCTACGGCCTCTTCGGCGCGCTCACCGAAACGGACGCTGTCGACGAGCTCAACATGATCCAGCTGAACGTCGTCGCGCTCTATCGTCTCACCAA
The DNA here is from genome assembly GCA_043744185.1 of Gemmatimonadota bacterium. Lineage (GTDB taxonomy): Bacteria > Gemmatimonadota > Gemmatimonadetes > Gemmatimonadales > Gemmatimonadaceae > JACPPC01. The sequence continues at coordinate 14,421 of JAYTVE010000225.1, read as the reverse complement.
GCGCCTGCTCCCCGCCATGGTGGCGCGCAAGCAGGGCCACATCATGAACGTCGCGAGCACGGCCGCGTTCTTCTCCGGCCCGTTCATGACGGTGTACTACGCCACCAAGAACTTCGTCCTCGCCTTCAGCGAAGGGCTCGACGAAGAGCTCAAGGGCACCGGCGTGCACGTCAGCTGCCTCTGCCCCGGCCCCACCGAGAGCGAATTCCGCAAGCGCGCCAAGACCGACCGCTCCAAGCTCACGCGCCGCGGTCAGGTGCCGTCGCGACCAGTCGCGGAAGAAGGCGTGGCCGGCATGTTCGCCGGCAAGCGACTCGTGATCCCCGGCAGCAAGAACAAGTTCGAGACCACGCTCTCGCGCTTCCTCCCTCGCACGCTCATGGCGAGCATCGTCCGCGACGCGCAATCAGCCATGTCGTCCTGAGCGCAGCGAAGGGCCTGCCTGTGCTTTTGAACCTGGCAGTGCTCCCTTAGCATCCCCCCATGCTCCACATCACCAACGGCGGCTCCGCCGTCTCCACCCTCGCCCACGCCGGCATCGAGGGCGACCTCCTCTCGTGGGACGACGTCCTCCACGAGGGTCCCGTCCGCGGCGAGCTCGCCCCCGACGACCGCCGCCGCGAGCGCGCCGCATTCATCGCCTCGCAAGGCTGGAGCGAATCGCCGCAGCAGGTCGAAGCCGCCTTCCGCGCACGCGACGCGCGCCTCGCCGCCGCACTCGCCGACGGCGAGGCGATCACGCTCTGGTTCGAGCACGACCTCTACGACCAGTGGCAGTTGCTCGAGGTGCTGGTCACCTGCGCCGCCGCGGCCGGCACCGACGTCGCGCTCGACTTAGTGCTACCAAGCGACTATATCGGTCTGTTCCGGCCACATGACGTGCACGCGGCGCATGCGCTGCGCCGCAGGGCCACCGCCGTCGACCTCGCCGACGCCATCAGCGCATGGGAAGCGCTTACCGGCGCCGACCCGCGCGCCATCGACGCTGCCATCGCGGCCGACACCGGTGCGCTCCCGCACCTCGCGCCTGCGCTGCGGCGCCACGCCGAGGAATACCCGGATGTAACGAGCGGCCTCTCACGCACGGAGCGGCAACTGCTCGAGGCGCTCGCCAACGGCCCTCGTACTCTGCGCGCCCTCTTCATTGCCACGCATCACGAACGCGAAGATGCGATCTTCCTCGGCGACACAGTGTTTCTTTCGATCGTCGCACGCCTCGCCCTCGCCGCGACACCGCTCGTGCGCGCTGGCACCGCGGGCCCCGAGGCCTCGCGCGACTCGTGGGCGCGCACGCTGCAACTCACTGACGCGGGCCGCTCCGCACTGGCCGGTGCATTCGATCACGCGCGCGAGAATCGCGTGGTGCGCTGGCTCGGTGGTGTCGCGCTCGGCAGCAACGCCCCGGACTGGCGCTACGATGCTGACGCGCAGCGACTCGTACGTTCGACCATGGCCTAGCCGCCGGTCATCCTGATCGCGGCGCGCTGTCATCGTGCGCACAGCGAAGGATCCGCGTTTCGCAGTGCGCCTTTGCACCTCGCAACACCGCGACCCACCCCGCAACACCGCGGTTACCACCACCCGCCGCCGCACACCTACCATCCCATTCGTCCGACGTCCCTCGTACGCGCTGCCAGCGTGGGGGCTTCGGCTCTGGGGAGTGCGCACCATGCGCTCCCCGCCGAACCCCACATGCAAGGAGGTGTCCCATGCGGACATCAACATGGAGCGCACCGCGCCGTCACTCGACGCGCGCGAGCGGATTCGCTGCATTCACCCTCATGCTCGCTGCGTGCGGCGACATCCCCTCGGTCCCGGGCTCACCCACACCGCTGCGCGACGGCGACGTCGTCGACGTGCAAGGCGCGGCGGAACTGACGGTGCACTCGGCTGGGAGCGCCACGCCGACGCGCCACCTCAGCGCGCCGTGGCGCGTCAGTGGCAACGTGCAGCGCGGAGTCGCAACAATGGACTTCCAGCAGCGTGGCCTCGCTGCGCGCGATCCGGCACGCGACCGTGACGGCACGGCTGATGACGCAGAGGCGCGCATGCTGGGCCAGCTGGCGCCAGCGTTGCTCGGTCCGTTGGCAATCAACGAGGACTCCCGCATGGCGGGCTTCGGACTCAAGTCCGTCGTGCAGCAGACCATCCCCGACGGCAGCGGTGGTGCGATGCAGCTCTACGCCATCAGCGACTTCAAGCGTGGCCCCCTCACCGACATGCTCCTCGTGCGCGATGGCAAGGTGCTGGGCTACCAGAAGGTCTCGTGGGTTCGTGAACGTGGTGTCTGGAAGGCTGCGGGTGCGCGCTTCATCGCGAAGACACGAGACGGCACGACGACAACCGCGACGGTGCGCGTCGCCGGGATGCTGGCCGAGTCGGAGAGCGACACCACGTCGTGGGCGTCGATGGCCGCTCGCGGTGACGAGATCCAGTTCGCGGCGCTCGCCAAGCGCCTCGTGCTTCCGGCTACCGCCGGGGCGCAGGCATGGAGCCCGGGCTCGATCGACTGTTCGCTGTACCGCAATTCGCTGGCGCCGTCATCGTCACCCTGTCTGGCGTACGCGTTCAACAAGGCCGGCGCACCGCTCGCCGCCATCTTCGGTTTTCTGGCAGGCAACCTGAAGCAGTTTTCCCCCGAGGCGATTCAGGGATTGGCTGCCTCGCGCGGGTTGGGCGCAGTCGTAGCGCTGCTCGAGGGCGCCGGCGAGGCCGTGGTGGCCGCGGCAGGATCGACATGGGTCTACTTGGGCGTGTCAGCACTGCTGCTCTACACGGGCTTTGCGCTCGCGGAGTGTATGGCCTCACACGCGCCGGCCATTCAGCAGTGCAATCCTGGCAATCCTGGAATCGGCGGCGTCGGACCGAGCATGAGCGGTGGGGCCGGCTCGGGATCGGATGTCTGCGACGCGTTGTGCGATGCGCAGGTCCGCGCCATCGTGGACGAGATGAGGGCGGCCATGTCGGCGGCCGCCGAGCAGTGACGGTTCGACGGTTTGCGCAAATGACGATGAACTGACAACGTGCAGTGAGTCTTGGGAGCGCCCGCCGACGCTGGCGGGCGCTCTCTCCGCACCAAACTTCAACGACTCCTCCCATGGCCATCGAACCCACTGACGCCGCGCGCACACTACCGTCCCAACCGGGCAACGGTCGAGCCTTGGTGCCGATCGTCGTGATGTTCCTGGTGCTCTTGTTCAGCGGCTCCACGATCGGCATCTGGGGCAAGGCCGCGATCTTGGTGATCGGCAACCTCGCCTCCACCGCGGAAGGCTATCGGGGGCGCTTGGGCAAGGACGTGTCGTGGCTCCGCATGCTCTGGGAGACCGCACTCTGGACCTGCTTCTTTGGCGCGCTGGTCTTCTCCTCGAAGCTCTCCGACTGGATGGGGTTCGCCGTCGGCATCGGCGTGCTGGCCTGGATCTTCGTCAGCGCCGTGCGACCCGTCGTCGGCCCACTCGACACCACGCCACCGCGCCAGCCCTAGAACCGCGCGTCCCAACTGAAGTCCACCCTGACCCCGCTCTTCGGCCAAACCCCGCGCGCCACATCCACGCGCACCAGCCCGTCCAGCGCGGTCACGCCAATCCCCGCACCACTCATCGGGCGCGTGTCGCTCAGCGTCGAGGTGCGCGAACCCGCCCACCCCGCGTCGTAGAACACCACCGGCCGCGCGAACGGCAACGTTGGACCCACCTCCGCTCGCGCGAACCAGTACGCATCACCCGTCATCGTGCCCGCCACCTGGCCGCGCACCGTGCGCGCACCTCCCAAAAACCACGCGCGCTGCGCGGGCAGTGCGCCCACCGATGAGCCGCCCGACGCCTCGAACGTCGCCGCCAACGGACCCAGCGTCGTTCCCGCCGTTCCCTCCACCGCCAGCCGACCGTAGTTCGTGGTACCGCCCGCCCCCTCGGCGCGCGTCTCCAATGACCAGCGCGTCGCCGTCGGATCCATCCCCCACAGCCAGCGCTTCCGCAGCTCGGCGCCTGCCCACGTGCCCTCGAGCGCCAGCACGTTCGAAAGAACGGCCGGATCGTCGCCAAACCGGCGCGCGCTCCAGCGCGTCGTCACGGGCGCGTTGCCCTGCCCTTCAATGAAGAAGCGGAGCTCGTCGCCCCCGACGCGACGCGTCAGATCGCCACCCCACGTACGCGCGTAGAACCCCTCGTCTCGCGCCACCAGCGCCGACAGGAGCGACTCCGGAAAGCCGAACGGTGTGCCCCACTCGCTCACGCTCACCGTCCGCGCATACGCCGAGCCCCGCCACGTCGTCGTCCCGTTCGTGCGCGACACCCCGAGTTCCGCGTTCACCCACCGATCGCCCAACCCGAAGCGCGCCAAACCATCGAGCACGTAGCCCGCGCCCAGCTCCTGTCGCGCCCGTGCGCCCGCCGACAACCCCTCGACGCGGTTGAAGCGCAGCATCCCGTCCGCGAGTCCTGCCGTCCACGTCGGCAACTGCGGACGAAACGCCGCCTGTCGCGACAGATCCAGCGCCCCCGCACCATCCACCTGCTGCGCCACACGCACTTCGTCCGGGTCAAACATCTTCTCCGGCAAGTCGCTCGAGCGCGCGAGTGCCGCCGTGTCGCACGGCACCTCCACCAGCGTCGTCACGCGACCGCCATAGCGCTCCTGCACCTGCTGCCACGTCGGCCCACGCGCGCACTGCGCCTTCCGCTTCTCGGCGTCGGCCTTGAGCCAGCCTTGCACCACCTCGCGCCGCTGCTTGGCCGGTACGCGATTGAGCGAATCCCACCGGATCCCCGTCTCGACGTTCGCGGGCGGCGCGGGCGGCGCGTCCCCGTTCACCGACTCGTACGTGAACTTCTCTTCGAGCTCGAGCGGCAACCGCCCGACGTTGAGCCGCACCGTTCCCGTCGCCACATGTCGGCGCGGAAGCCAGAACCGGTCCTCGTACAACGCCGACTCGATCGAGATGAGCGACAGCTCCGCCCGCACCGGAAACGCCACCTGGCGCACCAACCACGGCACGTTCGCCACGCCATCGTCCACGCCGCGCTGGATCCGCGACGTCACGTCCAGCTCCGCCGCCAACCGATAGGTCGCGCGCACGAGCTGCGCCGACGCTTCGTCGAACCAGAACGATCCCACGAACACGTTCGCGGCCGGCGCGCGCGGCGTCACGCGCAGCTCCCGCAGCGTGATGGTGCGCCCCTCGGCGATCGTCATCCGCACCGAGTCGCCGATCGCGAACGTGTAGTACGCCTCGCTGCCTCGGGCGAACGGATGCACGACGCGCGTCTCGTCCACGTCCTCGCGCACCACCGACGACCCACCGATCCAGAGCTGCTCGCTTCCGGGGAAGTACGGAAAGGGCACGCTTCCCCCCGCGCGGATGGCACCCGGCGTCAACGGACTCGCTTGCCGCTGACCTGTTAGCGTCACTTTCGCGCCAGTTGAGCGCCCCCATTCCACATTTCCACTCGTTTCTTGCCGAAATAGCATCTTCTCCAGCCCCACGCTTCGTAAGCCGAGGCTAACCGTGGCGCGCCGGTACGACTTCGCGGAGTAGGCCCGCAGCGAGCTGTCCACTGCGAGACGCGCGGCACGCGCGCGCAGTACCAGCCCGCGCGCGGCGGAATCGCGGAAGGCCGACTTCTCGAGCGCGGCCGTCACCGCCACCCGTCGCCCAATGCGAGCCGTGTCCCCCACACTCGGCCCCGACGAGGGCGCCGGCGTCTGCCCACGGCCAACCCCCGGCGCCGCGAGGGTCGCGAGCGCCGCCAGTGCGAAGAGCCGGACCAGAGGAACGTGCGAGCGCATGAGACACATTCTACGCTCGCGCCTGACGGCGGAGTTCCCTCGCGCCAACATCCCAAGTCTCGAAACCGTACCTTGGTCATTCCCCCGCTGCAACGCCGTGGCAGGGGCTCCACCCCGACCCTTCCTGACATGCGTCGTCCCGTCCTGGGCACGCTCTTGCTGGCCGTCGCCGCGCTTCCGGTCGCGGCCCAGCAGCGCTCGCTCGACTCCGCGACCGTCAGCGCCCTGCGCTGGCGCAACGTCGGCCCCGCCAACATGGCCGGCCGTATCGCCGATATCGAAGGCATCCCGTCCCCGTCGAAGACCTTCTACGTCGCGGCCGCGGCCGGCGGTCTCTGGAAGACCACCAACGCCGGCACGACCTTCACCCCCATCTTCGACAACGAGCGCGTCATCTCGCTCGGCGACTTGGCCATCGCGCCGAGCGACACCAACGTGCTCTATCTGGGCACCGGCGAGCCGAACTCGCGCAACTCGATCAGCCCCGGTGGTGGCGTCTACAAGTCCATCGACGGCGGCAAGTCGTGGAAGATGATCGGCCTCAAGGAAACCGAGCACGTTGGCCGCATCGTCGTGCACCCCAAGGATCCGAACACCGCCTACGTGGCCGCACTCGGCGCCGCGTGGCGTTCCAACAAGGAGCGCGGGCTCTACAAGACCACCGACGGCGGCACCACCTGGCAGCTCGTCAAGTTCATCAGCGACAAGGCGGGCTTTGTCGATGTCGCGCTCGATCCGCGCGACCCGAACGTCGTCTGGGCCTCGAGCTACGAGCGCGTGCGCGGCCCCTACTTCCTCCAGTCCGGTGGCCCGGGCTCCGCACTCTGGAAGAGCACCGATGCCGGCGCCACCTGGACCAAGGTCGAGGGCAACGGCTTCCCCACGCAAAACAAGGGACGCATCAACATCGCGATCTCGCTATCGAAGCCCGACGTCATGTACACGATGGTCGAGGCCGACACGATGCCCAATGCCACCAAGGGGCAGAAGGCGCAGACGCGGCCGAGCGGTCTTTATCGCAGCCAGGACGGCGGCAAGTCGTGGGAGAAGACCAACGGCGAGAACGTGCGCCCCTTCTACTACAACCAGGTGCGCGTCGATCCGAAGAACCCGGATCGCGTCTACTGGTCGAGCACGCCGGTCAAGTTCTCCGATGATGGCGGCAAGACGGCGCGCAACGCCACGCAGGGCATCCACGTCGATCATCACGCCATGTGGATCGACCCCAACGATCCCGAGCACTTCATCGTCGGCAACGACGGCGGTATCGGCCAGACGTGGGACAAGGGCGGCAGCTACGACCTGATTAATACCTTCGCCATCGGCCAGTTCTACAACGTCTCGTTCGACATGCAGATCCCCTATCGCGTCTGCGGCGGCCTGCAGGACAACGGCTCGTGGTGCGCGGTGAGCAAGCGTCGCGGCGGCATCACCAACATGTTCTGGTTCAACATCGGCGGCGGCGACGGCTTCGGCACGGCGCAGGACCCCACCGACGCGAACATCCTCTACTCCACCTCGCAGGGTGGCAACATCGGTCGCGTCAACTACGCCACCGGCGAACGCACGTCGCTGGTCAAGCCGTCGTATCGCGGCCGCTACACCGACGTGGAAGACTCGATCATCGTCGAGCGCGGCGACACGGCACAGCCGGAATCTCCGGCGGTCAAGAAGCGCGTCGCCGAGCTGCGTGCGCGCCAGAGGCAGGACTCGATCGACTTGGACCTCCGCTTCAACTGGAACACGCCGTACTTCATCTCGCCGCACGCGGCCGCCACGCTCTACGTCGGCGCCAATCGCGTGCTCAAGAGCACGCAGCACGGCGACAACCTCTATCCAATCTCGCCCGACCTCACGACGCGTGACACGATGCGCATCCGCGTGAGCACCAAGACCACGGGCGGCATCACCCCCGACGTCACGGGCGCGGAGACGTACAGCACGATCGTGTCGCTCGCCGAGTCGCCCGTGCGTCCCGGCATCCTCTGGGCGGGCACCGATGATGGTCGCGTCTGGCTCACCAAGTCGGACGGTGGCAGCTGGGAAGATGTCAGCAACCGCTTCCCCGGCGTCCCCAAGAACACCTACGTGAGCCGCATCGAGGCGTCCGCGCACGACTCGGCCACCGTCTACGTCGCCTTCGACAATCACCGCAACGGTGACTTCGCGCCCTACGTGTACGTGTCCAACGACTGGGGCAAGACGTTCCGTTCGATCGCCAACAACCTGCCCACCGGCGGGCCGGATTTCGTGTACGTGATCCGCGAGGACATGCACAACCGCGACCTGCTCTTCGTGGGCACCGACGTAGGCGCGTACGTGTCGGTCGATCGCGGCATGAGCTGGCAGCGCTTCATGACGGGGCTCCCCAGCGTGCCCGTCAACGACCTGCGCATCCATCCGCGCGATCACGAGCTGATTGCCGGCACGCACGGGCGCGCCATCTGGATCGTGGACATCGCGCCGCTCGAGCAGCTCACCAAGACCGTCGCTGATGCGAAGGTGCACTTCTTCGCGCCGGCCACGGCGTTCCAGTACGGCCAGCCCCTCATCGGCACGCAGATGGGCGGTGGTGGCGGCGGTGAGGGCCACAAGCTCTTCCAGGGCAATGGCGGCGGTTACGGCGCTGATCTGTGGTATCGCGTCACCGACGGTGTCGCGTCGACGCGCGCCAGCATCAAGATCGTGGACGCGAGCGGCGACACGATCCGCACGCTCCCGGGTCCGGGCGCAACCGGACTGCACAAGGTCACATGGGACTTCCGCGGCAAGGCGGCCACACCCAAGCCGCTCTCCCCCGCTGGCGTGCGCGACTCGATTGTGCGTCAGCGCAAGCTGATCGCCATCCTCGACTCGGTGGAGAAGGCCGGGACGATGGACAAGGCGATGCTCGATCGGGCGCGCAACATGCTCACCAATCCTGCCGCGATGGAGCAGATGGCCGCCGCGTTCGGCGGTGGTGGTGGTGGCCGCGGCGGCCCCGGTGGCGGCGCTGCGAACGCGCGTCCGGGTGAAGGGCCGGTGCCGCGTGCTGGTGGCCCCGGTGGCTTGCCGGGCGGTCCGCCAGGTGGTGGTGCGGCTGGCGAAGGCGCGCAGGGTGAGGGTGGCGGAGCAAACGCGATGTTCGAGGCGCTTGGTCCCCTGCAGGACGCGCTGCGCTCACTCGGCGGTGGTGGCGGTGGTGGCGGCTTCGGTGGCCTCCTCGGTGGCGGCCGTCGCGGCTTCGCCCCGATGGTCAAGTCGGGCGACTACAAGGTCGTCTTCAAGCTGGGCAGCGAAGTTCAGGTGCAGATGCTGCGCGTCGAACGCATCGGCGACATCACGGGTGCTGCGCCAACGTTCGGCACCGACGACATGAACGACGAGGGCGAGGAGCCGTAGCGATCGCGGCTATCGCGCCGCGGTCGCCGCCTCGGGCGAAGGGCCGTCACGTGGCCCGCCCTCGAGGGATCTGCCCGTGAAAGCGACCGCCCGTTGCCGGAACACTCGGCAACGGGCGGTCTCGTTCAGTACGTATCGAATATCCGTTGGATCTCGCGCAGGTCATGCGTCCGCGTCAGCGCGAGCATCAGCAGGATCCGCGCCTTCGCCGGCGTCAGGTGCTGTACGCTGATGGGCGGGATCCACGGCGCCGCCGCCACGAAGGCACTGTCGAGCCCGGGACACATGCGCCGAATGAACATCGGCGCACTGTCCGCATCTGCGCGTAACCGCACCGGCTCCGGCTCGCGATCCCCGCCATCCACGTGCTCGCCACTCGGAAAGGCCTGCACCACCACCGTGCCCGCGCGCGCCAGCTTCTGGAACGCCCCCGACTCCGCGCATGTGAGTCCGGTGGCGCTCACCACCACGCCCGCGCTCACGCGCTCGCTGCTCGGCCCCGTGCCCCCGGGATAGGCGAAGGTCAGCTCCACGGTCGGCAGCGCGGTCACGCCATCAAGGTCGAACTCGCTGGCGCTGCCACGCCGACGCGTCGGCGCGAAGAAGTAGGTCGGGCCTCCGCTGGCGACAACACCCAGCATGCCCATCTCGCCGCTGCTGAACCCGCCCGCACGCGGATACAGCTTGCGCGCCTCGCGCGCCGAGAGAATGCGATCGTCCATCACTACCAGCACTCCCTTGCCCACCGACTGTGGCGCCGCCGCCGCGCGCACCGCGCTCAGGAGGTTGATCGGCCCATCGGGACTGATCCCCGTCGCCGGCCGCTGCGCGCCCACGACCACGACCGGCTTCTCCGAGCGGATGGTCAGGTACAGGAAGAACGCGGTCTCCTCGAGCCGGTCTGTGCCGTGCGTGACCACCACCCCCACGAGGTCGCGCCGGTTGCGCAGCAGGCCGTCAATGCGCCGTGCGAGCGCCACCCACTGGTCCGGCGTGATCATCGTGCTCGCCACGTTCGAGAATTGCTCGGTCTCGATGTGCGCGAAGTTCGCGAGCGTCGGCACCGAGGCGACGATCTGTTCCGCCGTCAGCGTACCGGCGCGATACGCACCGAGCGTGCCAGGTGCGTCCTGCACACCTGAGATTGTCCCTCCGGTGCCGATGATCAGCACCGTGGGACGCGCGGCGGCATCGCGCTGCGCCGCAAGCGCGTGCGGGAGCGTCAGCAGGCCGAGCGCGACGTGAAGGATCGTGCGAGTCGCGGAAGTCATGCGGCGAAACTACGCGCCGGTGAGCGCGCCGGCGAACCGCGCGCATCCGTCACAACGAGACAGGGGGTGTCGCCTCGGGCGCTTCTCGCGGCACCGCCCCATATCATTCCGTGTCGTGACTCCACACCTCACCGTCGCACAGCTCGCGGTCACCTGCGCGCTCGCCGTTCTCGCCGGCATGGCCAACGCGATTGCCGGCGGCGGTATGCTGCTGGTCTTTCCGGCGCTCGTCGGCCTCGGCGTTCCTCCCATCATCGCCAACGCCACGAGCACTGTCACGCTCTGGCCCGGCACGATCGCGAGCATGTGGGGCTACCGCGACGAACTCGCGGGGGCGCGCGCGTGGGCGTATCGCTTCGCCATTCCCTCCTTCCTCGGCGGCCTCGGCGGCGCACTGCTCCTGCTCGCCACCCCCGAAACGCGCTTCAAGGCGCTCGTACCGTGGCTCGTGCTTTCGGCCACGCTCATCTTCGCCGCGCAGAAGCCGCTCGTTGGCTGGCTCACCAGGGAAGGCCACATCGTCAAGCACGCCGAAGTCGAGCATGCGGACGGCTCGCTCGCGCTTCCCTCCACGACCTTTCTCGTCGTGCAGTTCTTCATCGCCGTCTACGGTGGATACTTCGGCGCTGGCGCTGGCATCCTCATGCTCGGAGTCCTCGGCTTCATGGGGCTCACGAACATCCACCAGATGAATGGCCTCAAGAACTGGGCGGCGACCTGCTTCAATGGCGTCGCGATTGCCACCTTCGCGATTGGTGGTGTGGTGGATTGGACGCTAGTGGTCGCGCTTGGACTCTCGGCCGCTGCCGGCGGCTACATCGCTGCGCGTCTCGCGCAACGCGTGCCGCAGGGCGCCGTGCGCGTGATCATCACCATCATGGGGCTCGGCTACGCCGGGTGGCTCCTGCTGGGTCCGCGGCGCTGACCGCACGCCGCAAAGCGACCGTCGTCAAGTGCGACTCGAGGGGAGACGCTTGGCTATCACGCCATTGGCGGGGAAACGCACTTTGGACTCTTAACGTGACCTCGCTCACCACGTCCGCCATACGGACCCGGTAACTCTTGAGGGTCCGCAGGCCCCCCGCCCCCGCGAGTGTTCCACGTGCTCGATCCCACCGACCACGGCCGCGACGATGCGGCCGAGGTGCCGCGTCCCCGCAAGAGCGGAAAGCATCGGCGCGCATCCGTCTCAGGGCCGCTTTCCACTCCCGTGGAAAACGAACACCCCGGCGCGCAGGGCACCGGGGCGTTTCGGCTGGTCACCGGCGGCAGCTTCACCGCAGGATCGGAAGAGGCGCGGGCCGGAATCGAACCGGCGAATAGCGGTTTTGCAGACCGCTGCCTTACCACTTGGCTACCGCGCCATCAACAGGAACAAGGGCAAGCTACCGAGCGCCCAAACGCCGAACAAGGTTCGCGGAAGCCGGCGCACGGTACCACGCCCCCCGGCGTCCCCCTGAGCCTCTCGGTTGCACCGCGCCGTCGCACGCCACCGGCCGCGGCCGCGATCATGCGCCGCGACAATGCCCAGGTGCAGGGCGCGCTCGACCACGTCACCGAAGCCATCCTCACCGCCGACGCCAGCGGCGCCCTACTCACGGGCAACACGGCCGCGCGGGCGCTCCTCGCCCTCCCACCCGACACCCCACTCGAGGGGCGTACCATCGACGACGCCCTGGCGCATGAAGCGCACGCCGTCTTTGCCACGGCCCGCGAGCACGCCGCCGAACTTGGCAGCTGGACCGGCGACGTTGTCATCCGCCGCGCCAACGGGGACGATTGCCCGGTTTCGCTGACCCTCATCGCGCAGCGCCTCCCCGCCGGCACGCTGAGTGGTTGGACCGTCGTGGCGCGCGAGCTCGCCAGCCCGCTGCACCTCCGCGCCATCGAGTCGCAGGCCCGTCGCTACGAAGCGGTCGGCCGTCTCGCCTCCGGCGTCGCGCACGATTTCCAGAACCTCCTCGCCGCCACGCTCGCCACGTCCGAGCACCTGCTCGAACGCTTCACCGAAGGCAGCGCTGAGCGCGGCGACGTCGAGGCCATTCGCTCGGCCACCGAACGCTCGTCAGGCCTCGTGAAGCAGTTGCTGGGATACGCGCGCCGCGCCTTCGACGCCCCGCGCGCATCAGATCTGAACGCGTCGGCGCGTGGCGTCGAGGATCTGCTCGCACGCGTCCTCACGCCGGCCATCACGCTCGAGTACGACCTCGCTCCCGTTCTGCCCCTCGTTCCAATTGATCGGGCCCCGCTCGAGCAGACGTTGCTCACGCTTGCCATCGTCGTGCGCGACGCGCTGCCCACGGGCGGTATCATGACGATTCGCACTGACGAGATCGTCCACACCCCAGCCGATCCCGTGCGCTCCGTGGCGCCGCCGGGACGCTACGTCGCGCTCACCGTGAGCGCGCGCCGCACCACTGCCCCCGTGGCCGGCGCTGGTCGTCGGCGCGATGACACGGGCCTCGCCCTGGCGTCGGTGAGCGCACTCGCCGCGCAGTCGGGTGGCTACCTGTGGGGCGAAGCCATCGAGGGGCGCGAGGCCACGTACACCCTCTGGGTGCCCCGCGCCGACGACGAACTGAGCACCACGACGCACGACTGATCGTCGTAGTTTTCGGCCATGCTTCTCGCGATCGCGGGCATGGTGGGCACGGGCAAGAGCACGCTCACGAGCGCGCTCGCCGCCCGCTTCGGCCTCCAGCAGGCGCAGGAATCGGTCGACGACGACAACCCGTGGCTCGCCGCGTATTACGGCGACCCCGACGGGATGCGCCGCTACGCGCTGCCGCTCCAGCTGCACTTCCTCGCCACCCGCTTTGCTGCGCTTCGCCGCATGCGCGCCCGCGGTGGCAGTTGGGTGCTCGATCGCACCTGGTACGAAGACGCGGAGATCTTCGCACGCGGCGCGTACGATCGCGGCCAGATGACGGCCGAGGAGTTCGACCTCTACGAGCGGCTGTACGGCGAACTGCTCTACTCGCCCGCCGCGCGCGCGCCGGCCCTCCTCGTCTACCTCCACGCCCCGCTCGACGAGATCCTCGCCCGCATCGCACGGCGCGGTCGCGACAAGGAGCGCGACACACCGGCCGACTACTGGCAGGAGCTGCACGCACGCTACGAACGCTGGATCGCCTCCTTCCGCCGCTGCCCCGTGCTGCACGTGGATGTACGCGATTACGACGTGGTCGCCTCCCCGGCCTCCCTCGACACCGTGGTGCGGCTCATCCGTGAGCGGGTGGCGCCCCGGCTCCCGCAGCACGAACTTTGGGACGGATGAATGCGTCCTTGCACCTCCGTATCGCCGTTGCCGGCGCTCTCGTTCTCGTGGCGTCCTTGTGCGGGGCGTCTGCCTCGCGCGCAGCCGCGCCCGGTCGCCAACATGTCATCGACATGAGAGGCAAGCGCTATCGCCCCGATTCACTCACCATCGCCGCCGGTGACACCGTCGTCTGGAGCAACGCCGACGACGAGCCGCACTCCGTCACGATGGACACCGTCGAGTTCGACTCCGGCGACATCAGCCCGGGCTCGAAATTCCGCTGGACCTTCCGGAAGAAGGGACGCCTCCGCTACCACTGCGAAGTGCATCCGCGCATGAAGGGCACCCTGATCGTTCGCTAGCTCCCACCGCCCCGACACCCATGATCGGCCAACTCATCGCGCAACTCGCGCAGACGAACATCGAACTCTGGCACGAGGAGGACAAGGCGCGCGTGGACGATGATCATCAGGTGGCCGCCGCGAAGCGAGCGGTGGACAAGCTCAACCAGCGCCGCAACGACCTGATCGAACAGATTGACGCCCAGGTGCTCGCCGCGATCCGCGCCGCGCAGAGCGCGAAGTAGTATGGCCGAAACGGTGGGATGGCTCGCCGACAAGCTCAGCATCATGGAGCTCAAGATCTACCACATGCACGAGCAGTCGGAGCGCCGCGACATCACGGAGGAATTCCGCGCGCAGTGCGCGCAGCGCCTCGGGG
>JAYTVE010000224.1:0-1916 GCA_043744185.1 Gemmatimonadota bacterium | reverse complement strand
GCACCTTGCGCCAGCTCTTGCCGCCGTCGGTGCTCTTGTACACGCCGCGCTCCGTGCTCGGCACGCTGAACTTGCCGAAGGCCGCGACCCAGATGATGTCGGGATTGGTCGGGTGGATGCGGATCTTGGCAATGCCGTGGCTTTCGCGGAACCCGACGTTGGTCCACGTCTTGCCCGCATCGGTGCTCTTGTAGACGCCATCGCCGGGCATGATGTTGCCGCGAATGCAGGTCTCACCCGTGCCGATGAAGACGATGTCAGGGTTGGTTTCGCTCACTGCCACCGCACCCACCGAGGCGGCGGTGATCTTGCCGTCGGTCACCGGCGCCCAGTTGTCGCCACCATCCGTGGTCTTCCAGAGCCCGCCGCCGACGGCGCCAAAGTAGGCCTCGTTCCGGCGCCCCTTCACACCGCTCACCGCGATCGAACGCCCGCCGCGGTCGGGGCCGAGGTTGCGCCACTTGAAGCCGGCGAGCAGCACCGAGTCGGCCGTGAGCGAGGGCGCGAAGGGCGCGAGCGTCGCATCCACCGGCCTTCGCGTGGCGGCAGGAGAGAGCGCGAGGGCTACCGCGGGGGCAGCCAGCAGGACAGCAAGGCGCACGTTGAGCATGGACGGAATCGGCAGGGGTTACGCGCTACACGCACGAGCGCGCCCGAACGCTGGCGCGCCACGCATCCACAACAATGCGATTGGACCCCGCGCCATGCAACGCGCGGCTTTGGGTGATAGCTTTTGGCACATGTCGAAGGTCGAGCACCGCCCCTACACGATCGGCGAGGAACTCTCGCACGCGATCAGCCACGGCGCTGGCCTCGTGGCGGTGCTCGCGGCTGCCCCGTTTCTCGTCATCGCGGCCACCGGCCGTGACCGCTGGGCGGTCATCGGGGCCGTCATCTACGCCCTCTCGCTGGTACTGCTCTACACCACGAGCACCGTGTACCACTCGCTGCGCGACGACAAGGCCAAGCAGTTCTTCAAGAAGCTCGACCACGCCGCGATCTTCGTCCTCATCGCAGGCACGTATACGCCGTTCGCGCTCGGCGCGATGCGCCCGAACTGGGGCTGGACGATGTTCGGCATGGCGTGGGGGATCGCCACGGTGGGAGTGGTGCTCAAGCTGAGCGGTCGACTCTCCAGCGTCGGCTTGTCGAATGCGGCATACCTGCTGATGGGCTGGCTTGCCGTCGCGTTTGCGCGACCGTTCTGGGAGCAGGTGCCGCACGAGGGAGTGTGGTGGATTGCCGCCGGCGGGTTGCTTTACACCGCCGGCGTGCCGTTCTACGCCATGAAGCGGTCGAAGTACACGCATTTCGTCTGGCACCTGTTCGTCATGGCGGGCACCGCCTGCCACTTCGTCGCCGTGCTCCGCTACTCCGCGTAGTCGCCGCCGCGGCCGGGATACCATCGCGCGCGAGCCTCTCACCGTCGCAGATTGTCCCATGCCTTCTACTGCCCGCTCCCTGCAGCTCCCCGGCACGCTCCTCTCGGCGCTCGGCATCGCGACCATCGTCGTGCCGGCGCGCGTCGCCTCGCTTCTGGGGCTGGCGGCGCCCGCGGACTTCTGGGCGCGCGCCTTCGGAGTCGGCGTGCTGGCCATCGGAAGCTTCTACCTCCTCATGGCCAACGATCCGCAACCGCGCTTCGCCCGCGCCAGCATTGCGGTGCGCGCCATCATCGGCGCGGTCGTGCTCGTACTGGTGCTGAGTGGTGCGCTGCCCGCACCGCTGGCGATCTTCGTGGCGCTGGAATGGGGTGGCGCGGCGGTCACGGCGCTCTCCCTGCGCGGCACGGCTGCGGCTGCGCTGCTCCTGTGGCTCGCGCCCGCACCGGCTGTCGCCCAAGGACGCGCGACGACAATGCCCGCCGTCGGCATCGATCACGTCATTCTCGGAGTGGACGATCTTGAGCGGGGGAT
>JAYTVE010000223.1:0-6149 GCA_043744185.1 Gemmatimonadota bacterium | reverse complement strand
TGGTGCGTGCAGGCGAGAGCTTCCCGGCAGATGGCGCGATTGCGGAAGGGTCCTCGGCGGTGAACGCGGCGCTGCTCACGGGCGAGTCGCGTCCCGCGTCGGTGCGTGAAGGCGATGCGGTGTTCGCGGGCACGCTCAACGTCAGTGCGCCGGTGGTGGTGCGCGTGGACGAGTCGGGGGAATCGAGCCGACTGGCGCGCATTCTCCGCGACGTCGAGGAGAGCGCGAGTCGACGTGCGCCGGTAATCGCGTTCGCCAACCGGATAGCCGGAATCTTCGTGGCCGTGGTGCTTGCACTCGCTGCGGGCACCTTCGTGCTCTGGCTACCGCGCGACGCCTCGGCGGCGTGGGACAACGCCATCGCGCTGCTCGTGGTGACGTGCCCGTGCGCGCTGGCGCTCGCGACGCCGCTCGCGGTGACGATGGCCATCGGACGCGCGGCGCGCGCTGGCATCTACATCAAGGGCGGTGATGCGCTCGAGCTGCTGGCCAAGCCCGGTATCATGGTGCTCGACAAGACGGGGACGATCACCGAGGGGCGCACCGCGCTCGTGCAGTGGCACGGTGCGCCGTGCGCACGCTCGGCGGTGCTGGCGCTCGAGGCGGGCTCAAGCCATCCGATTGCCGACGGATTCCGGAGGGCGTGGCCTGATGCCGACGTTCCGGAAGCCACGCACTGCGAGCACGTGACGGGCGGCGGCATTCAGGGGGTGGTGAACGGTCACCATGTCGTGCTTGGCAGCCCGACGTTCGTGGGGCTGCGCGCGACCGGGGCCGATGCGATGCTGGCGCGGTTGGACGATCCGACGCTGACGCCGGTGCTGGTGGCGATGGACGGCGCCGTGGTGGCGGTGGCGGGCATGGGCGACAAGGTGCGCGCCGACGCGGCTTCGTCGATTGCGGCGCTCGTGGCGCGCGGCTGGGAGGTGCGCATGTGTTCGGGCGACGACCCGCGCGTGGCGCATGCGGTCGCGGCGATGGTGGGCATCGCGGCGGACCAGGTGCAGGGGGCGGCCACGCCCGAGGGCAAGCTGGCCACGGTGCGAGCCTTGCTGGCGCGTACGCGCGATGCGCACGGGCACGCGGCGCGACCGGTCGTGATGGTGGGTGATGGCGTGAACGATGCGGCGGCCATTGCGGCCGCTGACGTGGGAATTGGCGTGCACGGCGGCGCGGAAGCGTGTCTCGCCACGGCCGATGCCTACCTGACCACGCCGGGGTTGGGCTCGCTGGTCGCCATGGCGGACGGCGCCGCGCGCACGATGGGCGTGATCCGCCGCAACATGCTGTTCGCGCTCGGCTACAACGCGTTGGGCGTGAGCCTCGCGATCATGGGCGTGATCTCGCCGCTGATTGCCGCGATCATGATGCCGACCAGTTCGTTGACCGTGGTGCTCGGCAGTTGGCTCGGCCGCACGTTCGACTCGCGCGTGACGCCGACCTCAACGGCGGCTGCGCGGCATCTTCTCGTGACCACCGAGGTGGCCGCATGAGCGTTCTCTTCATCGTCGTGCCCTTGGCCACGTTGCTGGTGGGTGGCGCCGTAGCCGCCTACGTGTGGTCGGCCAAGTCGGGGCAGATGGACGACCTCGACACGCCGCCGGTGCGGATGCTGCACGACGACTAGTCCGCGCGGCCACCCGTGAGCACGGCCACCACGCGCGCGCCCTTGAGTTGCCCGTCACCGCAGAGCGACTCGAGCCCGGCGAGTGTCGCCGCCGTCGACGTTTCCACCACAACGCCGGCTTCGCGCGAGTAGGCGCGTTGCGCGACGGCCATGGCCGCCTCGCTCACGGCCAGGAGCGTGCCGCGACTCTCTCGCACTTCGTTCAACAGACGCACCGCGTTGCGTGGCTTCCGCACCGCGATGCTGGCTGCCGTCGTCAAGGCGCCGGAGTCGACCCACTCCTCGCCGCGCTGCCGCGCCACCAGCGGCGAGACCTTCTCCGCCTGCACGCCGATGAGCTGCGGGATGGTCTGCGCGATTCCCATCGCGCGCAGCTCGCGAAAGCCCTTGCCGATCGCGCCCAAGGTGCAGCCATCGCCCACCGCGCAGATGACCGCGTCGGGCATGGCGTAGCCGAACTGCGCACCGATCTCGAATGAGACCGTCTTCTTGCCCTCGACCAGGTACGGGTTGTATGCGCAATTGCGATTGTACCACCCGTGCATGGCCACCCCTGCCTCGCACTCGGCAAATGCCTGGTCGTAGTTGCCGGTGCTCACGTGCACGCGTGCCCCGAAGTGCTCGAGCCACATGAGCCGCTCGGGCGACGCGTACGAGGGCACGAAGACCTCGCACGGAATGCCGGCGTTGGACGCGAAGCCCGCCAGCGAGATAGCCGCGTTGCCCGCACTCGCGCAGGCCACCGCACGCGAGTGCCGCTCGAGCGCAATCGCCATGGCAATGGCGGTCGCGCGATCCTTGAAGGAGCGCGTCGGGTTGCGCGTGTCGTCCTTGAGCCAGAGCTCCTTGAGGCCGAGGCGAGCGGCGAGACGGGGAGCGGCCACGAGCGGCGTGTCGCCCACTGGCAGCAACGGCACGAGCGGCTTCTGGACGGGGAGCAAGGCCTGCCAGCGCCAGATGCCGAGGCCGAGGGCGCCGGTCTCGGGCCAGTCGCGCTTGGCGCGTTCGTAGTCGTAGCGCACGTCCAAGATGCCGCGCTCGTCGCCGTGGACGGGGGCGGGGCAGGTGCTGGCGGCGAAGTCGGACGGTTGGAGGGCCCCGCAGGCGAGGCACCGAAGTTCGATCACGGACTGTGGTGGCGGGCGACGTTTCATGACAGCGTGTATACGGAATAGACGTCAAGATTGCGTCAGCGCCAGAGCTCCTCGACGAAGTTCGGTCGAAATGTCGTGGACGATATGGGGCAAATGCCCCGTATCGCTGGACTTAGCCGGTGAATCCCCCATGTTTCGGGCAGGGCCTGTGAGCCACGTCACGATCACGAACTGCGCCCTATTCGGCTCCTCACTCTCGCCTTTTCATGGACGACATCGCCCTTCGCGAACGGCTGTCCGCCGTCCTCGGCGACGGCTTCGCAGTCGAGGATCTCCTCGGCCGCGGCGGCTGCGCGATTGTCTTTGGGGTGAAGGACCTGCGGCTCGGACGCGACATTGCGGTCAAGGTGCTCCGGCCTGACCTCGATGCGCCGCTCGCACGCGAGCGATTCCGTCGGGAAGCCGAATCGGTGGCCAAGCTCCGGCACCCGCACATCATCCATGTGCACGACATCGGCGAGGCCGGTGGCATTACCTGGTTCACCATGCCGCGTATTCACGGCGAGTCGCTGCGCGGGTTGATCGATCGCACGGGGAAGCTCGACATCGCCGAGTCGCAGCGCATCCTGTCGGAGTGTGCCAAGGCGCTCGACGCGGCACATCTGCACGGCCTCGTGCATCGCGACATCAAGCCCGACAACGTGCTGCTCGACGGCGCGGCGCGCACCGCGATTCTCACCGACTTCGGCTTGGTCAAGTCGTTGGCGATGGAGGACACGGGCCTCACCACCAACGGCATGGTGGTGGGCACGCCGCACTACATGTCGCCCGAGCAACTCGCCGGCGATGCGCCGGTGGAAGCGCGCTCGGACTTGTGGTCGCTCGGCGTCATGGGCTACCGCATGCTCAGCGGCGTGCTGCCCTTCGAGGCCAAGGCGGTTCCGATGCTCGTGGCCAAGGTGCTGGGTGAGGAGCCGACGCCGCTCAGTTGGCGCCGGCCGGAAGTGCCCGTGGCGCTGGCGGAGGCGATCATGCGCTGTCTGGCCAAGGACGCGGAGGGTCGTTGGGCGAGCGCGGCCGAATTCGAGCAGGCGCTCACCACCGTGATGGCACCGCGGCTGGTGCATCGCCGGTCGAGCGTGCGTCGCTCGAGCGCGGTGACGCTCGCCTTGGTGGAAACTGCACTCGCGACGCCGATGGAGGGGTTGCCGACGCTGCCGGGCGAGCCGCCCGGCGGGCGCCGCAGCCTGCAGCGGCTGGCGTGGTGGCGTCGCAAGCTGGGGCGCGTGCTCGGCGCGTGGGGCGGCGGGTTCGTGCTGCTCGCCGTGGTGGAGTTCATGGCGACGGGACGCGTGATGCTGTCACTTGGTGCGCTCGCTGCGGGTGCCGTGCACCTGTCGAGCCTCTACGCCAAGGCGTGGCTGCGCGGCTTCGGCTGGCGCGAACTCGCGGGACTCGTGGCGCCGCAGCCGCACACGGGGCGGCGTTCGGGTGAAGGCGACCTCTCGATGTACGGCGCCGACACGGGCGACACGCCGGTGTTGGATGATCCGGCCGTGGGACATCTCGAGGCGATGCAGACGGACCGGCGCATCATCGTGGCGCTGCTCCTGCGCACGGTGCGGTCGGACCTGGAGCGCGCCCCCGACTATCGGCGCTCGGTGGACGATGCGATCCACGAGGCGGATGCGGTGGCGGAGCAGGTGTGGAAGATTGATGCGGAGCTGATCAACCTGCAGGGGCGCAACTCGTCGGCCAAGCGCGGCAGCTACGGGCGTGGGTCGGCGGGGCGCAATTCTGCAGGGCGCGGCGGGCTGCACCGCGTGACCACGGGCGACTTCCGCGCGATGACCGCGGGGCTGACGCAGCCAATGAGCGAGCACGACGAGAAGATGACGGAGCTCGGTCTGCGTCGAGACGAGTTGCTGCACGCGATGCGACAGAGCGCAGAGTCCGTGCGCGCGTTGCGCCTGCGGCTGCAGAGCGACGGCGTGCCGGGAAGCGAGGGCTTTGCCGAGGTCGTGAGTGGTGCCACGCAGCGACTGAGGATGCGCGCGCAGGAACTCTCGGCCAACCGGTAACGGCGCGCGATTACCGGCCGCCGCCGATGACCTGGCGGTTGATGCGCCGTACGCTCGCGGCAAACAGGAGCCCGATCAGCAGCAGCGACGGCAAGAGCGATCGCAATGATGGTCGCGGGCCGGCTTGCCGGTCGCTGTCGAGGATCGAGCGCGCCATCCAGCGGGCGGTCCAGGACGGAAGCGACTCTCCGACGTTCGCGGCGAACGCCTCGGGGAAGGCGCGCGCGTCGGTCCACAATGCGCGCATGCGCTCGTGGCCGATGTCGCGGCGCAGGTCGTCAAGGAAGCGCACGCGCGGATCGACGGCCACGGACGTGCTTCCCCCCAGTGCCTCCGACCGCTGGCTGGGGACGAACAGCCCCTCGCGTCGCCCAGGCAGTGCGGGCGAGAGATCCGCTTGCTGCAGGACGACTGAACAGGCCGTCGCATTGCCGGCGGCACATCCCCGAAGCGGAATCTGCGTCTCCCCAGCGAACGCGGCGTTCACCATGGCGCTCAGGCCCTCGGCAGCCGCGTACTCCTGTCTCCACGGCCTTCGGGTCAACTCGTCATCCACGAAGCGCGCCATCGTTGCCGCTCGCCATCCCGTGCTGTCGAGCCACGCGCGCATGCCGCTGCCCGGAAGTCCGTACGCTGCAATCCAACCACAGGCGCCCAGTGATGCGTCGCGAGCGGCCGCCCAGAGATCGATATTGCCCGAATCGGATCGATCGCCGAGCGCCGTCTCGAGCGACTTGCGCATGCTGGGCGACATCAGGATGCGCGAGCGCTGCTGCACGACGAGACAGGTGCGGCCGTCGAGCATGGTTGGAAGCACCTGGCCTTGGGCGCGCTCGAACATCGGAAGTCGCGCGCGCACTCCAGGAACGCCGGTGTCGCGAACGAACGCCACCACGACGCGCAGACCGTCGCGTCGCGGATGCAGCGCCGACCATGCCCGACGGACGAGTCGCGTGTCGCCGTCCCGGCGCCACGCCGGGATCATCGTGTCGGCCAGCACGAGCAACGAGTCGCCTGCCCATTGCTGCTGCGCGAGGACGCCCGCGAGCGAGTCGGCGCGCTGGCGCAGCAGCGAGGCTTCCTCGATCGCGCCGATGCGCTCGGTCGCGCGGCTCCGCTCCTCGCGCAGTCGCGCTACGTCCGTGGTGCCGGCGGCACTGGGTTCGTAAGTCGACGCGATCGCCGTGGCGATGAGCCCGATGGCCACCGCCCCGATTCCGATGGCGAGGAGCAGCGTCCGTGACGGAGGCCTGATCATCGCCGCACCTGCCGCCTGGTGGCAATGCCAAGCGCGAGCAGCAGCACGCCCGTCGAGGCGAGCAATACCGAGCCTCGCGGGAGCACGGG
>JAYTVE010000222.1:0-1917 GCA_043744185.1 Gemmatimonadota bacterium | reverse complement strand
AAGTGGCCGCGCATGCGCACGGCACCGAGGGGATCAAGGCGGCCATTCGCGCCGGCGTGCGCACCATCGACCACGGCTCCGGGCTCGACGACGAAGCGATCGAGATGATCAAGGCCGGCGGCTACAAGACGTACTACGTGCCGACGATCGGCGTGGGCTTCGCCATGCTCGATCAGGGCGACTCGGCGGCGATTCCCGCCAGCGAGCTCGAACGCATGCGCCGCATTCGCGCCACGGCCGAAGCTGGCTTCAAGCGGGCGTTGGCCGCTGGCATTCCCATTGGCTGGGCCACCGACGTACCCGTGGTGCCGCACGGCCAGAACGCACGCGAATTTCGCTGGCGTGTCTCGCTCGGCGCCTCGCCCATGAGCACGCTGGTGTCGGCCACCAAGACCAACAGCGAAATCCTCGGCCTTCAGGACAGGATCGGCACGATTGCCGTCGGCAAGTTCGCAGACCTGGTGGCCGTGCCGGGGGATCCGCTCGTGGACGTGTCGGTGACCGAGCGGCCCGGATTCGTGATGAAGGGCGGCGTGGTGTATCGGGACGAACTGGCGAAGAAGTAGGGATTCCTCACGGTTCAACCGAAACTGGCGGTGGTCCCACGGGGTACGATTCCAGTCATGCATCTCGCCACCCGCCGCCAGTTCCTGAAGGGCACGGCCGCCGTACTCGGCTCCGTGGCCGCCACGGGGCTGTATGCGTGGCAGGTCGAGCCGCGATGGGTGACGCTGACGCGCCGGAGCTTGCCGATCGCGGGGCTGCCGAGTGCGCTCGAGGGGAAGACGCTCGTGCAGCTGACCGACATCCACGTGGGGCAGCTCGTGGACGACGACTATGTGCGCGGCGTCTTTCGCGACGTGAAGCAGCTCGCTCCAGACATCGTGGTACACACGGGTGATTGGACCTCGTACTACGATGGCGTGGTGGCGCAGGCCGAGCGCGTGTACGCCGAGATGCCGCGCGGCAAGCTGGCCACGCTTGGCGTGCTCGGCAATCATGATTACGGGCTCCGTTGGCTCAACGGCGGCAACGCGAAGAACATCGTGGCCGTGGCGCGCAACTCGGGCTGCCGGATGTTGCGCAACGAGCTCGTCGAGGTGGAGGGGCTGCAGATCGTGGGATTCGACGACGTCTGGGCCGGGATGTTCAACCCGCGCGAGGTGATGCAGGCGCTCGACCCCAAGCGGCCGATGCTCGCGCTCTCGCACAATCCCGACAGCGTGGACTACGAAGACTGGAGCTCATTTCACGGCTGGGTTTTGGCTGGCCACACGCATGGGGGGCAGGTGAAGCCACCCTTCGTCGCGCCACCCGTGATTCCCGTGGCCAACAAGCGCTACACGTCGGGGGCCTTCGACCTGAGCGGCGGGCGCGACATGTACATCTGTCGCGGCGTCGGCTTTACGTTGCAGGTGCGCTTCAATGCTCGTCCCGAGGTCACGCTGTTCACCCTCAAGCGCGCGTAACCCCCCGCACCGCGCGCTCGCAGCCTGGCGCGCCGAGAGCTTCGCACATGAGCGAGACCCCGATCGCCTTCGACGGCTCGATTCCGGAGGTGTACGATCGCTGCCTCGGTCCGTTCATCTTCGAGCCGTACGCGCGCGAGCTGCCGGCGCGACTCGCGCTCACGCCGGGTTCGCGCGTGCTCGAAATCGCGTGCGGAACTGGACGCGTGACGCGGCAGCTGCTCGCGGCACTGCCTGACGGTGCCACGTTGATGGCGACGGATTTGAGCGCAGGCATGATGGCGCAGGCACAGCAGGCGTTGGGCGCCGACCTGCGCGTCAGTTGGCGCGAGGTGGACGCCACGGCGATGCCGTTCGCGAGCGGGAGCTTCGATGCGGTGGCGTGCCAGTTCGGGCTCATGTTCTTTCCCGACAAGGTGCTCGGCATGCGCGAGATGCATCGCGTGCT
>JAYTVE010000221.1:0-6150 GCA_043744185.1 Gemmatimonadota bacterium | reverse complement strand
AGGCTGCGCGGAGGAACACGCCGCTGCTCCTCGTGGTCATTCCCGCGCCCGAGGACATCTGCCCGGGCTATGCGCGACACGCAGACTCCACGGCCTATCCGACATACGTCCGCTCGCGACTCACCGACGTGACGGAACGACTCGCGCACGATGCCGGCATAGCGGTGGTGAACCTGTGGCCGGCGTTCAGCGCCGCGAACCCCTGCACGCTCTACTTCGCGAAGGATGACAATCACTGGAATGCCGCGGGCCAGGCACTCGCGGCGCGGGTGGTCGCGGACTCGACGCGGGCCCACGGGTGGCCGCCGGCCGCGCGCACGCGCGGGAGTGCGCGCTAGGGCGCGGCCAAACGCGCTACGACGCGCTACGACGCGCTACGACGCATCGGGTAGCTCGATCGCGGTGCCCAGTGGCGCCGACTGGGGCGCACCGTCCGCGACCACCGTGACCGATTCCGCCGTCACGACGACGTCGAGCGTCCGGCCCCGCACGTGCAGCCCTCGCACATTCAGTCGCTCGAAACCGAACGGCAGCGGATCGATCGTGATACCCCCCACGTGCGGGCGCACCCCTGCCGCGAGTCGCAGGAGCAGGTCGCCGAGCCAGTTGCGCTGGTCGCCGCGTGCGTCCTGCGCGGCGCTCGGCTCTCCCGTGAGCGGGTTGAAGTCCGCCGCGCTGACCGGACGACGCAGGTCGCCAAACTCGAAGTGCATGCGCACGAAGCGCCGCATCAGGTGCGCGATCTCCTCGCGCAGGGGCGGCGTCTCGCCACTCTGCTCGAGGAGCGCGTCGACGATGGCGCACGTGACCCACGGTACCACGCGCGCGGCGTCGGGCTCGTCGCGCGAACCCACCGCTTCGGCGGCGCGCCAGCGCGCGTCCGTGTCACCGAGCGCGCGCGCAGGCACCGGATAGGGCGTCCAGAAGCGCGACGGATCGAAGAGGGCGCGCAGGAGGGACGTGGCCTGCTCACGCGTGGGGATATCGGTGCCAAGCGCGACAAAGGGCAGCGCGGAGGGCGTGGCCGAGGGATGCGGGCCGCGCAGTACCGGAACGTCGCCCAGCGCCCGCGAGACCACCGCGCCTGCGCGCGCCGAGGCCTCGCGCCACCGCCCCGCCTGCTCCGGCAGGCCGGCGCGGTCGGCATGATCCTCGAGCCACCGGGCGGCGCGCCATGCGGCCACGCCCCACAGCACGGAGCGATCCGCGCCCCCCGGCGTATTGACGGCCTGCTCGCACGCATCGAGCATCCAGACGAGATGGTCGGCCAGCGGCGGATGCACCTCGCGCACGAACGCGACAGACGGTGCGATCTCGTCGAGGGCGCGCACGGCGGCGCCCCAATCGGTGGGAACGGTGCGTGCGCCAGATCGCGCGCCATCCACGTCCGGCAACGCACCGTCGCGGTCGCGCTGCGCGAGCGCGTGCAGGATGAGCGCGCGCCCCCGCGCGGGATCGACCCAGGCAAGTTCGCGCACGACGGCGGGAATCGTGCGCAGTCGGACGGGCTGCGTGTCACCCTCGCGCACGCTGATCAGCGACGCAACACCAGCTGCGCGCTCGGCGTGCTGCCAGAGGCCACCCCAACGTCGACTCCACGCCACTTCGACGAACGGATCGTTGCATTCGAGGCGCGGCACCCGGGCGAGGGCGTGGTTCCAAGCGGAGCGACTTGCGCCGGCGAGGGTCGCGCCCGGAACAGAGGCAGGAGGCGGCGCACTCGCGCCGGCCCCGTCCACGATGCGCAACGCGAAGGTCGCGGCCCCCCCAGCATCCGTGACGCGCATCCGGCGATGCACAGCAAAGCACCACCAGCGCTCGGCCGCGCGCTGCGGCGCGCGGCGCGCGCTGGGCAACCGTTCGGCGGCCCAGAGCTGCGGCAACGGCGAGTCGTCCCAGCGCGGCGCCACGTCGAGATCCCCCGCCGGACAGGCGACCCAACTCGTGGTCTCGCCTAGCGCGGCCAGTGAGCAGGTTGGCCCACCGCGCGCGACGATCCAATCGAGCGCACCATCGAACGACACACTCTCGGGCAGGACGTCGGTGGCTGCCACGAGCGTCCACGCGACGAGATGCACGGTGGAGGGCTTGAGCGACCTGAACCTCCACTCGGAAACGAAGACGCCGGAGGGGTGCACCGAACGCACTTCGGTGGCGGTCATGCCATTGCCGAGTCTGTACTCCGCGACCAGCTCGGCGGGGGTGCCGCGTCGCGAGGTCAGCTTGAGGGGGATCGCCTGCGCGTCCGCATCGACGACGGCGATGCCGAACCCCGGTGCAAAGGTGCGTCCGGCCACCCGCACGCCGTCCCAGTAGCCGGGTTCATCCAGCCACCGTGGGCTGGCGGGAGCAAACGCCGTCCCGTCCAGCGCATTGAGCGCCGCCGTGTCGTCGAGCGCGAGGCGATCGACCGGCTCGGCCACGGGTCCGATCAGCCCAGCGTGGCGATCTGGGCGAACACTTCGGCGTTTTCGCGCTTCGTTCCGGGCGTCGGTTCGACGTGAACCCAGCGCACGATTCCGGTCTTGTCGATGAGCACGTAGGCGCGGTTCGAGAAGAAGGTGTCGGCGAATAGGAGACCCCACGGCCCGACGACTTCGCGCTTGAAGTCTGAGAGGAGATCTTCCTTCAGCTTCTCCTTCCGCTTGAATTCCTTGAGCGACGGCAGAGCGTCGACCGACACGCCGAAGACTGTCACGTCACTGCCCGTGAACTGGTCGAAGCCCTCGGAGAAATCGCAGAGTTCGGCCGTGCACGTAGACGTGAACGCCATCGGAAAGAAGGCGAGCAAGACGTGCTGCTTGCCGCGAAAATTCGAGAGGGTGACCTTCTCCCCCGACGTGGACGGAAGCGTGAAATCCGGAGCCTGCTCGCCCACCTGCGGAAGGTGGCCCATCACGGTCGCGGTCATGTGCGTGGTGCAGTCGGTGAATGGTCGGTCTACGAAGTGGAGCGGAGGGGGATCGAACCCCTGACCCCCTGCTTGCAAAGCAGGTGCTCTCCCAGCTGAGCTACCGCCCCTGAATCCAACGTGATGTAATATACAAGGAGAACCCCCATTCAAGGCTCCCCATGACGACCAGCGCTCCCGCCGCCCTCCACGTGACGATCCGCTGTCAGTGGTGCGAGTCGTGGAACCGTGTTGATGCGGCACGTTTCGGCGACCGCCCCAAGTGCGGCGCGTGCCAGAAGCCGATGCTACTGGATCGACCGCTCAAACTCGACGATGCGACGTTCGCGCGAACGATCGCGGAGAGCGAAGTACCGGTGGTGGTGGACTTCTATGCCGACTGGTGTGGGCCGTGCAAGATGATGGCGCCCGCGGTGGATGAACTCGCGCGGGAACTTTCCGGTCAGGTACTGATCGTGAAGCTGGACACGGATCGCTCGCCGACGACCGGTCAGGCGTTCAAGATTGCGAGCATCCCGACCGTTGTGCGCTTCTTGGGTGGACACGAAGTCGCGCGTGTGAGCGGTGCGATGCCGCTGCCGCAGCTGCGTTCGTTCGCCTTGGGGTGAGTTTTGAGGGGGACGGGGGGCACGGAGAGAAGCAGACCACAGAGGCACAGAGGGGCACAGAGGGGCACAGAGGGAGTGGCGGGGTGGACTCGGGCGGTGGTGAGGCGGCAGACAGTTCGGGCCAGTCGCAGTTGCAGCATCCAAAACGCGACGCCCCGGCGCCTGATCGGCGACGGGGCGTTCTCATTGCTTCTGATCGGACCTACAACGCAACGACGGCAACAGTTCGTACAAACAGCGGCCCAGATTCCTCTGTGAGCCTCCGTGCGACCTCTGTGCCTCTGTGCCGTGCTTCTCTCTGCGCCCTCCGTCCCCCTCCTACTCGTGCGCCGGGAGCGGCTCCATCGTTTCGGCGTCCACCGGGATCTGGACTTCATCCCGGTACTCGGACGTCATCATGAACACGCGCACCTTCGGGAAAGCATCCATGAAGCTTGTGTAGCAGAAGCCCCAGAGCCCGAGGAAGCCCGCGAACAGACCAATCTCGAAGAGACCGAACGGCAGATGGTCGATCTCGCCGTAAATCGAGGGATAGATCTCGATGTAGCGGTGGATCCAGAGGCCCAGCGCGCTCGAGAACGCGCAGAACATCATCGTCGGCGTCCAGAGCTTCGGATACTTGCCCATCAACCCGAAGAACGGGATGATGAACATCAGCACCACATACGAAAGCGTCAACGGCATCCAGGGCCCCGAGAGGCGCAGGTTGAAGAAGTGCGTTTCCTCCGCCCAGTTGCCGTACCAGATGACGAGGTACTGGCTGAACGTCAGGTAGCCCCAGAACGCCGTGAAGGCGAAGCAGAGCTTTCCGATATCGTGGAGCTGCTGCTCTCCAATGATCTCGCCTGCGCCCATGAGGTCGCGGAAGTAGCGAACGAGGCCGGAGAACACCATCAGCATCACGACCCAGCCGCCCATCATCACCTGCCAGCCCCACATGGTGGACTGGAAGTGCACGTCGGCCGACATCGAGAGGTCCCACGCAAGCGTGACCGATCCGAAGCCGAAGACGATGAGGAGCGCGACCGCGATCTTGCCCTGGATCGAATGCTGCGTGTGGAGCTCGCGGCGTTCGTGCCCGAAGCCGGCGCGCATCTTCTCGCGCAGCCCCTTGGCCCAGGCGAGCCCGGATTCGGGCAGGATGGCGACGTCGAGGCGGACCGAGTTGTAAACGAACCAGAGGGCCAGCGCCGCGAAGCCGCCGGCGAACAGCAGGTCACGCGGAATCAGGAACGACTTGGCCAGCCAGAGCGCCTTTTCGTGCCCGTGCGGCGGGGTAGTCGCCCATGGATAGACGTGGTCGAGACCGAAGAACAGCGTGACCGCCAGCAGCACGACAGCCACGGGCAGGAAGGCCACCATGCCCTCGAGCATGCGCACCACCGACCGAGACCAGCGCGCCGTCACGATGCGCTGCACCGCGGCGAAGGCGACGCCAGCCGCGGAGATGGTCCAGAAGAACATCCAGTTGAACTGGAATGCCTGCCACGCGCGATCCTGACCCGTCACGGCGCCATAGATGAAGATCGCGAACCCGACCGCAGCGAGGGCGATCGAGATGGTGCGAAGATTGCCCGGGAGAGGCTTCGTGGCCATCGCCGCCAACTCTTGGCGCGATGGCACGTGATCGTGTCCGTGTCCGCCGCTCACTTGTCACCTCCCTTCTTCGTGCCCGCGGTGGCCGCTTCGTCACCACGAACGTCCATGCCCGTCACGCGCGCGGGCTTCGAGTACGGCACGGGCCGGGTCGGCCCGAGCGTGGTATAGCCGGGGAGCGCCGAACCGGTCTGGCCGGGGAACCCAACCGGGCCCTGCTCGACCGCATGACCGAGCTTGCCCTGCAGTCCGCGCACGTAGTTCACGACATGCCAGCGCTCGGCTTCCTCGATGCGGTTGTAGCTCGGCATCAGGCCGCGGCCGTTGCGGATCATGCCGAAGATGTATCCGTCAGAGCGAGCCTTGGTGCCGTCGCCGACAATGTTGATGCCGAGGCCGTACTTCATGACGACCATGTTCTTGGTGCCCTGACCGTCGTCACCGTGGCAGACGGCGCAATTGACCTGGAAGTAGCGGCGACCGAGCGCCAGCGACGAATCCGTTGGCGCCTGCGGGTTGGTGATCGCGTTGCCGATCGAGTCGATCACGCCTGGGACGGCCGTGTTCGATATCTGGAAGTACGGCATGGTGGTTCCGGTGATCGGCACCGAGTACATCGGCTGGCCGCGCACGATCAGGGGCGTGTTGGCGTCCTCGCGCACCGACCAGTTCGGGCCGATGAAGGTCTTCTTCGGCCAGTAGTACTTGATGTTGGTGTCAGGCGAGATGGCCATGTTCTCCCACGTGTCCAGCTTGGGCTGGTAGCGGAAGGTCGTGAACCAGTCGCAGGCAGCGAGCACCGGAAATAGCGCCGCGACGGCGATATTGCGAAGGAGGTTAGCGCGCATGACGCACCTCGGTCGCACCGTGCTGGCGGAACAGCCCTTCGGCGTCCTTTTCCTTGTCGGGCGGACAGTCCACGAAGATGCCGTAGTCGCCGTTGGTGTAGCGAGGGTCGAACGCCACATCCACCACGAGCTTGGGGATGCGCGAGTTGATGAACATGCCGAAGACGGTCGAGAGGGCTCCGACCAT
>JAYTVE010000220.1:0-23605 GCA_043744185.1 Gemmatimonadota bacterium | reverse complement strand
GCCACGCGCGGAAACTATCGAGCGAACCTCAGGCGTCGAGTTCCGAGCGCCAATCCACCGTGAACGTCACGTCCCACGTGTCGGCGCCGAGCGCGCGGCGCTCCGCTTCCCACACGGTCGCACCGCCGCCACCGGCGAGTTCCACGACCTGCGTGGAGGTGCCGAGGCAGAACGGCGCCAGCCAATCCACGAGACAGCCCGGCACGGTAAAACGCATGCGGGCCGAGTCGATCGTGGCCTTCTCGATGCGCACGGCGCCGATCGTGAAGAGTCCGCGCCAGAGTGCGGGCACCTTGCTGACGACGAAGGCCGGCGTCGTCACGCGCATCACGAGGCGCTGCACCGTGCTCAGCTGCCTGCTCGCGATGTAGGCGTAGAGTGGAGCCACGACTTCATCCTCGGGGCGATCGGCCTGGTGCGCCAGCGCCTGGACCGCGCGCCGCAACGCGCCAAAGCGATAGACGCCGATCGGCACGGGCTCGCCTTCCCATTCGCGGCGGTCCGTCACGCCGAGTGCGCTCAGCGCGCGCTGCCAGTTGGGCATTCCGTACGTCTCGACCGCCCACTCGGCAGCCAACTGGAAGTTCGCGCCGCGGGCCACGCGATCAGCGGAGATGGCGAGCGACGCCGCAGGAGTTGGCGATGGCGCGAGGCGCGCGCCGGCGCGCACGAGCGCACGGAGGCCTTCGGGTGTGCGGGAGTGTGGGCGGGGCGGCATGATGCTGTCAGTATCGGCCCGCGCCCGCCGGTCCTGCACGTCGACGTCAGGCCGAGAGCGGCGTCCGACTGACGAGGATTGCGTCCTCGTCGGCGTAGATCCAGTCCTTGGGCTGGATGATGGCGCCGGCGACGGTGAGGGTCACCTGACGGTCACCGGGTATCGACGCGTCGGCTCGTCGTGCGGTGGTGCCCAGCGCCTTCACGCCGAAGTCGAGCTGGTCGATGCCCTTCGAATCGCGGATGGCGCCAAGGATAACCACGCCGGCCCAGCCGCTGCGCATCGCCGTTTCGGCCAGCCGGTCGCCCATCAGGCCGCACTTGAGTGAGCCTTCGCCATCGACCACCAGCACACGACCTTCGCCCGGTTCCTCGACAAACGCCTTCACGGGCCAGTGGTTCTCGAAGGTGTGCACCGTGGCGCACGGTCCCATGAAGGCGCGCCACTTGCCGAACGAACGGAACTGTGCCTCGAGCACCTGCATCTTGTCGCCGTGAGCGTCGTACAGGTCGGCGGTGACGATCATGCGGTCCTCCTTAGGTGGGAACGATCACGGTGCGCACGCCGGGTCCGAACCGGTCGAGGGCGTCGAGCGCTTCGTTGATGCGTGCGGCGTCGAGCGGAATGGTGCGCGTCACGGCTGTGGCGACATCAAGAGCGCCAGTGCGTGCGAGCTCCACGAGCGGTTCGAGCTCGGAGCGCAGATGGTCGTTGCAGCCGATGAGTTCCGCCTCGGGTCCGAGGATCTCACGGTAGGTCTCGATGGGCGTGAGGCCGGCCGTGAGGCCCACGGCCACGGCGCGCCCCATCGGCGCGAGCACGCGGAGCGCCTGACGCGTCGTCTCCACGAGCCCCACGAGTTCGAGGGCCACGTCCACGCCGCGCCCGCCGGTGGCGCCACGCACCGCGGCCACGACGTCGCCGCTGGACGCGTCGACGACATCCGCGCCGTGCGCGGCCGCGCGTGCGAGCCGGTCACGATCCCTGTCGACGGCGATCACCTGCAACGCCCCCATCGTGCGCGCGAGCTGAACGGCAGACTGGCCAAGCCCGCCCGCGCCGAAAATGGCGACGCGCTCGCCGGCCACGAGGCGCGACTTCCTGAGCGCATGGTACGATGTCGCGGAGGCGCACATCAGCGTCGCACCGGGCGCATCCTCGATTGCCTCCGGCAGCAGCACCGCGTTGCGCGCGGGCACCGCGATGTACTCGGCCCAGCCTCCATCGCGGTGATGACCGAGCATCGCACACTCGCGACAGAACTGCTCGTTCCCCTGCGTGCACCAGTCGCACACGCCGCACGTGACGTTGTAATGAAGGACGACGCGGTCGCCCACGCGGCGATCATGCACGTCGGCGCCGAGCGACACGATGATGCCGGCGACTTCGTGGCCCAACGTGCGCGGCAACGCCTTGGCGCCGGTGCGGCCGCTGCGATAGTGCGCGTCCGAGTGGCAGATGCCTGCCGCGGTGACGCGCAGGAGCACCTCGAGCGGGCCGGGTGCGGGGACAGGAACCTGCTGTAGCTCGACGGGGGCGCCGGTGGCGACGAGGCGCACGGCCCGCATGGTGGTGGGGAGACCCATGACCATGAAGATGACGCGGCGCGTGAGGCGGCGCACGTCCGACGATGCCGACCGCGCCTCCGGTGGCGCGTGCGCACGGAGCGGCCATCCGCCAGATTTGGAGTTCGACCCTCGACCCTCCTCCCGCATGATGGCGCTCCCAGAACATCCGGATCACTTCGCACTGGCCACGTGGGACGACGTGTTCCCGTGGTATGAGCGGTTGGCAACCGCGACCGTCCCGGACGGCGAGTCGGAAGCGTGGCTCACGAGCTGGTCCCGACTCGAGGAGTTGCTGGGCGAGGCGGGCACGAAGGCGATGATCGCATACACCTGCGACACGACCGACCCGGCGAAGGAGTCGGCGTACCTGCGCTTCTCCGCGGAAATCGGCCCGAAGGCGCATGAGCAGGGGGTGCGACTTGCGCGCCGCGCACTGGCGCTCGGCATCGATCGCGCCGACCTCGCGACGACGATGCGCGAGTTCCGCACCGACGCGGAGATCTTCCGCGAGGCGAACGTGACGCGCATGGGCGAGATCGAGGAGTTGAGCGCCGCGTACCAGAAGGTCACCGGCGGCCTGAGTGTTGACTGGGACGGCACGCCGAAGACGATTCCGCAGCTCGGTCCGTACCTGCAGGATCCCGATCGCGCCATCCGCGAGAAGGCGTTCCGGAAGGGTGCGGCGGCGTACCTCGCGGTGCGCGACGAACTCGCTGCGCAGTTCGACGCGATGTACGCGCTGCGCACGGCGGTGAGTGCCGAAGCGGGCTTTCCCGATTACCAGGCGTACACGTTCCAGTCCAAGTTCCGGTTCGACTACACGGAGGCGGATTGTGCGCGCTTCCATCGTGGCGTGGAAGCGACCGTGGTGCCCGCGGTGAAGCGGCTGCACGAGGCGCGGCAGCGCGCACTCGGCGTCGACCGGCTTCGGCCGTGGGATTTGGGCGTTGATCCGTTGAGTCGTCCGGCGCTCAAGCCGTTCAGTACCGCCGACGAGTTTACCGGGGTAGCCGAGCGAGTGTTCGCGAGCGTGGACCCCGAGCTCGGCGCGCGGTTCGCGCACATGCGCCGCGAGGGGCTCCTCGACCTCGACAGCCGGCCGGGCAAGGCGCCGGGCGGTTACTGCACCAAGTATCCGTGGTCCAAGGTGCCGTTCATTTTCATGAATGCGGTGGGCGTGGCGGATGACGTGACGACGCTGCTGCACGAGGCGGGACACTGCTTCCACGACTTCGAATCGAGTGCGCAGCCGTTCATCTGGCAGCGCGGCACGGGTTCGGAGATGGCAGAACTGGCGAGCATGAGCATGGAACTGCTTGCGGCTCCGCACCTGGCCGCGCCGACGGGGTGGTTCAGCGAGGCCGATGCGCGTCGTGCGCGTGCCGAACATCTCGAGGACGTGCTGATCGCGCTGGCGCACATCGCGTGCGTGGATGCGTTCCAGGCGTGGATCTACACGAGTGGACAGGGCCACGATGCCGCAGCACGCGATACCGCGTGGCTCGAGATTCGGGCGCGCTTCGAACAGGGGGTCGACTGGTCGGGGCTCGAGCGTGAGCGCGCGTCGCGCTGGTATCGTCAACTGCACATCTTCGAGCTGCCGTTCTATTACATCGAATACGGCATCGCGCAGTTTGGCGCGCTGGGCATCTGGCAGCAGAGCCTTCGCGATCCCACTGCCGCGGTCGCCAGGTACCGGAAGGCGCTGAGCTTGGGCGGGACGCGCTCGTTGCCCGACCTGTACACCGCGGCCGGGGTCTCGCTCATCTTCGACGAGGCGCAGATGGCGCCGATCGTGGCGGAAGTCGAGCGCACGATCGCGGAGTTGCGCGCGGACGAGGGCTAGTCGGCAGACGGCGCGACGCAGCCCCATGGTGACCGCGGGGCGCCACCGTGACGTGCGGTGTGCGTCCCGCCATTATTCACGTCAGATGGATTCCACGCTGCTGACCTGGACCGAGTACGTGGCCGCTGCGTTCGGCATCGTGAGCGTGTGGCTCTCGACGCGCGAACAGCTCGCAGCGTGGCCGACGGCGATCGTGAACGTGCTGCTGTACGTGGTGGTGTTTCGCGAACAGAAGCTGTATGCGGACATGGGGCTGCAGGTCGTGTACGCGGTCATCTCCATCTACGGATGGTGGCACTGGGCCAAGGGCGGAGCGGGGGAGACGACGCTGAGTGTCTCGCGCACGCCGGCCCGGCAGTGGGTGGTGCTGGGCGTGATCTCGGCCGCGGGAAGCGCGTCGCTCGGCGTGCTGCTGGCGCGATACACCGATGCGGCGCTCCCGTGGGCGGACGCGACGCTCTCGAGCACGAGCCTCGTGGCGCAGTGGATGTTGACGCGCAAGCTGCTCGAGAACTGGCTCGTGTGGATCGTGCTGGACCTGTGCTACGTGGCGATGTTCGTGCTCAAGGGGTTGTGGCCGACGGCGGGGCTGTACGCCGTCTTTCTGGTGCTCGCCTGGATGGGTTGGCGAAGCTGGCGCGAATCCCTCGCGGTGCATGCCGCGTAGGGTGATGCAGCCCTCACCCACTGTCATGCCACCGCGCACCTCCAAGTCTGCCGTTTCCAACCGTGCGTCCTCGTACTGGCGCGAGGCGCGCGCGCCGCGCTACGCGATCACGCTCGCGGCGCCGTTGCTCGTCCTGTACGAACTGCTCGCCGCCATGACCTCGGGCAGTGACGCTGGGGCCATCCGCAATGGCGCGGACGTGATCCTCACCAATGCGTTCGTGGCCGTGGCCGGTGCGCGCGGGCCGCTGCTGCTGGGCGCCATGATGGTCGGCGGCGGTGGCGTGCTCATCTGGCGCGACGTCAAGAAGCACGGTGCACCGGTGTTCTCGCGGCTCGCGCTGATGCTGGCGGAAGCGATGGCACTCGCCGTGGCCACGTGGATCGTGGTTGGGTCGCTCACGCAGGGGCTGCTGTCACGGCTGCACCTCCTGTCCGGACCGTCGAGCCTGAGCCTGCCGACGCAGCTGGTGCTGTCCCTCGGGGCCGGGCTGTACGAGGAGTTGCTCTTCCGCGTGGTGCTCGTGGGTGCGCTGCTGTTCGCATTCGAGGTGTTGATTGGCTGGTCGCGGCGCGTGTCGGCGTTGATCGCGGTGCTGCTCTCGGCGCTCATCTTTTCGGCATTCCACTACGTCGGGCCGCTCGGCGACACGCTCACGATCGCGAGCTTCACCTTCCGCGCGCTGGCCGGTGTCTGGTTCAGCGGACTCTACGTGACACGCGGCTTCGGCATCACGGCGTGGGCGCATGCGCTCTACGACGTAGCCATCACCGTGATGCTCGGGTAGCAGATCGACGGACGCAGCCGCTGGCGCACGGTTTGCGCGCGAGTGCGCGCCAGTGCGCGCGAGTGCGCGCCAGTGCGCGCAAGTGCGCAGGGCGCGCTCGACATCAGCGCGGGTGGATGTCGGCGCCCTGCGCGGAGCCCGCACGTCGTCTCGACGCCTCGCTCGGCGTGCTGCCGTCGCTGTGCGAGAGCGGGCGCGATGCGGGAACGTTGCTCGTCGCGCTTGCCGATCACGGCGGCGTGGACGGGGCGACCTCTGCTTGAGGCCCTTGCGCCCGTTGAAGTCACTGCGTGACAACCGCTGAGCCGAACCGCAATCGGGCGACGGGCGATACCGCGCGCAGCGGGCTTTGTTACCTTTCGTTTGTCGGCCCGTGACACGCGTTTGTCGTCATGCGCCGCCGACGGAGGCTGATTTTCGACGAGACGCTCCTGGACCGCTGCGCCCTCGCGCGGCGAAGGTCGCTGCTGGCGGCCCGTTTTCCCGGTCGCATCATGACGGCTCCCGCGATTCTCGATGCGGGAGCTGTTGGCGCGGGCGTGCCGTCCCTCACGGAGCGGCTCTTTCCCGCCGCTCCCGGGCCCGTGATGGATCTGGTGAGCGATACGCTGCCGCTGCCACTCCGGCCCGCCGCCTCGCTTGCCGTTCTCGACATCACCGAGTTCTTCGGCGAGACGAGCGGCGGCATTCGTACGTACCTTCTGGAGAAGGCGGCGTATGTCGAGGCGCACCGTGAACTGCGGCAGGTGCTCCTCGTCCCGGGGGCGCGTGATGCGATCACGGACAGCGACGGGGTGCGGTGCTACCGCGCGCACGGACCGCGCATTCCGCGGCAGCGTCCGTATCGCTTCATGTTTGCCGCGCGCGCCACGCGCCGCGTGGTCGAGCACGAGCAGCCCAGCGTGATCGAAGTTGGAAGCCCCGCCCTCGTGCCCTGGCTCGTGCAGCGCGCCAACAGGGTCGCGAACGTGCCGCTCGTCTACTTCTATCACTCCAACTTTCCGCGCGTCATCAGCCCCTTTCCGGAGCGCGACGGCGGCCTGAAGCCACGTCTCTCGCGCCTGGCTTGGCGTTACGCGCGCCGCATCGACCGCATGTTCGACATCACGGTCGTCACCTCGGAGTTCTCCGCCAACGAGTTGCACGCCGCTGGCATCGATCGCGTGGTGCGCGTGCCGCTCGGCGCTGATCTCGATATATTCACGCCGGCACGCCGAGCCCAGCGCGCGGCAACGCGCACGGCGCACGGACTGCCGCTTGATGCGCCGCTCGTGGGGTTCGTGGGCCGGTTCGCGAAGGAGAAGGAGTTGGACCTGTTGCTCGCCGCCTGGGCGCAGGTGGAACGAAAGAGTGATGCGTGGCTCGTGCTGATCGGAGATGGACCGATGCGCGCGCAGCTCGAGGTGGCGGCGGCTGGCCGACGCATCCGGTTCGTGCCATACCAGTCGACGCGTCCGGCGCTCGCCGACCTGCATGCGGCGCTCGACGTCTATGTCGCGCCGAGCTCGGTGGAAACGTTCGGACTCTCGTCGCTCGAGTCGCTGGCGAGCGGAACGGCACTGCTGGCCGCCGATCGGGGGGGCGTGGCGGAACAGGTGCAGGCCTCCGGCGCCGGACGCGTGTTCACTGCCGGATCGAGCGCCTCGTTGGGCGAGGAGCTGCTCGCGCTGCTGGGCGACGACCTCGCGACGCTTGGGCTCAAGGCCCGCGCGTACACCGAGCGCGAACACAGCTGGCGTCACGTGTTCGACCGGCTGTTCGCGGTGTACCGGGACGTGGCGCGATGAAGCTGCTCGTGTCGATCCACGACGTCACTCCTGCCCTCATGCCTGGTGTCGAGACGCTGTGGGTGCTGTGCCGCCGCCACGGGATCACGCCGGCGCTGCTCGTCGTGCCCGACTGGCACGGTGCCTGGCCGATCGCGTCGCATCCGGATTTCCTCGCGTGGGTGCGCTCGCGCGCCGCCGAAGGGGCCGAGATCATCCTGCACGGCGAACGACACGACGAAGTGGGGAGTCCGCGCTCGTTGGCCGACGAGCTTCGTGCGTTCGGGCGCACGAACAGGGAAGGAGAGTTTCTCACGCTGCGTCGTGAAGCGGCGGCGGCACGCATTGCCCGCGGCCTCGCCCTGCTGCGCGGGATGGGGTTCGCTTCGGTCGGGTTCATTCCACCGGCGTGGCTGATGCGCGACGATACCATCGAGGCGTGCGCGGCGGCCGGGCTTGGCTTCACCGAGGATGATGGCGCGATCTACATCACCGCGCACGGTGTTCGGCGGCTAGCCTCTCCCGTGGTGCGCTGGAGTGGACGGACGGCGTCGCGCGCGTGGGCGAGTGCGGCCATGGCCGCGTTCCGGTTCCACGTGTCACGCGATGCGTCGCTCGTGCGCATCGCGCTGCACCCGGGCGATCTCGACCATCCGGCGACGGCAGCCAGCGTATCGCGGGAGCTCGCGCGCTGGGTGACGGCGGGTTCCGTGATTGCCTACGGGAACCTCGCAACTCCACGGGCCAGCGCGGCGCGATACAACGGATGAACGCATCCACGACTCCGCGTCGCATCGATCCCGTCGAGCGCACCACGCTCGCAGCGGGCCTGCGCGTGGCGATCTTCAGCGACACATGGTTGCCGCAGGTGAACGGCGTGACACGCACGCTCGACCGATTGCTCAACGCGATCGTGGCGCGCGGCGGCGAGGTGCGCGCGTACACGACCACCGATCCGGCGGCGAAGGCCGATCCGCGCATCGTCCGCTACCGCAGTCGCCCGTTCTGGGCGTATCCGCAGTTGCGCGTCGCGCGCCCGGATCGTGCCTGGGCGATCCGCGCGATGGAGCAG
Source organism: Gemmatimonadota bacterium (assembly GCA_043744185.1). GTDB lineage: Bacteria > Gemmatimonadota > Gemmatimonadetes > Gemmatimonadales > Gemmatimonadaceae > JACPPC01. The sequence goes on along the minus strand of JAYTVE010000220.1, from coordinate 15,181 downwards.
TTCAGGCCGACGCTCATCCACGCTGCGTCACCGTTCGGCCTCGGGCTCTCGGGACGCGCGGCGGCCCGCGAGCTCGGCGTGCCGCTCGTGTCGAGCTATCACACGTCGTTGTCCGCGTACGCGAAATTCTATCATCTCGGCGCATTGGCGACGCCAGGGTGGGCCTTCCTGCGCTGGTTCCACAACGCGGGGCGTCGCACCTACGCGCCCTCGCGCGCCAGCGAGCAGGAGCTGATCGGTCACGGCTTCAGCAACACCGCGATCTGGAGCCGCGGCATCGACAGCGGTCGCTTCTCGCCGACCTTCCGGTCGGTTGACCTCCGGCGCGAGTTGGGCGCGGACGACGACACGTTTCTGGTGGCGTACGTCGGACGCATCGCGATCGAGAAGGGACTCGACACGCTGGTGCGCGCAATGCACCTCGTTCACGCGCGTGCCGGTGGGCGGAAGGTGATGTTCGCGCTCGCGGGCGACGGGCCCTGGCTCGAGACGTGCCGCGCCGAGGCGCCGGCAGGAACGGCGTTCACGGGGATGATTGGCGGCGATCGCCTGAGCGCGACGTATGCGTCCTCGGACCTCTTCGTGTTTCCGAGCGTGACTGACACGTTTGGCAACGTGCTGCTCGAGGCCATGGCCAGCGGGCTGCCCGTGCTTGGCGCCGACGCGCCGCCAACGCGCGAGTTGCTGGGTGACGAGCGCGGGGCAATCTTCCCGGCAGGAAATCCGGACGCACTCGCGTCGGCGATCCTGGAGCTGGCCGCGGATGCGCCGCGCCGTGCTCGGCAGGCCGCCCTTGGCCTCACCTTCGCCGCCAACCAGAGTTGGGACGTGATCTTCGACGACTTGATCCTCGACTACCAGCGCGTGGCCGACGTGCGTGCGGGCGCGACGGTGTCCGCGTGACGGTGCCGCGCGTGCGGCTCACCGTGACGCCCGAGCAGGAGCGCCACCTCACCGTTCGACGTACGGCGCGCTACGTGCGGCTGGGCGGCGAGGGCACGGTGCGCGACGTCTGGGTCTGCATCCACGGCTACGGACAACTCGCGCGCCGCTTCGCACGTGACCTCGGTGCGCTCGTCGTACCGGGCCGGCTGGTGCTGGTGCCCGAGGCGCTCAACCGGTTCTACCAGGCGAGCACGAGTGACGATCACCGCACGGCGCCGGTGGGCGCCACGTGGATGACGCGCGAGGATCGCGAGACCGAGATCGCCGACTACGTGGCGTATCTCGACGCGCTCTATGCCGCGGAGGTCGCGCCACTCGTCGCCGCTGGCGCTCGCGTGACGGCAATGGGTTTCTCGCAGGGCGTCACGACCACGGTGCGCTGGAGCGTGCTGGGCACGTCGCACGTCGACCGCCTCGTGTGCTGGGCCGGCGCGCTGCCGCATGACGTCGACCTCGCCGTGCACGCGGTCAGGTTGCGCGCCATGCAGCCGGCCGTCGTCATCGGGGACCGCGACGAGTTTGCTGACTGGGCGAGCGTGGAGGCGCAGGTGCAGCGGCTCGATGCCGCCGGTATTGCGCACACGTTGCACCGCTTCGACGGCACGCACACGCTCGACGACGCGCTGCTGACGGCGCTCGCGACACGCTAGCGGGCGCGGCCGCGCCAGGCCGCGAAGCGGCGGAGCGAGAGTGCGATGCCGGTGTAGGCAAGCAACGCCCCCGCGAGTGAGGCGAGCGTCGCGAACGTCTGGCCACCGAGGCCGAGCACCTCGCCCGTGTGCGCAAAGCGAATCCACCCGCGCAGGCGGCGCGCGAAGGGCAGGTCCGCTTGCCCCGCGACGCTTCGCAACGCGCCGGATGCGGCATCGAACGTGACCGTCGTGCGCAGGTCCGGCCGGAACGTGTTGCCGCCGGAGACGGTCACGATCACGTCATGTTCATCCGCGCCGGGTAGAGCAATCTGCACCTGCGTCCACTCGCGACGTTGCGCGATGGCCAGGCGCACCATCGGTTCGAGTGGCGCATGGTCGGGGAGCGTTGCGCCGCTCGGAGCGGATGCTGAGGGAGCTTCGGAGCGTCCTCGCACGCGTTCACGCGCCTGAGCGCCGCCGCCGCGCCCGGCTTCCGCGCGCTCGCCCGCGATGCGCGCGAGCCACAGCGTCGGCCACTCGAACGACATGAAGACGCCACTGCCGACGACGACGATGAGCGGCAGCGCCATCCAGACGCCGGCGACGTGGTGCCAGTTGAACTCGCGCGCCTTCGGGCTCAAACGAAACGCCGGGACCGTCACGCTGCGCACGATGGCGCCCGTCCAGCGGCGCGGCCACCAGAGGTAGAGCCCCGACAGCACGAGCAGGAAGAAGACCAGATTGCCGATGCCCGTCGCTGTGCGCCCCCACCCACGCGGGTCCTGCTGCCCCACGAAGCGATGCCAGCGACGGAACTCCTGCATGAGCGCCAGCGCGCGCCGGCCCGCCACGGATGGCACACGGGCGCCGGTGTACGGATCGATCGAACGACCTGGCCGCGCGCTATCGTGGTACCGAACCGTCACCGGCGCCGTGGGCTCGGCGCGGATCACGATCTGGTTCAGGCCATCGGCCGCATCAGTGCCTGCGCGCGTGAACAGCGTGTCGAGCGGAAGCCGCACGGCGCCCGCAGGCACGACGACGCGCTGCGTGCCATCGACCGCTGCGATCACCTGACGCTCGAACCCGAGCAGCACGCCCGTCACGCTCATGATGAGGATGACCGTCGCGGCCGTCACGCCGATCGCGAGATGGAACCAGAAGAGGACAGTGCGCAGGCGGAGCGCGATGGATCCGAGGCTCATGCGGGCAACGTAGCGGCGCGACGTGAACTCAGTCGCGACCCTTCCAGCGATCGATCTCGCGGCGCTGCTTCTTGTCCGGCCTTCCCTCGGCAAAATCGTACTGAACGTTCGCGAGCTTCAGCTGCATCTGCGTGCGTTCACGTAGCGCCTTGCCACCTGGCGTCTCCTCGTACAGCGCCTGGGCGATGCTCGCCGAACCGCGGCGCGCGGCCAGCGCCTTGACTACCATCTCGATCTCGATGGGGCCCTGACGGACCTTCACCACGTCGCCCGGGCGAATGATGCGTGCGCGCTTGGCCCGTTCGCCGCCGACTTCGACCTTGCCACCGTCGATCGCTTCGGCCGCGAGCGAGCGCGTCTTGAAGAACCGCGCCGCCCAGAGCCACTGGTCAAGCCGTACGCGATGCGCGTCCCCGGCATCCTCGTCACCGCCCGGCGCTCCGGGAATGCCGCGCCGGCTCACTCGCCGTCCCCCTCGTCGGCGGCCTCGAGCGAGACATCCGCCTCGCCATCCTCGTCGTAGTGGACGAACACCGTCCACGGGCGGCAGCAGACCTGGCAGTCCTCGACGTACTGCTGATGCGCCCCGCTGCCGGGATCGAGCGTGATGCTCATGCTCTCGAAGCAGTACGGGCACGTGACGTCGGCTTCCATGGCCACCGTCCCGTCGCCGAGCGGGAAGTCTTCGTCGAGATGCTCGTCGCGCTCGTGGTTGCCGTCATCGGGCGGCTCGTCGCCGTCGTCTTGCGCGCGCCGGATCATCAGCGAGCCCCGCTCGGGCCTGCCCACGTGTCGATGCCGCCCGCCTGCTGACCGACGTCCACGCTCGCCACGCGCCGCAGCGCGACGAGATCGAAGATGTCCACCGTACCGGGTTCCGAGCCGATCCCCTCGCAGCTGACAAACGCATAGCGGTTGTCGCCCGTGAGCGCGGCGCCATGCACGACGCGCCGCGACGTCTTGATGCGCGCCTTCTCCCTGCCGCTCACACGGTCGAAGATCGAGATCGACTGGTCGCGCTTGTTGGTGGCGACGATCGTGGCGCCGTCGCTCGAGACGGCGAGGTTGTAGACGCCGTTCCCGGCCGGGATGCGGCGGGTGACCTTCCACGACTTCGCGTCGATCTCGACGATCTCACTCGACTTGTTGCAGGCGACATAGACGAAGGCGCCGTCGGGCGTGGGTTGCGCCCACGTCGGTGAGCAGCCGGGATCGCCGGCCTTCGGCATCTCCATGCCGTGGCCGCCCATGTCGTGCCCGGCGTGCGCGTCGGCACCGCGCTTGGGCGGCGCGCCCGTCATTCCCATCTCCTTGCCCTTGGTCAGCAGCATGTGGCGCGAGACGGCGAGCTGGCGCGTGTCGATCTCGACCACGAAGTCATCCATCATGCAGGCGGAGTAGTGCTTCGTGCCGGCGGCATTGAGGCGCGAGCCGTGCGGCATGGTGCACGTGGGGATGCGCGCGATCTCCACCATCTCGTCGAGCGCCACCACCGACACGTCGCTCGCCACCATCTCGCCGTGCAGGTTGAAGTTCACCACGTACGCGTAAAAGCCGTCGGGCGAGATCTGCGTCGTGGCCGGAAAGTTGCCGAGCACCACGGAGCCAATGGGTTCGTCGGTGCTGGTGCGGAAACGCCAGAGTCTGCCGAACGGCGTCCCGTGCGCGGTCGACACGACGTACGTCTTGCCATCGGGCGCGACGGCCACGCCATGCGGGCCATCGGGGTCGGTGGGCATGATGCCAACGTCCACCGCGTGGTCGAGCACGGCGCCCTTGGGACCGAAGCGGATGAGCGACACCTTGTCCACCGATTCGGAGCCGACGTAGGCGAAGTACTCCCTCGTCGGCGGCGCGGCGACCTGTTCGGTGATGATGCGGTCGTTGCCGACGCGTACCTGGGCGGACGCGGCGGCCGCCCAGGTAAACGACGCGACGGTAGCCGCACCGAGCAGGGTGCGTCGGCGGATCGTCATGGGACCACCTCGGGTTTGGGCTCCATCTTCACGATGAAGAGCCCGTTGTTGAAGTCGTTGACGAAGGCGAGGCCATTCTTGACGACGACGCCCCACGTCATCGCGGCGTTCGGCAAAAAGCCCTTGGCGTCCACCGGGTTCACGAATGCCATCTCGCGTCCCTGCGCGCGCAGGTCGCCGCGGAGTTCGCCGCCGATGTCGAAGGTGCGAAAGCCCGCGTTGTATGCGCCCATGTAGAGCGTGTCACCCGCGACCCACACGTTGTGCACGCCCCCGAACTCGGGCTCGTACCATGCCACCGACTTCGGCTTGAAGATGTCCGACACGTCGAGCACCTGCAGGCGGCCGTAGGCGCGCGAGACCTTGCCCTGGAACAAGTCCTGTCCCGACTCCTGCGAGAAGACCTCGTCGGCGATGAAGACGTAGTTCTTGTGACGCCAGGCGGTGTGCGTGCCGCGGATGAAGCCGGGGCTGTAGGTCTGCTCGACCTGCTTGTACAGCGCGTTCAGGTCGTACTTGTACTGCGACACGAACTGCGGGTTGGACGGCGAGCCGCCCTTGATCCCGTTGCCGATGTCGAGGATGACGAGGCCGTCGTTCCACCACGACCCGTACAGCAGCCCGTCCTGCACGTCGATGTCGTGCACGTAGCGGCCGAGGTCGGCACGCGGCGTTTTCCACTGCGCCACTTCCTTCGGGTGCGCGGGATCGTTGATGTCGATCACGTGCACCGCACCGGTGGCGTCGTTGGTGAGGTAGATGTGCGTGCCGTACTTGGGCTGAGTATAGATGAAGGTGGAGTGCACGCCGCCCGTCACGCCGTCGGTGAACTCGCTCACCACCTTGGGGTGCAGCGGATCCTCGAGCGTGCAGATGACGATGCCGTTCTTGCGGTCGGCTGCTCCCTCGCGCGTGAAGACGAGCACCTTGCCGTCCGCACTCGTCATGATGTCGTTGACGAGCCGCGTGTTCGACTGCACCGAATCCACGATCACCGGGCTCGACGGGTTCGAAATGTCGATCGAGTAGAACCGGTCGCCCCCGAGGTGCGTGCCGAGGTAGGCCGCCTTTCCGTTCGGGTGCACCCACACTTCCGATGTCGGGAACTTGGTGCGCACCATCGTGCCGACGATCGTCGCCTTGCGGCGCACGTCGCGCGCGGCAACGGTGATGGTGGCCGTGCCGACACGATTGCCCAGCTGCGCCGTGACGGTGTATGTGCCCGGCTCGTACGCGACGAAGCCGCCATCCGCGTCCACCTGGCCTTGGCCCGGCGCGAAGCTCCAGGTTGGCGTGAGGCCGCCGATCACCACACCTGCGGCATCTTTCGCGGCGGCCGTGAAGCGGACGACGTCCCCCGTGCGAGCCTGCGCGGCGCCCGGCGTCACCGTGATGCCCGCGATCGTGGCGCGCGGGACCTCGAGCTCGAGCGTCGCCTTCGCGGCCCCCGACGTCGCGGTCACCGTCGAGCGGCCCGGCGCGACGGCCTCCAGCACGCCGTCGCCCAGCACCTTCACCACGCCTGGCGCGGACGACGTCCACGTCGGCACGTCGGTGCGCTGGTCGCTGTTGCCGGCCAGCACCCGGCGGCTCACGCGCGTCACCTGGCCGGCGAGCATGCGCGTGGGGCGCGGATCCAACTCGATGCGCGCGGCCGGGCCGGGCAGCACCTGCACGGTGACCCTCTGGATCACCGGCTTCTGGCCCGTCACGACGGCGCTCACGACGATCGGCGACGGACCCATCGCCACCCCCGAGAAAACGCCCTCGCGATTGACGCCGCCCGTCTCCGACGAGCTGGCGTCGGCGAAGAGGATCTTCGCGCTTTCAACCACCTTGCCCTGCGCGTCGATCAGCTGCGCCTTGATGCGCACCGAATCGCCGACCATCACCGACGGATGGGCGGGCGTGACCACGAGGCGCGCTCCGGTGGTGGCCTGCTGGGCGATAGCCGCCGGCGCGCTGGCGGCAAGCAACAACAACGCAGCGGCGCTGCGCACGCGATTCGTCATGGTCGAAGTCCGAAAAAGGATGGGCGAGATCATGGCACTGCCGCCGGCTTGGGCTCGATCTTCACCACCCAGAGTCCGTTGTACATGTCGTTCACGTACGCGAGGCCGTCCCGCACCATCACGCCCCACGTCATCGCCGCGTTCTTCACGAACCCGTCCATGTCGGCCGTGTTGAGATGGCCGATCTCGCGCTGTTGGGCGCGCAGGTCACCGCGCAGTTCGCCGGAGATGTCGAACACGCGGAACCCCGCGTTGTACGCGCCCATGTAGAGCGTGTCGCCCGCGACCCACACGTTGTGTACACCGCCGTACTCCGGTTCGTACCACGCGACCGGCTTGGGGTGCGTGATGTCCGACACGTCGAGCACCTGCAGGCGGCCATACGCACGACCGGCCGAGGCATCCTTGGCTCCCGCCACGCCGCTCGACGGAAAGACCTCGTCGGCGATGAACACGTAGTTCTTGTGGCGCCACGCCGTGTGAGTGCCGCGGATGAAGCCCGGCCCCCCCGAGAGTTCCACCTGCTTGTAGAGCGCGTTCAGGTCGTACTTGTACTGGGCAACAAACTGCGGATTCGACGGAGATCCGCCCTTGATCCCGTTGCCGATGTCGAGGATGACGAGGCCGTCGTTCCACCACGAGCCGTACAGCAGCCCGTCCTGCACATCGATGTCATGAAGCGTGCGCCCCGCGTCCGCGCGTGGCGTCTTCCAGATGGCCACTTCCTTCGGGTGCGCGGGATCGTTCAGGTCCACGACGTGCAGCGCGCCCGTGCCGTCGTTGGTGGCGTAGACGTGCCGTCCGTACTTGGGCTGTTCGTACAGGAAGGCCGAGTGAACGCCGGCCGTCATGTTCTCGGTGTAGTCGGCCACCTTCTTTGGGTGCGCGGGATCCTCGAGCGACGCGATCACGAACCCGTTCTTGCGGTCAGCTGCGCCCTCGCGCGTGAACACCATCCACTTGCCGTCCTTCGTCGTCATCACGTCGTTGACGCGCCGCGTGTTCTCGATGAGCGAATCGGTGATCACCGGCTTGGCCGGGTTCGAGATGTCCATCGCGATCAGCACGTCGCCGCCCGAGCCGGAGCCCAGGTAGGCATGCTTGCCGTCGGGGTGGATCCACACTTCCTCGGTCGTGAAGCGCATGCGGGGAAGTCGTCCCACGACCTTGAGCGGGCGGCGCACGTCGCGCGCGGTGAGCGTGACCTTCGCTTCGGCGGTGCGCGTACCGAAATTCGCGATCACGCTGTACTCACCCGCGTCGTAGCCCACGAACGCGCCGTCGGCATCGATCAACCCGTTGCCCGGCGACACGCTCCACGTCGGCATCACGCCGGCAATCGCCGCACCCGACGGCGCCTTGGCCACCGCCTTGAAGCGGATCACGTCACCCGTCCGCGCGTCGCTCGTGCCGGGCGTGAGCTCGACGCTCGCGATCGGCCCCGCGGCCACCGTGATCGCGCGCGTGGCGCTCGCGCTGCCCGTCGTGGCGGTGATCGTCGCCGATCCCGCCGCCTTCGCCGTCAGAAAGCCGTCCGCGCCGACCTCCGCCACGCGGGGCGCCGAGGAGGTGAAGCGCGCGCGATCGTCGCGCGCATCGCCCAGGGCGCTGGAGCTGCGCGCCGCGAGGCGAACGCGCTGGCCGACCACCAGCGTGCCACGCGGGGCGTCGATCTCGACGCGTGCGGCCGGTCCAGCCACGACGCGGAGTTCCACGCGCTCGATCAGCGGACGCGAACCCGGCACCGTGGCCGACACGACAACCGTGATCCCACCCGTGGCGCCGGCCGACACCAGACCGGACGTGTCCACCACCGCCTCGAAGCGACCGCCGGCCTGCAGGTAGCGGATGCGCGCGTTCACGAGGCGTCCATCGGCATCGCGTGCCTCGCCGCGCAGGCGCAGCGTGTCGCCAGCCGCGAGTGTGCGCGTGGCGGGCGTAACGATCAGCTTGACCGGCGCGCCCTCCACCTGCTGCGCGGCCGCGACGGACGGGAAGGCGACGACGACGGCGGTCGTGCGCCAGAAGCGGTTCGCGAAGCTCATGCGCAGGGGGGGTCGAGGAAGGGGAGGGAGGAGGATCCGAGCCTCGAAAGCTGCGGAATGGAACGGAGGCGGACCAGCCCTTTGGCCTCGCCTCAGACCGCGGCTGTTCGGGAACCCCAGTGGCGACGACCAAGTTGGCCTTGTACCTGAACCCGCCTTCGCGCGATCTTGAACAGCAAATCCCGAAATCGTCAGGGTGGAACACGTTTCGTATTTTTCGAGTAATAACCAGTAATTCGTGTTGTTTTCCTTTGTATCTCGAGATAGTTTTTGCCTGCGATGCCCACCCCGCAGACCGCCACCCTGATTGAGCACGCCGCCCTCGCGGTCGGCCTTGAGGTCTCGCGTACCCGTTGGGCGGCCTCAGGACACGCCGCGTCGCCTGAGGCGCTGGTCGACGACACAGTGGCCGTCGGGCGGGAACTGGATGTCGCCTTCCTCCGGCGCGGTGGCGGTCGCGAGGCGATCGCGCAGCTGGCGGCTCAGGACGCATTTCCGCTTCTGCTCTTCGGCCCGATTGCGGAGGGGGAAGTGCCAGCGCTCGTGCTGACCGGCCGTGAGGGGCGCGGGCTGGTCGCGTGGCGCGTGGCAGTCACGGGCGAGGACGAGCGGCTCGTGGCATCGCTCGACGAATTGCTCGCCCGCCTCTCCCCGGGTGGCAAAGGCATCCTGGTGCTCGTGCCCATGTCCGTGGGCGGGCAGCCGACCGCCACGCACGCCGTCTCCGACACCTCAGGCGACACCCACGCCGCGCCGCCGCGTCCGATGCGTCGGCTGCTCACGCTGCTCGGTCGGGAGAAGCGCGAGATCGGGATCGTCTACGTGTACGCGGCGCTCGTCGGGCTCTTCTCGCTCGCGCTGCCGCTGGGCGTGCAGTCGATCATCAACCTCATCTCGGGTGGCCTGATCCTGCAGCCTGTGGTGCTGCTGATCGCGTTCGTGGTGATGGGAACGATGGCGTCGGGCATCCTGCAGCTGATGCAGCTGTCGGTCGTCGAGACGATCCAGCAGCGCGTCTTCGCGCGCATGGCGCTCGAGTTCGCGTATCGCGTGCCACGACTCGAGCTGGAGCGCGTGTTGGGCGAGTCGCTGCCCGAGCAGATGAACCGATTCTTCGAAGCGCTCACGATCGAAAAGAGCCTCGCCAAACTCCTCACGGAAGTGACGGCGGCCATTCTCTCGATCGTGCTCGGGTTGCTGCTGCTCACGTTCTACCACCCGTACTTCACCCTCGCGGGCCTGCTGTTGGGCTTCGGTCTCTGGGTGACGTTCTACTTCACCGGGCAGAAGGGACTCGACACCAGTCTCGTCGAGTCGAAGTACAAGTACCGCATCGTCCACTGGTTCGAGGACATCGCGCGCGCCGTCATGGCGTTCAAGTTCATGGGACGCTCGGGGATCGCGCTGCAGAAGACGGACGCGCTCCTGTCCGGCTGGCTCACCTACCGGCGCAAGCACTTCAAGATCCTCATGTGGCAGGGCGCCTCCGCGGTCCTGTTCAAGGTGCTCGTGACGGCGCTGCTGCTCGTGCTTGGCTCGGTGCTGGTGGTGCAGCGCGAGATCTCCCTCGGCCAATTCGTCGCGTCGGAGATAGTCATCGTGACGGTGCTCAGTGCCGTCGAGAAGCTGCTCTCGAGCATGGCCACCGTGTACGACGTACTGACCGCCGTGGAGAAGGCAGGGCACGTGACCGACCTGCCGCTCGAGCGTGCGAGCGGCCGCATGCCGGCCGCCTCGGACGCGCCGGCGGCGATCACGCTTCTCGATGTGCGCTACACGTATCCCGGCGCACGCAGTGCGGCGCTCAACGGCGTTTCTCTCGATGTCCGATCCGGCGAGCGCATCGCCATCACCGGCTACGACGGTGCGGGCCAGTCCACGCTGCTGCGCGTCATGACCGGCCTCTTCAACGGCTACGAGGGTACCGTGGCGTGGGACGGCGTGTCCATGCGCGAACTCGACCCATGGGCAGTGCGCGCGCGCATCGGTCAGGTGCTCTCGACCGCCGACCTCGTGGACGCGTCCGTCCTCGAGAACGTGGCGCTCGGCCGACCGGAGGTGTCCGCCGAGAACGCCCTCGCGTCACTCGAGGCGGCCGGGCTCGGCGACTGGGTGCGGGCCCAGCCTCAGGGAAGCCGGACGGAGATCATCGCCAGCGGCAGCCGACTGCCGAGCTCGGTGGTCACCCGGCTGCTGGTCGCGCGCGCGCTGGCCGGCAAGCCGCGCATCATCGTGGCGGATGACGTGCTCGGCAACGCCGAACTCGAACACCGCACGGCACTCACGCGCTTGCTCATGGACCGGTCGCAGCCGTGGACGGTTGTGGCGGTCACGCACGATCCCGCCTTCCTCGCCGAGTGCGACCGCGTCGTGGTGCTGCGCGACGGCAAGGTGGCGCGCATCGGCACGCTGGCCGAGTGCCAGCAGGATCCGTGGGCGCGCATGGTGCTCGCTGGTGCGATCCAGCGTCCGATGGTGTCGTCGCTGGAGGTTGTCCGCTGATGGCCGCCGAAGCACCAATCACGGCCGTGGAGTTCGACACGACGGGACTCGCAACCGCCCAGCTGCTCAATCGCGGCACCACGCATCGCGGCGTCTCGCGTTGGGTGATGGGGCTGTCGGGCGTCGCGTTCCTGGCGCTGTTCCTGCCGTGGCAGCAGAGCATCTCCGGCGAAGGGTCGGTGTCGGCCCTGCGGCCGCAGGATCGCCCGCAGGTGGTACCAACCATCATCGCCGGTCGGATCGAGCACTGGTACGTCGCCGAGGGCCAGTACGTCGCCAAGGGTACGCCGCTTGCCGAGATCTCCGAGGTCAAGGAAAAATTCCTCGACCCGCAGGTCGTGCCGCGCACGCGCGAGCAATTGGAAGGGAAGCGCGATGCCGTCGAGAGCAAGATGGACAAGGTGCTCTCGCTCGACTCGCTCATCTTCGCGCTCGAGCAGTCGCGCGACTTCTCGCTCGAGAAGGCGCGCAACAAGGTCGAGCTCTACGCGGCGGCGGTCGAGGCCGCGGCTGTGGACTCCGCGGTGGAGGGCGACCGCTTTGGCCGCCGCGAGCAGCTGTTCAAGGAAGGGCTCGCGTCGAAGGTGGACCTCGAGACCTTCCGCAAGTCGTACCAGCAAGCGGTCGCGAAGCTCGTCGAGAAGCGGCAGGAGCTCCGCAACGCGCGTATCGAGATCGGCTCGGTATCGGCGGAATACGGCGAGAAGATCGCGAAGACTCGCGCCGACCGGAACGCCACCAAGGCCGAAATCGGCGAAGGGCAGACCGAAATCGCCAAGCTGCGGACGGAAGTCGCCAGCATGGAAATCCGCGCCGGCATGTACATCATCAAGGCACCGCAGGACGGCACGATCATCAAGGCACTCAAGGCGGGCGTGGGCGAGACGGTCAAGGAGAACGATCCGATCGTCACAATCCAGCCGGCCAAGCCGCAGCAGGCGATCGAGCTCTACGTCAAGGCGGTGGACATTCCGTTGGTCACCCCGGGCCGCCTCGTGCGGCTGCAGTTCGATGGTTGGCCGGCGCTCCAGTTCTCGGGATGGCCCAACGTGTCGCTCGGCACGTTCGGTGGCCGCGTGAAGGTGGTGGACTACGTGAGCAACTCGAAGGGCGACTACCGCGTGCTGGTGGTGCCCGACTCGGCGGATGAGCCATGGCCGGCGCAGCTGCGCATGGGCAACCGCGCGAACGCCTGGGCGATGCTGGACGAGGTGCCCGTCTGGCGCGAGCTCTGGCGCAAGCTCAATGGCTTCCCGCCGGCCATCAAGAATTCGGACGCGCCCAAGGGCGTCGAGACCAACGACAGCAAGAAGGACGCGTAGCCGTGCTGTCGTTCACGCTCGGCCTCGCGCTTCAGGTGGCAGCGGCCGTCGCGCGCCCGGACAGCGCGATCCCGGTGACGTTCGCCGACTTCCAGGCGCGCGTGCGCGCGCAGCATCCGGTCGCGCGTGCCGCGCGCGCCGCACTCGACGCGGCGGACCAGGATGTGCGCGTCGCGCGCGGTGCATTCGATCCGGTGCTCTCGGCTGAATGGGACCGCAAGCGCTTCGACGGCAAGACGTACTACGACGAGGTCGCTGCCGAACTCAAGATCCCGACCGCCACCGGCGTGGATTTCAAGGTGGCACTCGAGCGCACGCTTGGTTCGAACGTGAATCCGCAGTTGCTCACGCCGTCGAGCGGCCTCGTCACGGTTGGCGTGAGCATTCCGTTCGGCCAGCGGATCCTCACGGACGAGCGCCGTACCGCGCTGCAGCAGGCGCGCGCGGTCCGCGACGCCGCCGACGGAGAGCGGGCGGGCGTCATCAACAAGCTCCTGCTCGCGGCGGCCAAGGACTACGGTCGATGGTTCGAAGCCTGGCAGCGCGAGCGCGTCGGGCGCGAGGGGATGTCGCTCGCGTCATTCCGGCTCGACGCCGTGCGCCGCCGCTACCAGAACGGCGAGGCCCCCGCCATTGACACGCTCGAGGCGCGCCTCGAGGTCCAGCGACGCGAGGGGCAGCTCGTTGAGGCGCAGCAGCTGTTGGTGAATGCGCGCATTGCCGCAGCTTCGTACCTCTGGGATGAGGCCGTGCGTCCCGTCGATCTCGCGCCGCTTGCCGTGCCGTCGCTTGATGGAGTTGTCGGCGCGCCGGTGGACTCTGCGATGCTCGCAACCTGGCTGGCGAGTGCCGAGCGCGGTCATCCCGACATCGTGCGGACGCAGGCGCGCGTGCGCTCGCTCGAGGCGCTGCGCGCGCTCGTGGGACAGCAGATCATTCCGCTGGCGGGATTCGACCTCTCCGCGGTGCGTGCCGCGGACGGTGGCCAGAAGGGCGATCTGGAGGACAACTACAAGGCGGGCATCTTCCTCAAGTCACCGTTGCTGTACCTCAAGGAGCGCGGACGCCTCGGGGCCGCCAACCAGCGCCTCGACGCGCTGCGCCTGGATCTCGCCCGCATCCGACGGGAGGTGAACAACGCCGCCCGCTCCGCAGCCAACGACCTGGGTGCCGCCGAGCGTCTGCTGACGCTCCAGCGCGTCACGGTGGCGCAGGCTCGGTTGCTCCTTGTCGGCGAACAGCGCCGCTTCGACTCTGGCGAGAGCTCGCTCCTGATCGTGAACATCCGCGAACGCCTCGTGCTCGACGAGGAAGTGCGACTCGCGCAGTTGCAGTCGCGACAGGTCTCGGCGCGCGCCGAACTCGCCGTGTCGCTTGGCTTCCCCGGCCAGCTGCCCTGAGCGCTCGGCCTACTCGCCGCGGCGCATCGCCAGCTCCGTGATCAGAGTGCCCGCCGTGAGCAGCACGGTCGCGACCACGCCGCCCGCCGCGAAGAGCAGGCCGAAGCCGATCGGGTTCGGGTTCGGATCGGACGTCAAGCCGAGCGATGACGCGGCGATCACGCCGACCAGCGGCAATGGGCAGAGGACGAAGACCGCCAACCCCACACGGACGAGCCACGACTCGAGGAAGCGACGGCGCGCAGCCCCGCTGAGGCCGATCCACACGAGTGGCGCGAACGGGGGCAGGATGAGCAGCGCGATCAGGGTCGCCGCCGGGCGACGCGGGGACGGATCGGCCGACATCACGGCGCCAGAGGCGTCGTGTCCTGACGCTCGCCCTCGCCGCCCGGCCGGAAGATGAAATCCACCGCCAGCCACGTGATGCGCGTGAACCGGTAGAGCGACACCGGGAGCACCGCCATGAACACCACGCTCACGTACATGAGCGCATCCCACGACGGATTGGGCCACGACAGGATCAGGTACGCGGCGAAGCCGAATGCCCACGTCAACTCCGCCGCCAGGAAGTTCACCAGCGTCGTGCCCACGAAGTGGTCGTGCGGCCCGTGATGGAGGCGCAGGCCGCAGGTGGGGCAGGCGTCCGCCAGCGTGAACCAGGTGGCGAAGATCTGTCCGCCCCCGCACGCTGGGCACCGCAGCGTCAGCGCCCGGACGAGAATGCGGGCGCCGAGGCCATACGTGCGCGGGTCGGCTGGGGTGATCGGGCGCGGGTCCATGGTGAAAGCTATCGGTGGGTTGCGGGCACCTTGAAGACTACACCTTGCGGGAGTCGCGCTGCCCGCCCGACTTTACCAGCGGCTACCCCTGAAATCCCTTGCCCAGGGCCACGTTGGCCGCGAACAGCCATTCCCTGATCCAACTGATCGGCCTCTGGACGCAGCTCGGCGCCACCGCGCTTCTGGTGGGGCTGTTCATCGTCATGCGCCGTTACAGTCCACGGCGCACCTACTTTTCCACGTGGGGCGAGGCGTGGGGGGCGTTGTGCGCGACCGTCGGCGCGATCGTCGTCGAGACGCTCTATCGGATGGCGCCGCCCGCGCTGATCGCCGAGACCGGTGGCGCAGACTCGCCGGTCATCC
>JAYTVE010000219.1:0-6163 GCA_043744185.1 Gemmatimonadota bacterium | reverse complement strand
ATGGCGCCGGGGCGTCCGAGCGCGCGTTGCGCACGGAAGGCGCGCGCGATCTCGGCGGCGCTCTCGAGACGCTGCGGAATCGCGAGCCCGGTGCCGACGGTGAAGAAGCCCGGCAGTTCGTTGGTGCGATAGCCGACGACCGCCACACCCAGCGTGTCGAGGCGTTCGAGCGTGGCGCTCAAGTCGAGGATGGCCTTGGCTCCGGCGCAGACGACGATGGCGCTCGTGCGTGCGAGCTCGACCAGGTCGGCGGACTCGTCAAAGGCCGGTTCGCGATGCACGCCGCCGATGCCACCGGTAGCGAATACGCTGATGCCGGCAAGCGCGGCGAGCACGAGCGTGGCGGCCACCGTGGTCGCACCGTCTTCCTGCCTCGTGATGGCGAGGGCCAGGTCGCGGGCCGCCACCTTGTGCACGCCGTCGCGCGCGAGAAAGCGCGCGCGCGCGGCGTCATCGAGGCCGAAGGTGGGCACGCCGCGCACGACGGCCGCCATGGCGGGCACCGCGCCGCCCCGCTCGACGGCAGCGGTGATGCGCGCGAGGCATTCGGCGTTCGCGGGAATCGGCAGTCCCTGCGCGATGACCGAGCTCTCGAAGGCGACCACGGGCCGAGCTGCGGCGAGCGCCGCGGCGATGTCCGGAAGCAGGCGCACCGAAGCGCCGCTCAGGGGGCACCCACGGGCTTCGGCTTGCGTGGCCATGCGTTGACGACCGCACGCCCGATCGCTCCGAGCGTGAGCTGTGCCTCGTTGTCCACGAGCCAGCGCTGATCCTCGTTCTCCTTGGTGAGCGCACAGGCCACGACGCGCGACTGCAGGTAGAAGATCGCGCACTCGGTGCGCGAGGCGTCGACGGCGCCCGTCTTGTGCGGCGCGCGCACGTCGCTGACATGGCGCTGCAGGAGTTCGCTGTCCTGGTTGTCGTCGAGCATGGCGAGCATCGCGCTGTCGGCGGCGGGGCTGACGGCTTTGCCGTTGGCGATGAGACCGAAGAGCGTCGCCATCTCGTTGGGCGTGGTGACACCGAGTCCGTACTTCTTCGTGGAATCCGGCGCGACGCTCGAGGCCCACGTGCTCACCTTGTGGTGCACCTTCGTGTGCATGAGGCCCAGGGCTTCCATCTTGTCCCACACGCGACGCATGAGGATGCGGTCGAGGATGAGGTTGGTGGCGGTGTTGTCGGAGACGGCGATCATGAGCGCGGTGGCGTCGCGCACGGTGAGCACGAGCCCCGGCTTGAGCAGATGCAGGACTCCCGCCCCACCCACCTTGTCGATCTTGAGCAGCGTGAGCGGATCGTCGAGCGAGAGCTCGCCCTTGGCCACGAGGTCGTAGACGGTGACCATCACCGGCACCTTGATGAGCGATGCCGTGGGAAAGGTCTCGTCGCCGCGGCGCACGAGGCGCTCGCCGGTCTCGAGGTTCACGATCGCGTAGCCGGTCACGCCATGGTGGCGGTCGGCGATCGAGTCGAGCGTACGATGGAGCGCCGAGGTGTCCGCGCGCGCGAACGTGGGCGCTGCGGCGGCGGCGGCCGCACGCGCGGGGCGCTGCGCGCCGAGCGGCAATGCCCCCAGCAACACCGCGCCAGTGAGCTGCAGCGCGCGCTTGATCACCTCACCTCGGCCGCCAGGCCGGCGGCGTGTCATGACGTCGACTTCTCGTTGTCGAAGGCGTCGGCGGGGCGTCGCTCCACGAGTTCTCGATCGGACGACGTCGGATCCCAGACGGCCAGAATGACGATCTTCTCGCCGAACCAGCAGTCGAAGACCCGCCCTTCTCCCTTGGGGATGTGGATCTCGTGGCCGTCCTCGAAGCGCAGGATGACCATCGGGTACTTCTCGTTCACGTACTGCTTGCGCAGCTGTCGGGCTGGCTTCACGGCTGTTTCTCCATGGGGTCACCCATCACCTCATTGAACGATTCTCCCGGGACCGCTCGCCCGCAAGACGTCAGCGACGGCTGCGCGTCAGGTGACGACGGCGCGCGTGCCCGCGTGCCGTTCCCACGACCCCGACGCGATGATCTCGTCGATGGTGGTCACGCAGCGGTCGAGCTCGTCGTCGGTGGTGTAGAAGTGCGGCGCCACGCGAATCCCTGCGCCCGGGCGGTAGTCGATGACGACGTCGCGCTGCAGCAGCTCCTGCGCCACTTCGTATCCGTGCGGTACATCGAACGCCACAGTACCGCCACGACGTGCCTCGTCGCGCGGCGCGTTCACCTTGTAGCCGCGCGCGTCGGCCAGCTCGATCAAGCGCGCAGTCTGGCGAATGCTCTTGGCGCGGATGTTGGCCATGCCCGCCTCCTGCACGATGCGCGGGCCGGCCGTGGCCGCGTAGAGCGCGGGAATCTGCGGCGTGCCGGAGAGCCAACGCCACGCACCGTCGGCGTAGGCCATCTGGTCTTCGAAGGCGAACGGACGCTGGTGCGCCTGCCAACCGGTGAGCGCCGGCGCCAGCCGTGCCGAGACCTCGGGTTTCACGTAGAGGAAGCTGCCGCCGGGCCCGCCACACAGCCACTTGAGCACGCCGCCAGCGAGGAAGTCGCAGTCCAGCGCCTTCACGTCCACCGGGATCACGCCCACGGAGTGGTACGCGTCGAGCGCAACGAGCGCGCCCATGGCGTGTGCGTGCGCGATGATGCGCGGCGCATCCATGATGTACGCCGAGCGGAAGAGCACGTGCGAGATGGCCACGAGCGCGGTGCGTTCGTCGATGGCCGCAATCAGGCGATCCTCGCTGATGCCCAAGCCATCGTCGCTCGGCACCACCACCACGCGCGCGCCGAGCCTGGTCGCCATCTGGTCCACGACGTATCGAACCGAGGGGAAGTCGAGCGCGGTCATGACGATCGTGTCGCGCCCCGTGGTGAAGTCGATGGCGGAGAGGATCTCTGCGTGCGCGATGCTCACGTTCGCGACCATGGCAACCTCGCCGGCGTTCGCGCCCATGAGCGGCGCGATCGTGTCGCCCACCTCGAGCGGCTTCTTCCACCAGTCGCTGGCCCACGCCTTCACGCCGAGGGCAGCCCAGCGCTCGGCATACGAGGCAAGATCGTCGGCGACGGTGCGCGGCATGGCGCCGAGCGAATTGCTGACCAGGTACGTGCTGGTCGAGAGAATCGGGAAGGCGTCGCGGAAGCGGAGGAGCGGGTCGGTCATGCGGGTTCCACGGCGGTCGCGGCGATGCGGCCACGCTTGGGCGTGATGAGAAAGAGCACGGTGGCGATGGCGAGCGTGCCGCCGACCTTGACCCACTCCTCGAGCGTGATGCTCGTGCAGAGCCAGGCTATGACCGCGCAGGCGAGCAGCGGAATGAGCGGGCCGCCAGGGAGCGAGAACGGCGTCGCGCCTTGGTCCTGGATGCCGCGACGGCGGAGCGGAATGTTCGCGAGCGCGCAGCCGGCGTAGAGGAGAAGCGCCGAGAGGTTGGCCAGAACCGCAAGCGCCTCGAACTCGTTGGCGATCGAGAGCGCGCAGACGATCGACGACTGCACGATGATCGCGACATGCGGCGTCTTGTACGTGTCGTGCACCCGTCCGACGACCTTGGGAAGGAAGCCATCGCGCGCGAAGGCGAAGAGCGCACGCGGCACGGCGAGCGTCATGCCGCTCATGTAGCCGAACATCGAGATGCAGGCACCGACGAGCAGCAGCGTGCGGCCCGGCGCGCCCATGACCAGCTCCGCCACGCCCGCGAGTGGCGCCGCCTTCTGCTGCGCGAGTACGTCGGAGCCCATCACGCCCTGCGACACGAGATGCACGGCGAGATACAGGCAGGTGACGCCGATCATCGCGATGGCGATGGCACGCGGCACGGTGCGCGACGGGTCCTTGACCTCGCCGCTCGGCACGAGCGCGCTCTCGACGCCCGTGAAGGCGAAGATGAGCACGATCGCGGTGCGCGCGAGGCTCGCGCCGGTGGGCATGACGGGAATGGCCAGGTTCGACGCCTTGATCGACATCGCGCCGACCCCCACGAGCACGAGCAGCGGCAGCAGCTTCGCCACCGCGACGATCGTGTTCATGCGATTGCCACGCTTGACGCCGGTGACGTTCACCGCCGCCAGGAACGCGAAGGCGCTTGCGAGCAGCAGCGCGCGGGCGAGCGGCGACCCCAGCGCGGGCACGAGCGCCGCGACCGAACCGGCAAAGGCGCTCGCCACGGAGGCCACGGCCGTGGTGCCGAGCATCCACAGGAGCACACCGGCCATGTAGCCCGCGTACGGCCCGAAGACGACTTCGACGTATGCGTAGGGACCGCCCGTCATCGAGACGCGGCTACCGGCTTCTGCGAAGCAGAGCACGATCAGTCCCATCGTGATGGCGCAGACCAGGTACGCGATGGGGGCGGCGGGGCCCATGAGCCCTGCCACCGCCGCAGGCAAACGGAAGATGCCGCCGCCTACTGTGGTATTGAAGATCGCCGCGGAGAGTCCCCAGACTCCGATCGCACGGACGAGCGCCTTGTCCGAATCAGCTCGAATCATGCCGATAAAGTAGCACGCCCCCGGAGCGGCCGGGTCGGCCAGTTGAACCGGGTGTAGCTTCTCCGCACCCTTCGGCGTCCTTGCTTACAGTGCCCCCTGCAACGCCCCCGCGTCCCGCTCGTGTCGCCCTCGTCCTCGGCGGAGGAGGGCTCAAGGGATTTGCACACCTCGGGGTGATGCGCGCACTCGAGGAGCGCGGCATCGTGCCGTCGGTGGTGGCGGGCACCTCGATCGGAGCGCTGATCGGCGGAGCGCTCGCAAGCGGCACGACGCGCGCCAAGCTCGAGGACACCGCACGCGGCCTGACCAGGCGCGACCTGTTCGTGATCAACCGGGTGAAGATCCTGCTCGACCGGATGCGCACCCCGTCGGTGTACAGTGCCGAACCACTGCAGGCGCTGATCGAGAAGCTCATTCCGGACGTGCGCTTCGATGCCGCGCAGACGCCGCTGCTGGTGAACACGGTGGACGCCGAGACCGGCTTCCAGGTGATCTGGGGGCTGCCGGGTCATCGGGACGTCGCGGTGCGCGATGCGGTGTATGCGTCGTGCGCGCTCCCGGGGGCCTTTCCGCCGGGGGTGGTGGGTGGCCACGTGTGCGTGGACGGCGGCGCGGCCGACAACCTGCCCGTGACGATCGCGGCGCAGGACATGGAGCTCGTGATCGCCGTGGATGTCGGCAGCACGGACCTGACGCGCGACGATGGCATCGCCACGCGCGGCTTCTTCGACATCAGCATGCGCGCGGCACAAATCACCATGGCGGCGCTTCAACGCGAGCAGCTCAACCGTTGGACCACGCCGCCGATGCTGCTCATCCGCCCGCGCGTGAACCACGTGGGGTGGTTCGAGTTCGGCCACGCGGGATTCCTGATCGACGAGGGCTATCGCGCGGCGCGCGAGGCGCTCGAGCACGTCGACGTCGCGCTCTCGTCGGAGGGCGGCATCTATCCGCGACGGGTCATGGAAGTGGACGTCGAGCGCGAGCGCTGCGTCGGATGTCGCATGTGCACGGTGCTCGCGCCCGGGCTGTTCGTGATGGATGACGAGGGGAAGGCGGCCATCCGCGAGCGGATCCTCCACTGGAGTCCGGCCGACGGCGTATTCGTGCGACAGTGTCCGACGGGGGCGATCACGGCGCGGCGGGTGGAACGGCGCGTGAGCGGGGCGATGCTGTCGTCCTGAGCGAAGCGAAGGACCTGCCTTTGCTCGCCGCGCAGCTCAACCGCACAAGCAGGTCCTTCGCTGCGCTCAGGACGACTAGAGGCGCGCCATCGCCTCGTGTGCGAGCAACTCGTACGCATCCACGGCGCGCCTGAGCTCCGCCTCGTCAATGAACTCGTCGTCGGTATGCGCGACGTGAATCGACCCGGGTCCGAACAGGTACGGCTTCCCCCAATTCGTCAGCTTCGGGATATCGGTCGCAAACGCCACAACTCCCGTCTGGAAACCCGGCACGGTGCTCAAGTGCACCGCCGGCACCATCGTGCCGAACTCGATCTCGGCGCGTCCGTTGGCCCAGGCGCTGAGCCGCGCTTCGACCTCCCCTGCGGGCCCCACCAAGCGCGCCATGAGCCGTGCTTCCGCGCTCGGTGCCAGCACGTTGTCCGCGATGCCGCCCGAGAGAAAGCCGATGTTGACCGTGGTCTCGCCAAGTAGCGCGTCGCTCGGCAGCGC
>JAYTVE010000218.1:0-6169 GCA_043744185.1 Gemmatimonadota bacterium | reverse complement strand
CCGCGTTTGATTTCTCGCACCTGAGTCCCGAGGAGCGGATACAGCTCGCCGCGGACCTCTGGGATAGCGTCGCGGACTCCGCTGCGATCCCCGTGCCTGCGGCGCACGCGGAGGAGCTGCGCCGTCGCGTCGCTCGCCTCGAGCGCGACGGCGCGCGCGGAGAGCCTTGGCGCGACACACTTGCGCGCATCGAGCAGCGTCTCACCTCGCGCACCGGATGACGTGGCGGCTCTCGGTTGAACCCGAGGCCGAGCTCGACATTGAGGTCGCGGCTGAATGGCACGAGACCGAGCGGCGTGGGCTCGGGATTGCCTTCCTCGATGCCGTACGCGCCGCCCTCGCGGCCGTCGAACGCGAGCCGCTGATCTACGGTGAGCTCGTACCCGGTATCCGGCGAGCCAAGCTTCGTCGCTTCCAGTATCTGCTTTACTTCCGGGTACGACGCGAGGACGTGATCGTCATCGCGTGTTTCGATGGTCGGCGCGATCCCTACCTCTGGCAGGTGCGCGCGGGCGCCTGACGCCGACTGCAAATCACGGAGCCGTCAACGGTGGTTGTGCGACTCACTCCGACGCGCGCGCCCCCTCACCGCCCCCGCCTCTCCAGCGGCTCCCTCCGCGACCCATGCCGCTCATACACCCCCCGCGCCTCCCTCCGCGCCCCCGCCGTCGCGCGCACCGCAAACAGCCGCTCCTTCGCCGCCCGGTACGCTGCCACATGCTCCACAATCGGTAGCGGATAGTCGCGCCCCAGGCGCAACCCGCTCATGGCCGCCACCAGCGGCGGCATCTCATGCGGCGCATGCAGATAGTCCGCTGGCGCAAGCGCGAGTTCCGGCACCCACCGTCGCACGAACGAGCCGTCGGGGTCGAGGTCCCGACCCTGCTTGTACGGATTGTAGATGCGCGCCGTGTTGATGCCGGTGGTGCCCGACTGCATCTGGAACTGCGAATAGTGGATGCCGGGCTCGTAGTCGATAAAGTGCGGCGCCAACGCGACGGCGGTGTCCTGCCACGGGAGCCACAGGTGGTACGAGGCGAATGACACGAGCATCGCGCGCACACGAAAGTTGATCCATCCCTCGGCGCGCAGCGCGCGCATGCTGGCATCCACGAACGGATAGCCCGTCTGCCCCTCGATCCATGCGCGTAGGCGCTCGGGGTCGGCGCGCTCGGGGCGAAGCCCATCGTACGCCCGCGAAAAATTCTCGTACTCGATGCGCGGCTCGTCCTCCAGCTTCTGCATGAAGTGGTCGCGCCAGACAAGGCGCGACACAAACGACCGGAGCGACGCGCGCCACCGCGGATCTGCGCTCTTGTCATCCGCGAGCGCCGCATTGCGCCGCGCCGCGGCCTGCCACGCCTGCCGCCCCGACAACGTGCCGAACGCGAGATGCGGGCTCACGCGCGAACAGGCGTCGAATGCCGAGTGCGGCGACGCCATCGCGCGGCGGTAGTCGGCGCCACGTTCCGTCAGAAACGATCGGAGCGTGTCATGGGCCGCACGCTCGCCACCCCGCACGCTGTGACTGCGCGGCGCATGCTCGAGCACGCGCAGTTGCTTCGCCGTCGGAATGATTCCGGGCTCGGGCGCGGAGTGCTGCGCCGGGTCCGCCATCCACGGAAGCGAAGCAAAGCGCGCTGGCGGATTCGCGACCGGCGCACGCACCACCGCCTCCCACCGCTCCGCCCATCCGTCGCGACTCGCCAGGCGGCGCACAACGCCCCCATGCGGCAACTCACGAAACGGCAGCGATCGCGCGCGCGCCCACGCGCGCACACGGCGGTCCCGCGCATAGGTGAGCGCGTTGCCCGTCTCCTCGTGGCTCCACAGCGCCACCGCTCCGATGTCGTGCACCACCTGCTCCAGCACATCCGGGCACTCGCCCACACGCACGAGTAACTCCCCGCCCCGACGGCGCAACCGCGCACGGAGTTCCTCGAGCGACTGCGTGATGAACGTGAGGTGCTGCGCATCCATGTCGGGCGCGCCGAGGATGGACGGTTCGAAGACGTAGAGTCCGACGACCGATCCCGCGCGCGCGGCCGCCGCGAGCGGGGCATGGTCGTGACTACGAAGGTCGCGCTTAAACCAGATGAGCTGGATGGACACGCGGCACTAACGCATCGGGCAATCGCGCGGTTCGCGCGGCTCAGGCGCTTGGGCCCGCGCCACGGTAAGCCGACTTTCCTCGAATTTCTCTGCCGCTAAACCTTGTGCGTCAGTCGGCGGCTCGCCATCGGTCTCCCGCCGCTTCACGTCGCGACGCCAGCCCTTCGTGCGAGAATCGCCTGCGGGCGAAACGTGTTTCCGCTCAGGAGCCCGATCACGGCCGATTCGATCCCGCCGCGCTCTTCGCGGAGCTCGGTGACGCCGGCCGCGCGCAGCTGTGCGATGTATTCCGCCTGATGACTGATATCGGCCAGCACGAGATAGCCGTGAGGGCGCAGCACACGCAGCATCTCCGCCAGCGCCTGGGCCCGATCCGTTGCCGCGGGCACATTGTGCACGACCCAGTGGGAGAGCACGACATCGAAGCTGTTCGCGTCGTATGGGAGCGCGCGCATGTCGCCGGTGTCGATGCGGACGCGGTCCAGAACGCCGGCGCGACGCGCGTTGTCGCGCGCGGCGTCTGGGCTGTGCTCGGTTTGATCGGTCGCGCTCCACAGATCGATCCCGATCACTTGGGCATGCGGCGCGAGCTGCGCGGCGCCAATCGCCATGAGGCCCCGGCCGCACCCGACATCCAACACGCACGCTGATCCGGTCCAAGGAATGGCGCGCAGAAGTCGGTCGCGCGTGCGGACCTTCCCCACGCGACTCCCGTACGTCATGTAGGCGGCCATCCCCATCCCGTAGCACGCAGCAACGGCGATCGCCGCGCGCGTCGCGCCCACCAGCCACGCCGGCCCGGGCACAGCCACGACGGCGAGCACGACACTCACCAACAGCGCGCCACTGCCGATCCCGACAAACATGAACCGCACCCCGGGTGCGTCGATGCCGAAGTCCAGCGCGGGGAACGTGGTCAAGGACGGGGACGGCATCGCACAGCGGAGCGTGAGGGGTGAGGGTGAGGCCACGCGAAGACGACGCTTCAACAACTCGTCGCTCAGCTCGCCTCGAACGTATAGCGAAGGGCCGGCGCCGCTCCCGCGTTCCCGAAACTCGCCGCCACCACTCTGGCGCGCAGGATCGATCTCCACGCGCACGCTTTTACCGAAGGGAACTCTAAGGCCACGCCCGTGTGGTGGTGCGTGGAGTATGACGCACTCGTCGACGACCTGACTTCCGCTCACGCGACCCCCTTTCTCGGTGCAATCGCTTGGAGTCGCTTGTGCTACGCCGAAGCGCCGCTCAACGGAGGTGCGAATGCGAACGATAAGAAATGAAGACGGGCTGACAGCCTTTCACTTCAAGCTGAAGAAGGGCACAGTTGACGCAGACAGCCGCGCGGAGATGGCGGTTGCACAACTCGACGCTCTACGGTTTGAAGCTTTCTCCGAACTGTATGGCACCCTGCGCGTCAGGAGCACTCTCCGAGAGGCAGCGATGGCCCAACTTCGCCGTGTGATGCGCCGCAAGAACATGCTCGTCGACCAGCGCAAGCTCGATGCCGCGAAGGCTGCGATGGGCGCCCCAACCGAGACGGCTGCCGTGGACGCCGCCCTCGACCTCGTCGTCTTCCGCGCCGAGGTGTTCCGCGAACTCGATGCCCTCTTAGCGCTCGGTGGTCTCGGCGCGCCGGCTCACCGTGCAGGGTGAGCTACACCCTCGACACGAACGTCCTCGTCGATGCGCTGCGCCACCCTTCGGAGCTTGATCGCCCGAAGGCCTTCCTCAGCTGGGCCCTCCCGTGTCTGTCCTGTCGAGCGTGAGACGCCGTCTACGACGGGATGAGTGCTGCGGCGCCCGGGCAGCAAGAACGAGCCGTTCCTGGCGTTGCTGTCCGCACAAACCCGCCGCAAGACAGAGTAGGGGCTCTCCCTGGTGTCTTGACAGGTCGCGCCCAGCACAGGACTTTCTCGCAGGACAGGCGAATCGCCGGAGCGCTCGCGCTCGTCTCAGCGTCGAGACGACGGCACGACCTTCGGCAAGGCTTCTTGGCGGCGCTCTCAACGCGACGCGAGGCAAATTCGGTGAGCCACGCATTCGGTAGGTTCGTTCTCGTCGGCACCGTGCTCCTCGGCGCGTGCGGCGGCAGCAAGGCCACGGACACAGGCGGCGGCGGCAATGCAGGTGGCGGGGGCACCACAACCGTCGGCTCGGTCGTAGTTCAATCGGGTGACGGGCAGACCACGCGGAAGGGTGCGCAACTCGCCGTGCCTGTGACCTTTCAGGTCAGGAATTCGGCTGGCGCGGCGATGCCTGGGGTCTCGGTGTCGTTCGCGGTGACCGCTGGCGGCGGATCGCCGGGAGCTGCGACCACCACAACTGACGCGAATGGCCTTGCCACGACCAACTGGACACTCGGCAGCGCGGCCGGTCCGAACACGCTGCGTGCCTCCGCTGGAACAGCCGTCGCGGTCGCCTCGGCCACGGCGCGCAACCCGCTCTGGACCGTGCTCGTCTACATGGCCGCCGACAACTCGCTCGCCCTCGCTGGCGTCGGCGACCTCGACGAGATGGATGCCGCCGGCGCGAATCCTGAGGTACAGGTTGCGGTGCAGGCCGAATTCTCCGCGACGGAGTTTTCGCAGAACGGTTACAGCGCCGCCAGCGCGAACCTGCCCAACTTCAACACGTTCCGGTATGCGGTGACCGGCACGGGGAACGTGCGACCCGGCCCCGATCACGCGGTCCAGGACCTGGGCAATCTCGACATGACCGCGCCTGCCACGCTCTCGAGCTTCCTGGCGTGGGGCAAGGCGAGCTACCCCGCCGAACGGTATCTGGTCGTCCTCTGGAACCATGGCGGTGGCTTCTCGGGATTGATCTCGGACGAGACGTCGGCGGCAGGACGCACGATGACCCTGGACCAGATGAAATCAGGTCTCGCGGGCCTCGGCCAGTCCATTGACGTTCTCGATTTCGACATGTGCCTGATGGGCGGCGCGGAGACCCTCGACAAGGTGCAGGGCTTCGCCCAGTTCGTCGTTGCCTCGGAGCTCACGGTTCCCGGCGAGGGAAACCCGTACACGCCGCTCATCCAGATGCTGCAGACCAACACGACGGCGAGCACGCGGACCATCGCCTCGAACTGGGTGGACGGCTTCAACA
Source organism: Gemmatimonadota bacterium (assembly GCA_043744185.1). Lineage (GTDB taxonomy): Bacteria > Gemmatimonadota > Gemmatimonadetes > Gemmatimonadales > Gemmatimonadaceae > JACPPC01. The sequence continues at coordinate 949 of JAYTVE010000218.1, read as the reverse complement.
CCAGCTTTGCCGGCGCGCGTCCGTCCACCACCAAGTCGGCCTACGACATGTCCGGCTACGCCGCGTTCGACGCCGCGCTGACAGCCTTCGCTCAGGCGCTGTCAGTCTCGGTGGGAACGACGAGACCGTTGGTGCAGGCCGCGTCGGGCGCAGCACAGAAATTCGACTTTCCCTACCTCACCGATGTCGTGAGCTTCCTCGATTCGCTCGCGCCGCGCTTGTCGGCGGGCCCGGCGTTGACGGCGCTCGGTTCGCTGCGGGCAGCCGCGACGTCACCATCGTTCCGCGTCTCGTCTCGCGTGCGGACTGGCACTGGGTCGGGCTCGATCAACGTCAATCGCGCCTCCGGACTCCACATGCTCGTGCCCTCCATGGGCAGCGTGGACCCGCTGCCATCAACCGGCCCCGGCAGCTTCACGGCATATCAGGCGCTCTACCCGTCCAAGCCGTGGACCAGCTTCCTCGCCGCGTACCTTGCCGGTGCCTCGGCGCGCCCGTATGCCGATCTCGGCACGGCGCGCATGCAGGGGTTCTTGCTCTGGTCGTCCACCGCGATTGCGCAGAACGTGGATGTTGACCTCTGGGTGGTCGAACCGAGTGGCAACATCTTCATTCCGTGGATGGGCAGCATCACCCCGAACGGTGCCTTCAGCGCCGATTCGTACCAGAGCCAACTCTCGATCGAATCGTACAAGCTCAATCGGTACGTCGAGTACGGGACCTACAAGATCTACGCGACGCTCTGGGCCGACCCGAACAATTTCCGCCCGTTCGTCGAACTCGCCTATCGGCAGTACGACACGAGCGCGGTCGTCGGTCTCTACGCGCCGAACTTTCCGCAACTCTCCTTCGTCAACCGGTGGATCAACGACCCGGCGGTCACCTTCACCAAGATTGATGGCGGACAGTACACAGACATCCGGTACATGGCCGTCTACTCGGTGACGTC
>JAYTVE010000217.1:0-1929 GCA_043744185.1 Gemmatimonadota bacterium | reverse complement strand
CGACGGTGATGCGGCGCAGCTTGCTCGTCGAATCCTGCGAGAGGGCGGTATCGCTTCTGGCCGGTGGCGGCGCCTTGGGTCCCACGAACGCGCTGTCCGCTGCAGCTGAATCCGCCGAAGCCATGCGCGTGGCTGAATCCACTGGCGCCTTGGCGGCCTTCGGAAAGAGGTGCGCGAAGTTGCTCACTCCTGCGCTGTCGATGTCCATGAGCACCACCGGACGGTCGAGGCGCACCTCGGCGATCTCGAGCGTGGCGGCCTTCGTGTCGTAGGTGATGCCGTCAAACGAAAAGGACCGCCAACTGAGGAACGGGTCGCCGTCGGCGCGCTCCTGTGTGCCGAGATTGTCCACGCGCAGGCTGCCGTTGATCGTGGCGCTCGGGTTCGTGGCGTCGCTGAGATCGAACGGGCCCGCGAGGTCGAGATGCAGGCGACCGGAGGTCAATGCGAGGCGACCGCCGGCAGCGGCGATCCAAGGATCGGCCCGGAACATCGGCAGCGAATCGAGCAGCAGCTTGAACGTGCCGCGCTTCCGCGCGAGCGGGCCCCTGGCATCGAGCACGAAGCGTCCACCGCCTTCGAGCGTGAACTCCGCATGCGCACGCGAGGCGATGTCGGGATTCGAGCTCAAGGTGTCGACGCGCGCCGCGACATAGGTCGCCTTCAGCTTGCCGACCAGCGTCGGCACCGAGTCGAGGAGCGTGACGCTCGCACTGTCGAGCGCGAGACGATGCACGGTCCAAGTCCACGGAGCGCTGAGCGCTGCGGCGCTGTCCTTCAAGGCAGGCGCAACGGCGACGGTCGGCTTCACGCGCGTTGCGACGGTCGGTTTCGTGCGCGTGGCGATCGTCGGCCTCGCTCGCAATGCGACGTTCGCGTTCTTCGCGTGGTTCGTACCCCTCGTACTGGCTCGGGCCGGCGTATTCGTCTTCGCTGACGCGAGCAATCCGCTCAAGTTGATGGCGCCATCGGGCGAGCGCACGACGTCGAGCGCGAGCCGGGCAATGGCGAGTTCGCGAAGCGTGGCGGTGTGCGCCACCGCGTCGGCGTCGAGGCCGCCGATGTGGAGCGTGCCGAGACGCACCGGAGTGACACCGTCGAGCGCGAGCGCGAGGTCATGGATGTCGAGCGTGCCGCCGATGAGCTGGTTCACGCGCTGTTTGGGGTCCGCCTTCACAGCGTAGCGGGCGTCGAGATCGAGCGTGCCGCTGGCGATGCGTGCGCGGAGCGCGTCGCCGTAGTACGGCGCGTACTTGGCAACCTTCAGGTTCTCGAGACGAATCTTCCCCTCGGACGCGAACGGCGTGACGCCAAGCGTTCCTTTCCACGAGAATCGCTCATCCTGCTCGGTGCGCCCCGCGAAGGTGTAGCGCGATAGCGAATCGCGACGCGTCGTGAAGTCGCGCAGGTCGATGGAAGCGGGCCCGAGCTGCGTGTAGAACGGCGCGGTGCGCGCACTGTCGTACCACTCGAGGCGCAGCTGCTCGATCTGCAGATGGCCGATAGCGAGAGGTGGGAGCGGACGCGATGGCGTGGCGGCGATCGAGTCCAGGATGTCCTGGATGCTCAGCGTGCCCGCTGTCGAGAGACGGAAACGGCCGTACGGTCGAACGAGCTGGATCGCGGAGAAGACGACCTCTCCGGACTTCAGGAAGCTCTTCAGTCGATACGTGACCGCGAGCCGGTCCCACTGGAAGAGCGGACCACCGTCGCGGTCGTCGATGCGCACCGAGTCCACGCGGAAGGTGAGCGTGTACGGATTGACCGAGATCGGCCCGAGATGCGCCGGCCGGTGGATGTACTGCGTGATGCGCTCCTCGACGCGCCGCTTGAACCAGCCTGGGCCGAAGAGCGCGATGAACGCGCCCCACCCGGCCACGAAAAGCACGAAGCCGAGCACGAGGGTGCGCCAGAGAGGGCGGCGGGGCG
>JAYTVE010000216.1:0-6195 GCA_043744185.1 Gemmatimonadota bacterium | reverse complement strand
CCGCGAGCTTCGTCGCTGCGCGCCGCGGCCTTGTTGCGGCTGCCGACTCGATCCGCGTAACGGGCGAGAGCGGCCGCGTGCTCTGGGACGCCGCCGCGTATGGCTTCCTCGCGGGCACAGCGCCGGCGTCGGTACACCCGAGCCTCTGGCGCCACGCGCAACTCGACAACATCCGCGGCCTCTTCAAGGTCACTGACGGCGTGTGGCAGCTGCGCGGCTTCGACCTTGCGAACCTCACGCTCATCGAGGGCAAGACCGGTTGGATTGTCGTGGACGCGCTCACGAGCACCGAGACGGCACGCGAGGCCATGGCATTCGCGAACGCGAAACTCGGCGCGCGCCCCATTACCGGCGTGGTCTACACGCACAGTCACGTGGACCACTTCGGTGGTGTACTCGGCGTGCTGAGCGCGGCGGAGGCGGCCGCGCGCAAGGTGCCCGTTGTCGCACCTGATGGCTTCCTCGAAGAAGCGACGAGCGAAAACGTGCTCATGGGCAACGCCATGGCGCGGCGCGCGACCTTCCAGTTCGGAACCGGGCTGCCGCGTTCGGTGCGCGGTACAGTGGACGCAGGCATTGGACAGGCGGTGTCGGCGGGACGCGTGGGGGTGCTCGCGCCCACTGTGCTGGTGACGCATACGCCGCAGGACGTGGAAATCGACGGCGTGCGCTTCACCTTCATGAATACGCCCGCCAGCGAGGCCCCGGCCGAACTCATGTTCTACCTGAGCGACCGCAAGGCGTTGTGCAGTGCCGAGTTGGTGACGCGCAGCATGCACAACCTCTACACGTTGCGCGGCACCAAGGTGCGCGACGCGCTCAAGTGGGCGGGCTACATCGATGACGCGATGACGCGCTTTCCGGATGCCGCGGTGATCTTCAGCGTACACGAGTGGCCCGCGTGGGGCCGCGACACGGTGCGCCAGCTGATGGCCAACCAACGCGACATCTATCGCACGATTCACGACCAGTCCGTACGGCTCATCAACGCGGGCCACACGCCGCTCGAGGTGGCGGACCAAGTCACACTGCCCGCATCGCTCGAGGCAGACCTGAGTTCGCGCGGGTACTACGGCACGGTCAGGCAGAACAGTCGCGCCATCTACCAGCACTACATCGGATGGTATGACGGCATCCCGGCGCACCTCGACCCGCTGCCGCCCACCGAGGCGGCCACGCGCACTGTGGCTCTCATGGGCGGCGCCGAAAAGGTCGTGGCTGCCGCACAGCTCTCCTACGACAAGGGCGAATACCGCTGGGTGTCGGAGCTGCTCACGCAGGTGATCTTCGCGGAACCCAACCACGCCGCCGCGCGTGCGTTGCTCGCGCAGGCGTACGACCAGCTCGGCTATCAATCCGAATCGGCCGTCTGGCGCAACGAGTATCTCTCGGCGGCGTACGAGCTGCGCCATGGCGCTCCCAAGGTGGGCATCGATCGCACGCGACTCGTGGACATGCTCAACGAGACGCCGGTGGAGCGGTTTCTCGAAGCGATGGCTGGCAACGTGAACGGCCCGAAGGCCGCCGACATGCAGCTCACGATCAACCTCGCGTTCCGCGACCTGCGCACCACCTACGTGCTCGAGATGTCACGCGGCGTGCTGCACTCCCGCCAGGGAGCGGCGGACCCGAATGCCAACGCGACGCTCACGCTCACGCGGCCCACGTTCGTGCAGATGATGATCGGCAAGGCGGGGGCCAAGGAGTTGTTCCTCGGCAACGACGTCACGATTACCGGGAGCAGGATCGACGTCGCGCGCTTCTTCAGTTTGTTCGACAAGCCGAGTGCGACGTTCAACATCGTGGAGCCGTAGTCGTCGTCCTGAGCGCAGCGAAGGACCGGCTTTTCCGGTTCTCCGCGAGCGAACTGCACAAGCGGGTCCTTCGCTTCGCTCAGGACGACAACTAGCTGTGGGAGAGCCAGACCCCCGCGACGAGCACCACGAGCGCGGCAATCGCCCCCACCCGCGCCAGCAGCATCGCCCGGCCGCGAAGCGCGCGTGCCTCGCGCGAGCCCGCGACCGCCGCACTCGCGCGCGGACCGTCAATGACGTCGTGCCAGGCGTTGACGCCCAGCATGAGTGCGAGCGCGGCGAGCTTGAGCGCGAACGCTCCGCCAGCCGCGGAGGACCAGAAGCTCTCGTCGGCGAGCACGGTGCGGCTGAGCCAGCCCTTGGTCGAGGCGAGCGCGAGGCCGGTCACGAGCGACACGGTCACGGCGGTCCAGCCGACGGTGCGGAAACGTCGGCCGAGTGCATCGAACAGTCGCTGGCGGAGCGCGGCGTCATCGAGCGTGCGCAGCGCGGGCGCGCCGACGAGTGCGAGAAAGGCGATTCCGCCGACCCACACGACGGCGGCCAGAAGGTGGAGCGTGACGAGTGTGCGGTAGAGCACGAGCAGGTCCCTCGCGTGGCTCGGGATGACCGGACGTGAACTGAGTGCAAAGTAAAGGACCTGCCTGTCCGGGGTGGACAAGCAGGTCCTTCACTTCGTTCAGGACGACAGCGCGAAGCAGGTCCTTCGCTTCGCTCGGGACGACTACTTCATGCCGGCGTTTGCTGCCGGCTTGACGTACGCCCACGGTTGCAGGGGTAGCTTCTGCTGACGCGGGTACACCTCGTCCAGCGTGTTGCCGTCGTACAACCGCCCGTTCACCATCACCATGGAGATCGTGTTGCTGTTGCGGATGTTGACGAGCGGATCCTTATCCAGCACGAGCAGGTCCGCCATCTTGCCCGGCTCGAGCGAACCGACGTCCGTGCCAAGGCCGATCGCCTCGGCGCCCACGATCGTTGCGGCGCGCAGGGCGTCGTGCGTGCTCAGGCCGCCCGACTGCAGCAACCAGAGCTCCCAATGCATGCCCAGGCCCTGCAGCTGGCCGTGGCTTCCCACGCCGATCTTGCCGCCCGCGGCCACAGTCTTGGCGACGTCCTCCGCGTGCTGCCACATCGCGTACTCTTCCTTGACCGCGAAGCCGGCGGGGCCAGGCGAGTTGCCCACGCCGCGGCGACGGACCTTGGTGTCGATGTCCACCGGGTGCGTGAAGTGGCGGAGCTTGGTGTCGCCGAGCAGGTCCTCGCTCTGGTAGAACCAGCCCTCGCCGAAGGGACCGCCGTACTCGACGATCAGCGTCGGTGAGTTGGTGGTCTGCGTCCCCTTGTACCACTGGAACACATCCTCGTACTTGGGCGTGATCGGCAGCGTGTGCTCGATGCCCGGATAGCCATCGATGCCGTGCGTCAGGTCGAGGCGCTGGTCCAAGCCACCTTCCGTCGTCGGCATGATGTTCAGTTCCTTGGCCGCCATGATGATCCACTGGCGCTGCTGACGGTTGCCCGTCATGTACATCTTGAGCGTCTTCGTGTCGTAGTACTTGGCGTAGCGCGCGAGGATCTGGCGCGCGTGGTCCAAGTCGCGGACGTTCTCGTTGATGAAGACGCCGGGGCCGGTGGTGTAGATGCGCGGGCCCACCATCTCGCCCGTCTGCACGCGATCACCGTACGTCATGAAGTCGGTGCTCGACGTCTGCGGATCACGCGTGGTGGTGGTGCCGTACGCGAGTTCCGTCAGGTACTGCCACGTCTGCGTGTTGTGGATCTGCGGCGTCAGCCACTGCGGGTGGTAGTGCGTGTCCACCATGCCCGGCATGATCACCTTGCCGCTCACGTCCATGATCTTGGCGCCAGCCGGCACGGTCACCGAGCCACGCGGGCCGATCGCGACAATGCGGTTGTCGGTGATGACGATGTCGGCGTTCTCGATGATCTCGTTCCCCTTCATCGTGATCGTCTTGGCGCCGCGGAACACGACCGAGCCCTTGGGCTGGTCGCGGTTCGCGGTGACGGCCACGCGCATCTCGTCCGGCTTGTAGCCCGGCTTGTCCTTCTTCTTTGCGGCGCTCGTGTCGGCCTTGGCCACCGAGTCCACGCGTGCCATCGAATCCTTGGTCGCGGGATTCTTGCGCAGTTCGGCCTTGAGCTTGCCATCGGCCTTGAGCGAATCATCCACGGCCTTGCCGCGCGCGATGTCGTACGTCCACACCGCATTGCCCAACGCCCACATGACCTTCTTGCCACCGGCGGCCCAGGCCGGGAACTCACCGCCGATCTCGTTCAGCTTCTTGACCGGCACCGCGGCCGAATTGGGATCGGCCACAGAGACGGTGGGCGGCGTGGCGCCGACCATCGGAATCGCGATCGTGTAGAAATCCATGCCGACGTGCGCGATCGCCACGTCACCCGACGGCGCGATCATCACGAGACCGGCTGGCGGCGGTTGCGGTGGCGTCGGCTCGAGGTCGTTGTCCAGGTGCGTGGACGACGGAAGCGCGGCAAAGGTGCGCGCCGCTCGGCCGCCCATCCACACGTCGCCCGCCTTGGCGTCGAGCCCGGCGTCCAACGTCATCTGATCGGCGCCGCCCGCGCCCGGAGGCAGCGGACCGGTGACCTTGAGGTGCGTCTTGAGGTCGGTGCCGTCCCAGCGGAACGACTGCAGACCATCACGGCCGTATGCGTAAATGCGATCAGGATTGCTCGTGAAGTGCGGATTGCCCATGCCAGCCGTCGGCATGATCATCGTCACCGCGCCGCCATTGGCGTTCATCCAGATGAACTCCGACGCAGCAGGCCCGAAGAACGCCGCGCCCGCCTCCTGCATCTCGCGCGAAGCCGCGCGCACCGCCACCACGCGATCGCCGCCGGGTGCCCACGCCACATCGTTGTACAGGCCCGCACCCGCGAGCTGCTTCGTCGTCCACGCCTTCTTGGCGTCCATCGTGGCGCGCATGATCGAGCCGCCCTGCGCGTCGGTCCACGTCACGTACGCGAGCGACTTCGAGTCGGGCGACCAGGCCGGGCTGAACTCGCCCGTCGTGGCCGTCGTCACGCGCTTGGGTGCGCCGCTGGGCAAATCCATCACCCAGATCCGGTCGAGCGCGCTGAAGGCGAGCTTGCTGCCGTCAGGACTCGGCGCGATGTCGCGCACTTGCTTGGCCGTGAAGGTCGCGGCCGTGTCCACGCGATAGGTGAACTTGAGTTCGGGGCCCATCTCGAGCTTCACGTCGGCTTCGAACGGAATCTTCGTGGCAGCCGAACGATCCACCGGCACGCGCCAGATCTCGCCGCCGTAGGTGACGACGATCGCCTTGGAATCAGGCGTGAAAGCGTAGCCCGGGTAGGCGTCCATCGGCGCGCGCGACTCGATCTCGTCGCGCTGCACGGGGAAGGCGAGCCACTCCTCGGTCTGCGTCTCGAGGTTGCGCAGGCGCAGTCCGGTCTTGGTCTCGAAGCGCGCGGCGTACGCCAGATACTTGCCGTCGGCCGAGAGCGCGGGGCGGAACGCCGAACCCTGGCGACGCGTCACCTGCGAGACGCGGCCGTTCTCGCGATCCCACACGTAGACCTGATACTGCGGCCCGAGGGCGTTGTACTGCCAATCGCCCGTGCGCGCCGCGAAGTAGGTGTAGCGCGGATCCTTGCCGAACGCGGCGCCCAGCATCTTGAGCTGCGGTGCGACCGCCGGCGTGGCCGAGAGCTGCACGCCGCGGCCGCCGTCGACATGGAACTGCCAGAGCTTGGCGGTGCCGAACTGGCTGCCCGAGCGCGAGGCGATGACGTACTTGCCGTCCGGCGTGAACACCGGCGACGCGTACTCGTTGTTGTTGCCCTGCGTGAGCTGCGTGGTGTCGGAGCCGTCCGCGTTGGCGAGCCAGAGATTGAGGCCGCCCGAGCGGTCGGAGACGAAGACGATCTTCTTGCCGTCGGGCGAGAAGCGCGGCTGCGCGTCGAACGCCATGCCGCTCGAGATGCGCTTGGCCTTCCCGCCGGCGATGGGCAGCGTGTAGAGGTCGCCCAGGAGGTCGAACACGATGGTCTGGCCATCGGGCGACACATCGAGCGAAATCCAGGTGCCCTTGGTGGTGGTGAAGGTGTGCGTGCGGGCCGCCTTGAGCGGCAGGCCAACAGCGGGGGGGCCACCAGCGCCGCCGGGTCCGCCACCTTGGGCGGCAGCCGGGAGGGCCGTGGTGGTGGCGAGGGCAGCGAGCGCGAACAGGCGACGAATCACGGGTGGCGACCGGCGAGGGGGAGGGACGAAGTGCGGACGCATGGTTGGTACGCAGCACCAGCCTGAGAAGTTGCCTCCCCGTGACCCGGAGGGAAAGGCGGGTGTGTCGTCCTGACCCGACACGATCGCGCG
>JAYTVE010000215.1:0-6199 GCA_043744185.1 Gemmatimonadota bacterium | reverse complement strand
GGGTAGCGCAGCACAAACACTGTTGGAGGTATGCACTGTGATCGAACGCATCTCTTCTGTCCGCGGCGTGCTCACCGCGCTTACGGCCGCCGCCGCTCTTCCTGCGATGCTCCACGCGCAGCGGACCGTGCAGCCGCCGCACATCATGGTGACCGCATTCCACTCCGCGGCGGGGGAGAAGACGCTCGGCTGTCAGGCCGCCACCGCTGTGCGCGAGAAGCTGGCCGATGACAACCCACAGCGCATCCTGTTCATCATTCCTCGCGAAGACCTGAAGAACGCCCTCGAGCAGTCCGGCTACCAGGAGTGCGATGCGCTCGGTGCCAACGACGCCAAGGCGCTCGCCAACTTCGCCCGTGCCGACGAGTACGTCGAAGGGTTCGTGACCAAGACAGGCGCGGGCTTCAAGCTCGACTCGCGTCTCTTCCTCGCGCGCGACAACACCTATTCGCAGCCGATGGAGACGGTCGACGGTGCGCGTCTCAGCGACATCGCCGGCAAGTTCTCGCGCGCGCTCGACGACGTGCGCAAGCAGATCGACGAGGAGAAGGAGTGCTACCTCGCCACTCGCCAGGACAAGGCGAGGGAAGGCATGGAGAAGGCGCGCTCTGCGATCAAGCGCTACAATCGCGCCGTGCTCGCCCGCGTCTGCCTGCTGCAGGCAATGGACAAGGCGAAGATGCCGAAGGACTCGATGTTCAACGTTGCGCGAGAGATTCTCGCGATCGATTCGTCGAGCCGTCCGGCGCTCCAGATCACTTCAAGCTGGTATCGCGAGAAGGCCGACACGAACAACTACGTGGGCGCGCTGATGCGCCTCGTTTCTGCCGACCCGACCAACCCGCGCCTCGTCAACGAAGTCATCAACCAGCTCGGCGCGATGAAGCGCTTCGCGCTGGCCATCCCGGTCATCAAGCACGCGATCGCGGAGCAGACTGGCGACGTGCAGCTCCTTTCGCTCGGCTTCCGCGTCTACTACGGCGCCGAGGCGTGGAAGGACTTCATCGGTACGGGCGAGGAAATCGCACGCATCGATACGGCGATGATGGACAGCTCGTACTTCTATCGCATGGCGCAGGCCTACACCGCCGACAGCCAGGCGACCAAGACCGCCGAGATGTTCGCCAAGGCGTCGCAGAAGTATCCGTCGAGCTCGAGCTGGCTGCTCCTGCTTGCGTCGTCGCAGCGTACGGCCGGCCAGAACCAGCAGGCCATGGAGACGCTCAAGAAGGCGCTCGCCGCCGACCCGAAGACCAAGGGCATCTACCTGCAGCTCGCGCGCTCGTACGCGGAGACCAACCTCTCCGACTCGTCGATGTCGGCGATCCGCGCTGGCGCGGTCGCCAAGGACTCGATTCCACTGCTGGCCACTTTCTCGCTGCAGCAAGGCAACGCGTGGTACAAGAAGGGACAGGCGAGCAAGGCGCGTGATGAGTTCGGCATGGCCATCAAATGGGTGTCGCTTTCCGACAGCCTGCAGGCCGATCCGCGTGCAAAGCTGCTCATCGGCGCGAGCGCCCTCTCCATCGCAGTGTCGGCATTGCAGGAAGCCGGCCCGGCCAAGAGCTGTGACCTCGCGAAAGTCTCTGCCGACAACTTCAACATGGTCAGTCTGATGGTGCCGGGCGCTGGCGCCGCGAACAAGGAACAGGCCGGTCAGCTCATGCAGGTCGCCATGCAGTACGGTCCGGTCGCCGACAAGCTCAAGACGCAATTGTGCAAGTAGGGGACGGGGCGTTTGACGCCCCGTACCATGCGCCGGTTCTCGTGGCCGAGGTGCTCCAGCACCTCGGCCACGCGCGTTCCGTGCTCGATGGAACGTTGGGCGGCGGTGGACACACCGCGGCGCTGATTGCCGCGGGCGCTGACGTCACGGCGCTCGACCGCGATCCGGAGGCGATTGCCTCCGCGCACACGCGGCTCGCCGACGACGCACGGGAAGGAAAGTTCCATCCCTTGCAGTCGAACTTCGCCGACATCGATCACGTCGCCGAACTCGCCGGCGTCACCTTCGAGGGGATCTTGCTCGACTTGGGCGTCAGCTCGCACCAGATCGACGACGCCACGCGCGGCTTCACCTTCCGCGAGGGGGCCCCGCTCGACATGCGGATGGGCGCCGATGCGCAGATGGACGCCGCCGAGTGGCTGGCCGTGAGCGAGGTGCCGGCCATGGCGCAGGCGTTCAAGGAATACGCCGACGAGCCCAAGGCCATGCGTCTGGCTCGCACCATCGAGAAGCGGAGAGCGCACGCGCCGCTGCTGGTCTCCGACGACCTTGTTGGCGCCATCCGCGAGGCGCTGGGGCCTCGCTCTGGTCCCGGAGACTTTGCCCGACTCTTCCAGGCGGTCCGTATCGCCGTCAACGGCGAGCTCACCGCCCTCGAGCGCGCGCTCCCGGTGCTCCGTGACCGGTTGGCCCCCGGGGGCGTCATGGCCGTGATTGCCTACCACTCGGGGGAAGACCGGCTCGTGAAGCACGCCTTTCGCGCCTGGAGCGTCGACTGCATCTGCCCGCCCAGGCATCCGGTCTGCACCTGCGGCAACAACCACAGTCAGGGTGAAGTCTTGACGAAGAGGGCCGTGACCGCCGCCGAGGGAGAGGCGGCCCGCAACCCGCGCGCCCGAAGCGCGCACCTACGCGCATGGCGACGTCGAGGGTAAAGGGGCGCGGACGCCTCGTCATCGGCGTGGTCCTGCTCGGTTTCGTCTGCGTGGCCAGCGGCGTCATATGGAGGCGGAGCGTCGGCTATGCCGGTGCCCGCGCCCTGGCGGACCTCGATCGCAAGAAGAAGGCGCTCGAGGACCGGCGGGTGCGACTCGAAACGGACATTCGCGATCTCTCCAGTCGCGAAAAGCTCGGCGCCGTCGTCGAGCGCAACCTGAACATGCGCGTTCCACCGGACAACAGCGTCATCATGGTGCCGCGTTCGAAGCCCCAATCGCCTTCCACTGCCCCCGATGTCCCGCCCTGACCGCCTGCGACTCCTCAACATCGGCATGGGTATGTTCGTCGTCGCGATACTCGCGAAGGCGGCACAGGTGCAGCTCTGGCAGGGCAATCGATGGACCACGGCGGCTCACCGGCAGCAATACGAGGGCACCGACCTTCCTGCGCCGCGCGGCATGATCCTCGACGCGACGGGCGACATTGTCGCGGAGAGCCGCGAAATGGTGCGCTTGAACGTGGCGCCCAAAGAAGTCGCGAAGAAGAACGGCATCCCGCGCCTCCGTCGTGCGCTGGTCACGCTCGGCTTCGAGTCCGACGAAGTGCAGCGTGCCACCGACGTCAATCGCGCGTGGGTAGAGCTGCGCACGCCGGTGCGCCCGGGCCCCGACACGATGGCCACGAACATCTCCGGCGTGCACGCCGTGCGCGTGATGGAGCGCGTCTACTCGGGCGCCGAAGGGCTTCGCCGCGTCGTGGGGCGCGCCAACGCGAACGGACCGGTGGACGGCGTCGAGCGCTCGCTCGACTCGTTGCTCGCGGGGCAAAAGGGGAGTGCCGCCGTGCCGCGTGATGCGCGGGGCAATCGTCTCGCGCCCGCCGACGCCGGCAAGACTCCCGTGACGCGCGGACAAACCGTTGTGCTCACGCTCAATCACGCGGTGCAGGACATCGCGGAGCGTGCGCTCGGCGACGCCATGCACAACACCGGCGCGACTGGCGGCGACATCGTCGTCATGGACCCGCACGACGGCGCCATCCTCGCGCTCGTCGCGCGCCGTCCTGCGGTGGCCACGGCGGTGACCGCATTCACCGAACCGTACGAACCGGGCTCGACGCTCAAGCCGTTCGTGGCCGCGAAGCTGCTCGCGCTCAAGCGTGCGCGAGCCGACGAGATGATGGGCACCTTCAACGGCACGTACAAGGTCGAGGGGCGCACCATCACCGACGTGCACAAGGCGGCGCAGCTCTCGCTCCGCGACGTCATCAAGTTCTCCAGCAACATCGGCATCGTGCGCTTCGGCGAGCGCCTCACGTCCAAGGAAGAGTACGACCTGATGAAGGACGCGGGCTTCGGCACGGCCACGGGCGTGCCGTATCCGGTCGAATCGAGGGGGCGACTCCGGACCCCTGACAAGTGGAGCAGGCAGTCGCGCGCCTCGATGCTCATGGGCTACGAGCTGGCGGTCACGCCAATCCAGCTCGCGACCGCCTATGCCGCGTTCGCCAACGGCGGCGAGTTGCTCAAGCCCGCGCTTGTGCGCGAGATCCGCGACGCCGATGGCCGCGTCAAGTTCCACCACGAGCGCACCGTGGTGCGTCGCCTCATGTCGACCACGCTCGCCGACTCCGTGCGCGACATGCTCCGCGACGTGGTGGAGGGCGGCACGGCGGAGAGCGCATCGCTCGCCGCATACGAAGTGGCCGGCAAGAGCGGTACTGCGCGGCGCGTCGAGCACGGCAAGTACGTGAACGGTGCGTATACCGCGAGCTTCATCGGCCTCTTTCCCGCGGACAAGCCACAGCTCGTGATTCTCGTGAAGCTCGACAATCCGCGCGACGGCTACTACGGCGGCAAGGTGGCGGCCCCGGTCTTTCGCCAAGTGGCGCTCGGCGCGATCGCCGCCAACAACGCCTCGCTCGATCTCGCGCAGCTCGCGGGCAGCCAGCGCATCGCGGACGCACCGGTACCGGCCGCGGCGCCGAAGCCGGGCACCACACGCGCGAGCGCCACAGTGGCCGCCATCGACCACACCAACTCGGGCGACTCGTCGGCGGTGCCGTTCGTGGTGCGGCTTGATGGGCCGCGCGCCTCGGTGGCGCCGCTCACGGCCGCGCGCGCCGTGCCGGATGTTCACGGCCTGCCGCTCCGGCGTGCGGTGCTCGCGTTGCACGAGGCCGGATTCCGTGTCACGCTGGGCGACGGTCCTGCAGGCGCCACGAGCCCCGCCGCAGGCGCGATCGCCCGTCCGGGTTCGATCGTGCGCCTCGGCGCTTGGTAGGGCGCGCCGCGAGATGTCGAACGTGCTGCTCGTTGCGGATGCCCTGCGGGATGCGGGACTCCTCACCGACATCTTCGGCGACCTGCCCGAAACCGTCACCGCCATCACGGATGATTCTCGACGGGTGACAGTCGGTGGCATCTTCGTGGCTGTGCGCGGCAACTCGGGCGATGGGCACGACTTTCTCGCCGCCGCCGAGCAGGCCGGCGCCGCGCTCGCGATCGTCGAGGATTGGTCGCGCACGGCGCTCCCGGTGCTCGTGGTCACTGATGCGCGCCGTGCGGCCGCTGTTGCCGCGGCGGCGTTCCACGGCTGGCCCGCGCGACAACTCGTCATGGTGGGCGTCACCGGCACGAACGGGAAGACGACCACCGTCGGGATGCTGCGCCACCTGCTCGACGGTGACGCGGGGCACCGAGCCGCATCGATCGGCACGCTCGGCGTGCTCATCGGCAGCGACGGGGCGCCGCTCGATGGCGGCGGTGGACTGACCACGCCAGGCCCCGTCGAACTGCAGGGCGTGCTGGCCAAGCTCGCCGCGAGCGGTGTGCGTCGCGTCGCCATGGAAGTGTCGAGCCACGCACTCGACCAGCGCCGCGTCGAGGGGATCCAGTTCGATGCGGCGGTGTTCACCAACCTCACGCGTGATCACCTCGACTACCACGGCACGATGGAAGCGTATTTCGCGGCCAAGGCGCGCCTCGTGGACGCAGTGCGCAAGGACGGCACCGTGCTGGTGAACGCGGACGACTTCGCGTGGGAAGCGCTGCCCCACACGCGCGCCCGGTCACGGTTCGGGCTCTCGGACGACGGCGCCGACGTGCGCGGCGAGCAGGTGCGCTTCTCCCCGCGCGGCAGCACGTGGATGCTGGTGGCGCACGGCGAGCGCGCGAGCGTCACCTTGCCGCTCATCGGCGACTTCAACGTCGCGAACGCGCTCGGTGCGGCTGCGACGGCGCTCGCACTTGGCATGACGGTGCCGGAGGTCGCGGCACGTCTCGGGTCGCTTCCGCAAGTGCCCGGTCGTCTAGAGGTGCTGCGCGAGGCGCCGGTGGTGCTGCGCGACTACGCGCATACGCCCGACGCCCTTGAGCGCGCGATTGCCGCGGTGCGCCCCTTCACGCCAGGGCGCCTGATCGTCGTCTTCGGCTGCGGAGGCGACCGCGATCGCGGCAAGCGCCCCGTCATGGGGCTCATCGCGGCCACGCGCGCCGACATCGCAATTGTCACCAGCGACAACCCGCGCACCGAG
>JAYTVE010000214.1:0-1932 GCA_043744185.1 Gemmatimonadota bacterium | reverse complement strand
CGGTGGAGCGCCGCTCCGGATCCACGCGCGCGGTGCGCGCACGCGTGACGCTCAACCTCGACGGTGACAGCCCGGTGGCGGTGCACCAGGAAGCCGAGGACGAGCCGCCGCCGGAGGTCGTGTACTCGCCCGCCGTGCAGGCCCGTGCCGACCGCTTGGTGCGCCACTGGCTGTCGCTCGTGGCGCAGCGCTTCGGCCTCAACCCGGCCGATCCGCGCCCGATGGAAGACAAGTTCACGACCGAGCAGGTGTGGGACGCGATTGCCCGTGCGAACGAGATCACGGCCGACGAATTCTGCGTGCACGTGGCTTCGACCTTTCGCGTACCGGTGGCGCGGCTCGACAGAATCGAGCCGCACGCGGTGCAGCTGCTCGACGAGAAAGTGGCGCGAAGGTTCGGACTCATTCCGATGCGCTCGGACGAGAAGGCGATGACGGTGGCCTGCTCCGACCCGACCGACCTCGAGATGGAGCAGGCGCTGCGCTTCGCGACACGGCACACGATCACCTTCGAACTGGCACCACCGCGCGCCATCCGCGGCGCGCTCGACTGGTGGTATCGGGGCGAGCTCCGCGCCTCGACGTCGATACCCGTGATGAAATAGCGCGGTCGCCGCTGCCCGTGGCGGCATCATGCGCGTACCTTTGTGCGTCCGATGGACGCCAACCGGCCCGACCTCCTCGATCCCGCTTCCCTCGCAGCGCTTGGCCGCCTCGAGGTCGTCGCGCGTTGGGTGGTGGATGGCTTCCTTACCGGCCTGCATCGCTCGCCGCGCAAGGGCTTCTCGGTGGAGTTCGCCGAGCACCGGCCGTACCAGCCCGGCGATGACCTGCGCTACCTCGACTGGAAGATCCTCGCGCGCTCCGACCGCTGGGTAATCAAGCAGTACGAGGAAGAGACCAACCTCCGCGCCATGCTGCTCCTCGACGTCAGTCCCTCGATGGGCTGGCGCGGCGCGGAAAGCCGGCTCACCAAGCTCGCGTGGGCGGAAGCGTCGGTGGCCGCGCTCTCGCTGCTTCTGCTCAAGCAACGCGATGCGGTGGGGTTCATCCGCTTCGACGATGCGGTGCGCACCGTGCTGCCGCCGCGTGCGCGCACGGCGCAGTGGCGCCGCGTGCTGGCTGAACTCGGGCCCGTGGGCAGCGGCACCGACACGGCGCTCGCGGCGGCCATCAAGCGGGCCGCGTCGATGGTCACGCGTCCCGGGCTCTTCGTGATCCTCTCCGACCTGCTCATGGATCCGGACGAAGTGACGACCGCCGTGCGCACCTTGCGCGCCGTGGGCCACGACATCGTCGTATTGCACGTCATGGACCCCGCCGAGCGCGACCTGGCCGAGTCGGGAGACGCCATGTTCACGGACCCGGAGAGCGGTGATGCGCTGGCCGCGCGCGGCGCGGACGTGCGCGACGCGTATCGCGAGACGGTCGAGACCGCGATCGGCGAGTGGCGTGAGCGATTCGCCGGCGCGGGCGCGTTCTACGAAGTGGTGAGCACCGATGCGCCGTTCGGCACCGCGCTGCGCCGCGCGTTCGCGGTGCGGCAAGGGTTACCGTGAGTTTCCTTTCCCCCTGGCTGCTCGCGCTCGCCACCGCCGCCGCCGTTCCGCTGCTCCTCCACCTGCTGCGCCGCCGCACGGGCCAGCCGTTGGCGTTCCCTGCGGTGCGCTATCTGCGCCGCGCCGAAAAGGAGCATCGCCGCGAGATGCGGCTCCGCAACCTGCTGCTCATGGCGCTGCGCGTGCTGGCGGTGCTCGCTCTCGCGCTGGCCGCGGCGCGCCCTCTCGGGCCCGGCTTCGGTACCGGACATCCGCCGACGGCATTCGCGCTCGTGCTCGACAACTCGATGAGCTCCGCGCGCGTCAGTGGCGGACGGGTGGTGCTCGACCAATTGCGCGAGGGCGCCTTGGCCGCGCTCGCGGAAGCAGGCTC
>JAYTVE010000213.1:0-6204 GCA_043744185.1 Gemmatimonadota bacterium | reverse complement strand
TCCCGCGCGGATACAGCGCGGTGTCGTTCGACAAGTTCCAGAAGGTGGGCATCAACTACGCCTTCCCGCTCGACTACCCGGACGTGAACTGGTTCGGCGCGCTGCAGATCCAGCGCGTGCGCGGCAACTTCTTCCATGACTACGGCGTGGGCGACCTGTTGCCATCCGCGGCGATTCCCTCGTATCCGCTGGGGACGCAGACGCGCTACACGTACACCTCGAGCGGCGTCGAAGTCATGGCCGACACGTATCTGTGGCAGTTCCCGGCGCCCGTCGGCATCGGCTTTCGCACCGTGTACACGCACGAGGAAAAACGCATCCGCACGAGCCTCGTGCTGCAGGTGAACTTCTGACCGGGCCGATCGACGCGCCGCTCTGGTCGCCGACGACGGAGCAGATCGAGCGCGCGCAGGTGACCGCGTTCGCGCGCGCCATCGTGGCGGATCCCGCGAGTGGCGCGCCGCCGTCGGTTGTGCACGATCACGCCGTGCTCTGGCAGTGGTCGGTGGACCATCCCGAGCGCTTCTGGCCCGCGGTCTGGCGCTTCTCTGGCGTGATCGCGGAGCCGCGCGCCGGGGGTGGCGATCCGTGGGAAAGCGTGGTGGAAGGACTCGACCGGATGGCGCCGCCCGATGCGGCACTCGGTCCGCGCTGGTTTACGGGCTCACGGCTCAACTTCGCGGAGAACCTGCTCAGGCATCGCGGTCCGGAGGCCGCGATTGTCAGCTGGGACGAGACTGGGCGGCGCGTTGCTCTCTCTCGCGACGACCTCGCGACCGGCGCCGCACGGATGGCGCACTCGCTGCGCGCCGCTGGCATCGGTCCTGGCGATCGTGTTGTCGGCTTCCTGCCGAACATTCCGCAGGCCGTCGTGGCCATGCTCGGTGCGGCCGCTGTTGGGGCGGTCTGGAGTTCGTGCTCGCCCGACTTCGGCGCCAAGGGGGTACTCGACCGGTTCGGGCAGATCGCGCCCAAGGTGCTCGTGGTCGCCGATGGCTACCGCTACGCCGGCAAGGTGATCGACTGCCGACCGCGCGTGCGCGAGATCGTGGCGCTGTTGCCGAGCGTGCAGCAGGTGGTGGTCGTGCCGTGGCTGGGTAGTGGTGTGCTCGATGGGTCGGACTCGGTGAGCGATCCGATGGGCGGCATTCCGCGCGCCGTGCGCTGGGATGAATTTCTTGATGCGGCGAAGCCAGCGCCCGCCGAGCAGTTCGAACGACTGCGCTTCGATTATCCGCTCTACATCATGTATTCGAGCGGCACGACCGGTTTGCCCAAGTGCATGGTGCACGGCACCGGCGGCACGCTGCTCCAGCACCTCAAGGAACACCAGCTGCACGGCGACCTGCGAGCGGGTGATCGCATCTTCTACTTCACCACCTGCGGCTGGATGATGTGGAACTGGCTCGTGAGCGCGCTCGCGGTCGGCGCCACGGTGGTGCTGTACGACGGCGCGCCGCTCGCGCCCGACCCGGCGCAGTTGTGGCGCATGGCGGAGCAAGAGCGGATCACGGTGTTCGGCACGAGCGCCAAGTACGTCGCGTTGCTAGAAAAGGAGGGCGTGTTGCCACGCGCGCGCTTCGACCTGAGCGCGCTCGAGGTCATCCTCAGCACCGGCAGTCCGCTCGCGGCGCACTCGTATGACTTCGTCTACCGCGACATCAAGGCGGGGTTGCGCCTCTCGTCGATCTCCGGCGGCACGGATCTCATCTCGTGCTTCGCCCTCGGAAGCCCGGTGCTGCCCGTGTGGCGCGGCGAGCTGCAGACGCGCGGGCTCGGCATGGCGGTGGATGTCTGGCGCGACGATGGCCATCGCTCGGCCGAGGGTGAGCTCGGCGAACTTGTGTGCACGAGGCCGTTTCCGAGCATGCCGGTCGCGTTCTGGGACGATGCGGGCAGCGACAAGTATCGCGCCGCGTACTTCGAGACTTTTGCCAACACGTGGCGGCACGGCGACTGGGCCGCGATCACGTCGCACAACGGCCTCGTCATCCACGGGCGCAGCGACGCCACGCTCAATCCGGGCGGCGTGCGCATTGGCACGGCGGAGATCTATCGTCAGGTGGAGCAGCTGGACGAGGTGGTGGAGTCGCTCGTGGTGGGACAGGACGTGGTGAACGGCCCGGACGTGGATACGCGCGTGGTGCTGTTCGTGCGTCTGCGCGAGGGCGCGGTGCTCGACGATGCGCTGCGCACTCGCATCAAGACGCAGATCCGCGCCAACACGAGCCCGCACCATGTGCCGCGCGTGATCGTGGCGGTGGCCGACATCCCGCGCACGCTGTCCGGAAAGATCACCGAGCTGGCTGTGCGCGAGGTGATTCACGGGCGCGTGGTGAAGAATGTGGACGCGCTCGCGAATCCGGCGGCGTTGGAGCTCTTTCGCGATCTCCCGGAGCTGTCGTCCTGAGCACAGCGAAGGGTAGGCACGTGCAGAGCGCCGCCCACAACGTGACGTCATGGTCGCCCCGCGCCGATAGCTTGCAGCATCGTCGGCCTCCTCGACCGCCATTCCCATGTCATCGAACGTCTATCGCGTCGCGACCGCCGCGCTCCTCGCCACCGTCGCCTCGACGGCGGGCGGACAGGGCGCCGCCACTGGCACGCTTCGCCTGACGCCGCCGTTGCTGCGCACGGGCCAGCCGGTGGAGGTGGACTACACGCCATCTCCGTCGCTCGTGCCCAAGCCGCAGCTCGCATTGCGAGCCGCCGTGTTCGGAGCAGCCGGCGCGCCTCGCGAGCTGAACGCCCGCACGCTCGTCACGCTCGGCAAGGGCAAGGACGGTCATTTCCGCGGACGATTCGTCGCGCCGTCTGATGCTTCGCTCCTGCGCATGGCCGTCGAGACCTCGACCGGTGATGCCGTGGACCGGAACGACGGCACGTACTTCGATGCCGTCTACGCTGCGCCGGACGGCAAGCCGATGTACGACGGTCTGTGGTGGTCGGCAGTCTGGGCGCGTATTCGCATGTCGGATGTCAGCGCCGAAGGGCGGCAGGCGCCGCCTTCGCTGTTTGCCCGCATCGACTCTGTTTCTGCGCTCTATCCGGCGCGCGCGGGCGGATGGCGCTTGCACTTCATGGCGGGGCCGCCCCTGTCACCCGACCAGGCGGCGCAGCGCAAGGCGGGCAAGGGGGAGCGCGCGGACCGCGCGGCCGCCATTGACGCGACGTTGAGCAAGTCCGGCACGACGGACCTCGCCGAGGCCACGGAGCTCGCCAACCTGTCCGTCGACGCCGGCCGCATGGACCTCGCGCAGAAGTGGCGCGACCGCATCATTGCCGACTCGATGCGCAGCGATGCCCAGAGCCGGAACGTCTGGTACCTCGAGGCGTATCGCCGCGCGTCGATGGCGCTCAACAAGCACGAACCCGCGCCGCAGCTCGAACGCGCCGTGGCGAACTGGAAGACCGGCGCCAACAACACGTACAACTTGCGGCTGAGTGAAACCGGCGCGCGCATGGCGCTCATCGGCGGCGACACGATCAAGGCGCGCACGTGGTACGACCGCTGCGGCGAGCCGTGCACGCTGGCGTTTCCGCTCGCACCCAAGGGCGCGGAACTCAAGTTCATGCTCGGCCGCAGTCGGCAGCTCATCGCCAAGCCGATCATCGGCAGCGCCCGCATGCTCGGTGTGACGCTCGCCGAAGCGGCGGCGGTGGACACCAACGTGCGGGTGCGCCTGCTGACGGGGTACGCCGACCTCCTCACCTCCGACGCTCAGGGGGCCGAAGCCACCAAGGTGCGCGCGCTCATTACGAAGCTCGCGCCGGACGGTGCGCAGGCGGTTCCGCCCGCCGCGGGGCTGGTGTTCGTCGGACGGTCGCACCTGGCCGAGGTGCCGCGGCGCTAGCGGCTTTGTAATGTTTGGCGGTCGGCCGGCATCTTGAGGGGGTCATGAGCGCCCAGCCTTTCGAACCCGCCGCCCAGGTCACCGAGCGCACCGAGCGCGAGCGATTGCGCGCGGCGGACCCGGAGGCGCTCGCGGCACTGTATCGCGCGCACGCGGCCACACTCCTGCGCTCGGCCACGGCGCTCACGGGATCTGTGCACGACGCCGAAGACATCGTGCAGGATCTGTTCGTCGGGTTGCCGGAGGCCATCGGGAAATGCGCTGGCAGCGGGTCGCTGGAGGGATGGCTGCGCCGCGTCGTGGTCCGGATGAGTCTCATGCGGCTGCGCGCAGGAAGTCGCCGCCGCGAGGACGTCATCGAGGCGGCGGACACGCAGGGCCACGGTCGAGAGGCGGAGTCGGTGTTCGCCGACCGCCTGACTCTGGAACAGGCGTTGCGCGCGCTTCCCGACGAATTGCGCGTGATCGTCGTGCTCAAGGACATCGAAGGCCACTCACATGCGGACATCGCCCGACAGCTGGGCATCCGATCCAACACGGCGGCCGTGCGTCTGCATCGCGCCCGCGCCGTCCTGCGCCAAATCCTCAAGGAGGACCGATGACCCGTTTCACCAGGCACCCTGCACCCGAGGCGCGTACGCGCTTTGCTGATGACGAGTCGAGCGGTCGGGAGCGCGATGTCGTCGGCACGCACGTAGCCGGGTGCGACGCCTGTGCGGCAGAAGTGGCGTGGACGCGCGGGACGAGCGAGCGACTGCGTGCGCTCCCCAGCCCGGTACCGGACGACGCGATGTTCGCGCGTGCGCTTGCGCGTCGCGCAGCGGGGGAGCGCGTGCTGTTGCCGCTCGACGACGCGCCGGTGTCCCGGTCAACCCCAGTGTCCGGCGAGTGGGCGTGGTCGTCCATGCAGCGGAGTCGCTGGATGGCAGCTGCGATGCTCACCATTGCCGCCGTCGGAGCGTGGTGGGCCTTTGCCCCGACCGGACTCGACGCCGCGCCCGTGCTGGAACGGTTGCGAATCGTGTCCGCCGCGGCGCGGCCGGACACGCGTGTAACCGTCGAGTACTCGGCGATGCCCGCACTCGCGTCGCAGGAGTCGCTCCTGGTGCGCGCCTACGTGCGTGGTGGTACGGCTGGCGACCGTGCGCGCTGGCTGGATCTCCTGCTCGTGCTGCATCGTGTGAGCGGGAAGCGCTATCGCGGCGCGTTCACGTGGCCAAGCGCATCCGTCGTCACGGCGTCGGTCGAGTCGTTTGATGGCAGCGTGGTCGATGCCAACGATGGTGCGCTGGTCGACCTGCTGGAAACTGACGCGAACGGTGTGCCGACCTTCGATGCCTTGGTGCGCGGTTCGATGCCGCGCGGTGAGTCTTTCATGACGCTGGGCGCGCCTTTCGTGCCTCCGGCGGTGCGCGCGCGGATGGCGGAGCTGATGCGACGCTTTCCGGATGAACCCGAGTCGTGGGCACTGTCCACGTCCGTGGCTCCGTCTCCGTCGTTCTGGGATACCTGGTTCGGGTCCTTCGCCCGACGGACGCGTGCGCTCGAACGCCTCGATCGCCAGCTCTCTGCGGCGCCCCAACTTGCCGCGCGTGCGCGGCGCGCGATGGTCGCTCTCGCGCTTTCGCAGGAGGAACCGGAAGTTGCCGCAGAGTGGACGCGCCGCGTTGGGGCGGACTCGCTGGTTGCCCCGTGGCGCACGCGGTTCAACGTCGTCGCGGAGATCGTCGCGCGTCGCGATGCGGGCGCGGCGCGCGCCTTCCTGCGCGATTCACTGGGCACCTCTTCGAGTGACATGTTGGCCGTCGGGTTCGGCACCTTTCAGTTTGTGGGCGCAGCGGGGGATCACGCGGCGATTGTGCCCTGCACGGAACTGCAGGCCGCGTTCGCGCGGGCGAATGGCAAACCAGCACGAGGGCGGCGGCCCCTCGGCGTCACCGCCCGCGCGTACGAGGACCTGCGTGCACGGTGGCGCGAGCGGTGGAACGAGGTGGTCTCGCTCTGCGGCGTTCCGTATCCGGAGCGAGCAACCCGCTTCCGGGCGTGGGCGCGCGCCCATCCCTGGCCGGACGACCAAGGCGCACTCACCGCACTCTGGCGGGACGTTGTGAGTCCCTGAAGCTGCGGCGCAGGGGGTCCGGATGACGTATATTGCAGCATGCCCATCCGCGCCCCCTCCCTGATCGCGCCCGACGGCGTCATTGGCGTCGAGTGGTCGCGATGGTGGACCTCCGCGCGCACGGGCGCACGCGGCACCTGACGGCCGTCCCGGCTCGGGCCTCCCTGGTTGAGGCCCGGGCCGGTAGTGCGTTGTGCCGGAGCGGGCCCGTTCGAGGCGCCCCCGGTCCCA
>JAYTVE010000212.1:0-1939 GCA_043744185.1 Gemmatimonadota bacterium | reverse complement strand
ATACGGCGTCGAACGTGTTGTTCGGCAACCTGCAGGTCGTGACCGCGAAGCAGGTCGGCGTCGATCCGGTGCTGATGGCGGCGGCCAACTCCACCGGTGGCGTGATGGGCAAGATGATTGACGCGCAGAGCATCGTGGTCGCCAGCACCGCCACGGGGTGGAAGGGGAGCGAAGGCACCATTTTGCGGTTCGTGTTCTGGCACAGTCTCGCGCTCGCGGTGTTGGTGGGCATCTTCGTCACGGTGCAGGCGCACTAGCCGCGCGCGCTGCGAAACCCGGCCAACGCGATTGGAGTAGAAGTGAGCGTCGCTCGCGTTGCATCGTTCCCCTTGGTCCCGTCGTCAGATGCGCCGTGTCAGGCTCGCGTACGTCATCGCCGTCGGCGCTTCTGTTGTGATTGCGACTGCAACTGTCGCCGGTGCACAGCGCGCGGACACGGCCTCCACCAAGGCGTGGCTGCTCGCGGCTGATCGTGCGCTGGCGGCGAGCGTGGCGGAGAAGGGCATCGCGGCGCTCGTCGATGCGCTCGCTCCCGACGCCGCCGTCCTCGTTCCGGAGCAGCCGATCCTGCGAGGACGCGATGCGGAGGGACCGCTCGTGGCGCGCTATGGAGCGCCGTCGCGCATCGGGTGGCGTCCACTCGCCGCCGTGGCCTCGCTCGATCCGTCGTTCGGTTGCACGGTGGGCGTCGCGTGGTTCGTGAGCGCGGCCGACACGTCGCACCGCGAGCGCGGCGGCGACTACCTGTTCTGCTGGCGACGATCCGCCAACGGCGTCGCGCGCCTGGTCGGGATGCAGCGCGGCGACGCGGGCCCCACGGTTCCGCCGGCATCGGCTGACTTCGACGGTGGCGTCATGCCGCACTCCGCCACGCAGTCGGGCGAGCCTCGCGCGCTTGCAGCGGCGCAGGATGCGGACGCGAAGTTTGCCAAAGCGGGCGGCACAGCCGCCGGTCCGGGAGAATCGTTCGCGCACTGGGTTGCCGTCGACGGACTGTTCCCCGGCGAGGCGAGCGCCACGCGCGGACCAGCGCTGATGCGCGCAGCGTTCGCGAACGCGCCCAGCGGAGTGCGTCTCGTGTGGGGCCCGACGCGAGCCATGGGACAGGGAGCCGGTGGCCTCGCGTTCACCGTCGGCGACGCCGAGCGCCGGAACGCCGAGACAGGCGCGGTGTTGTCGAAGACCAAGTACTTCACGGTGTGGCGGCTCGATGACGACGGCCGCTGGCGCTGGATCTTCGACTTGGGCTCACCGCGCCAGTAGCACGCGCGCTACGCATCGGGGGCCGGCGGTAAGTCCCGCCGAACGGTGTGAACCCGCGGCGCATGGTGGACGCGCCCGGATGGGTAGTCGCAAATGAAGTACTTTACAAGGTAAAGTTGAGATGCAGACCGGTCAGGCGCTGGTCGTCGTCGTGCGATATTTTCTCCGGGTACTATTGACAATGTAAAAGAGCCGGGTAATATCAAGCCTAGTTCCGGGTAATTCGCACGTATATCGCTATCAAAAATCAATGTCTGCGTTCGTTGCCTTCGCCGGCGGCCGACTGATCGCCCGTGGCCCCCTCCTCGACGTCGCTCGCGCAGCAAAGCTGGCCACCGATGCCGGCGAGCCACGCGTCGTCCAGGTCTTCGACGAACGCACCAGCAATCCGCGTGATCTCGATCTCGGCGGCTCGATCGACGACGTGCTCGCGCGTCTCCGTGGCGACGACGACGCCGAGCCGGTCGGAGTCGGCGCGGCCGCGCCATCGGTGCATGCCAACGGACACGGCGGCGTCGGTGGCGCGCCCCAACCGCTTCCGCAGCGCGCTGGCCCCGGTCGCCCCAAGCTCGGCGTAGTCGCGCGTGAAGTGACGCTGTTGCCGCGCCACTGGGCGTGGCTCAACGAACAGTCGGGGGGCGCGTCGGCTGCACTGCGCCGGCTCGTTGACGAGGCG
>JAYTVE010000211.1:0-6230 GCA_043744185.1 Gemmatimonadota bacterium | reverse complement strand
TCTTCCTCGGCACGGAGAAGGACGGCTACCTGCAGGTGCAGGGGAGCGACGGCGAGGGCTGGGTGCGCAAGGTGCTCGTCGCGAAGAAGTAGCGCTGCGCATGTGATGCGCGCAGGGCGCCGGGGCCTTCGGGTTCCGGCGCCCTATTCGTAGCGCAGCGCTTCGACCGGATCGAGTCGCGCGGCGCGGAATGCCGGTACGATACCGAAGACGATGCCGGTGAGCGCACTGGCGGCGAGCGCGGAGATGATGCCGCTCGCCGGCACCGACGCCGGGAGCGATGTCGTCGCCTTGACGAGCGCGGCGAGACCCACGCCGATGAGCAGCCCCACGCCCGCACCGATGGTGGTGACCGTGACCGCCTCGATGAGGAACTGCCAGAGGATGAGGCCGCGCGTGGCGCCGAGCGCCTTGCGGACGCCGATCTCGCGCGTGCGCTCGGTGACGGAGATCATCATGATCGCGACCACACCGACTCCGCCGACGAGGAGCCCGACAGCGGAGAGCCCGATGCCGACAGAGAAGATCGCGCCGAAGAACTGGTTGAACGTGTCGAGCAGGCGGTCCTGGGTGATGATCGCGAAGTTGCTGCGCAGCGCAGGCCGGAGACCTCGCCGGCCGCGGATGGTGGCGGTGACGGCATCCATGACGGCCACGCCATCGGCATTCTCGCGCGGCTTGACGCGCAACGAGATCTGCTTGATGTCGAGTCCGAGCGATCGCCGCGCCGTCTCGAGCGGAATGATGGCGCGCGGCTTGTCGTTGCCGCGCCCCTGCAGCTGCAGCAGGAAGCCCGCTTTCGGCTCGTACACGCCGATGACGGTGAACGGCTGTCCGCCGACCGTGATCTGCTTGCCGAGCGGGCTCTCGCGCGTGAAGAGGGCGCTGGCCAGGGAATCGTTGATGAGCATCACGTGCGCGCCACCCGCCTCTTCGGCCGCGGTGAAGTTGCGACCGGGCTGGATGTCGCCGGCGTCGGTCTCCATCCACTGTGGCGAGTAGGCCTCGTAGCCGACGCTCGCGAGGTTGCGATCGCGGTACTTCATGTTGGCGAGGCCGGTCGCGAGTGCCGTGACGGCGGACACTTCGGATATCTCGCGGATGGCGCGCGCCTCGGAGAGGAGCACCGGGGGATTCTTGCGGTCCGGGCACTTCTCGTCGGTCCCGTCGCATCCGAGGGTGATGCCGCGGCGCTGCACCGAGAACGTCTGCGGTCCGAGCGACTCGACGTCCTGCTTGACGCTCTCGTTCACGCCGTGCACGGCTGCGGCCATGATGACGACGACGAAGACGCCGACGGCGACCCCCGAGATGGTGAGGATGGCACGCACGCGGTTGGCAGTGAGCGCATCGACGGCCATGTGGACGCCGTCGATCAGGAAGGCGATGCGGTCGCGGACGCGCATGGTCAGTCGGAGCGGAGAGCGGCGATGGGATCGAGCCGCGAGGCGCGACTGGCGGGATAGTAGCCGGCGACGATGCCGACGCCCGCACCAAGCGTGAGCGCCATGGCAATGGACCACGGTGCGACGCTTGCGGGCAGCGGCGTGAGCGCGGCTATGACCTTGGCGAGCAGGATGCCGAGCCCGATGCCGATCGCGGCGCCCAGCACGGAGAGCGTGGCCGCCTCGATCAGGAACTGGGCAAGGATGTCTTGCCGCCGAGCGCCGAGCGCCTTGCGGACTCCGATCTCGCGCGTGCGCTCGGCCACCGCCACGAGCATGATGTTCATGATGACCATTGCGCCGACCACGAGGCCGATGGCGGGGAGCGCCGTGCCGAAGAGCACGAGTTTTTCCTTGATGGAATCGAAGAAGGACGCACCGGTGGCGGCCGACTCCACGGAGAAATTGTCAGGCACGGAGGGGCCGAGGTGGCGCTGGCCGCGCATGGTCTCGCGCACCTTCTCCATCGCGTCGGTCATCGAGGCGGCGTCGCGCGACTCGACGATGAAGCTGCCCACGTCGCCGCCGGGATTCGTGACACGCATCATGGGCGAGGTAGAGGGCGCGATGGCGAGCCGGTCGAGCGAGAAGCCGAACACCGAACCCTGCTTCTCGATGATGCCGATGACCTCGTACGAGTCGTCGCCGACGCGCAGCGTGCGGCCGAGCGGGTTCAGGTTCGGGAAGAAGTGCTCCGCGACTTCGGTCCCGATGACCACCACATGAGCGCCGTCCTGCTGCTCGCGTCCGTTGAACGTGCGCCCCGCCGTGATGGTGTAGCGCTTGATCTGGAAGACCTCGGGCTCACCGGCCGAGGCCTGCACCTGGCGCGGGCGATTGAACACCGAATTCGCGTACGCGAAGGTCGTGCCGTAGACCGACGAGATGCTGCCGGCCGGGAGCGACGCGCGAACGGGCGGAATGTCGCGCGCGTAGATGCGGGGGCGGCGCGCGTAGAGCCGGCGCTGCGCCTCGTTGGGCGGCCCGAAGAAGGAGGCCGGGCGGCGGCTGACCGTAAAGGTGTTGACGCCTCCCAGGATGCGTGCCGCGAAGTCGGTTTCGACGTAGCGCGACATCCCCTCCACGATCGAGACGACCGTGATGAGAAACATGACGCCGATCATCACCCCGAGCAGGGTGAAGAACGACTTCAGCTTCTGGACGCGGATCTGGTAGAGGGCGAGGCGGACGGCTTCCCACAGGGGCATTGGCAATAAACTGGAGTGTGGGCCCTCCGGTTCCAAGTGGCGCCCCGACTATTCGTACCGCAGCGCCTCGACCGGATCGAGCCGTGCGGCGCGGACGGCGGGCAGCATGCCGAAGAGGATACCCGTGAGCACCGCCCCGCCCAGCGCGAGCCACACCGCCTCGAGCGGCACCGAGGCCGGCACTGGCGTGGTGGCCTTCACCAACGCCGCGATCGCCGACCCGATTGCGAGGCCGATGGCCGCGCCGATGCTCGTGAGCGTTGCCGCCTCGACGAGGAACTGCCACAGGATGGTGGCCTTGGTGGCGCCGAGCGCCTTGCGCACGCCGATCTCGCGCGTGCGTTCCGTCACGGAGATCATCATGATGGCCACCACGCCCACGCCGCCGACCAGGAGGCCCACCGCCGACAGCGCCAAGCCGACCATGAAGATGGCGCCGAAGAGCTGGTCGAAGACCGCCATCATGCGGTCCTGCGTGACCAGGAAGAAGTTGTTGGGGGCGCCCGGATGGAGTCCGCGCCGGCCGCGGAGCGCGGCGGTCACGTCGTCCATGATGTCCTCCTGCACGGTGCCGTCGTGCGGCTTGACAATGAGCGAGATGCCGCGACGCCAGATGTCGAGCTGGCGCTTGGCCGTGACGATGGGGATGATGCCGCGCGGCTTGTCCGGCCCGCGACCGTCCATCGACTTGAGGAAGCCGCCCTTGGTGTGATAGACGCCGATGACCGTGAACTGCTTGTCCTTGACGAGCATCTGCTTGCCGATCGGATCGGAATCGCCGAAGAGCTGCGACTTGAGCGAATCGTTCACGATGATGACAGGCTCGCCATTCTCGTTCTCCTTCTGGGAGAAGTTGCGGCCCGGCTCGATGTCGCCCACATCCGTCTGGATCCAGTCGGCACTGAACGCATCGTAGCCGACGGAGCCGAGCGAGCGGTCGCGGTAGCGCATCGAGGCCTGCGACACCCAGATCTCGGTGACGGCCTGCACGCCGCTCAGGCGGCGGATCATCTGCGCCTCTTCCTGCGTGATGGCCGGATGCTTGCGCTCCGGGCAGGAGTCGTCGGAGCCGTCGCAGCTGTTGAGGCCGATGCTGCGGCGCCGCACCTGAAACGACGTGGCGCCGAACGAATCGACATCCTCGCGGAAGCTCTGCTTGATGCCGTGCGTGGCGGCGGCCATGGCCACCACGACGAACACGCCGACGGCAATGCCCATGATCGTGAGCGCGGCGCGCACCTTGTTGGCGCGCAGGGCGTCGAGGGCGATCGTCACGCCCTCGCTGGCCATCACGATGCTGTCGATCATGCGCATGGACTATTCCTGCCGGAGGGCGGCGATCGGGTCGAGCTTGCTGGCGCGGGAGGCAGGATAGAGCCCCGCCGTGATCCCGACCCCGGCGCCGACGAAGAGCGCCGCGAAGATGCTCCACGGCGCGACCGACGCCGGCAGCGGCGTCGTCATGGCGATGATCTTGGCACCGGCCAATCCCAGCAGGATGCCGATTGCCGCGCCCACGACCGACAGCGTCGCCGCCTCGACCAGAAACTGCCCCATGATGTCGCGTCGGCGGGCACCGAGCGCCTTGCGGATGCCGATCTCGCGCGTGCGCTCGGCCACCGCCACGAGCATGATGTTCATGATCACCATCGCGCCGACCACGAGGCCGATGGCTGGCAGCGCGGTGCCGAAGATGATGAGCTTCGATTTCAAGTCGTTGAAGAAGCCGAGCGCCGACTCCGATGACTCGAGCACGAAGTTGTCGGGCCGCGACGGTGGCAGCTTGCGAATCGAGCGCAGCAGTTCGCGCACCGATTCGCGCCCCTCGTCCACCGCGGCCTCCGAGGGAGCCTGCACGATGAGCTGGTCGATCGTCCCCTGCGGATTGGTCAGCCGCGTCATCGGGGAGTGATACGGGGCCACGGCCAGCCGGTCCATCGAGAAGCCGAGCACGTTCCCCTGCTTCTCGATCGTGCCGATGACGCGGAACGGGACGCCCTTGACGCGCAGCTCGCGCCCGATCGGATCGAGGTTGGGGAAGAAGTGCTCGGCGATCTCGGTGCCGATGACGATCACCGGCAGTCCGAGTTGCTCTTCCTGCTGCGTGAAGGCGCGGCCGCGCGAGATCCCGTACTTCTTGATGGCGAAGTAGTCCTTGTCGGCGGCGATGCCCATCACCTGCCGCGGGCGCGCGAACGGCGTGGTGGAGTAGAGGAACTCCGTGTTCTCGATGGCCGAGCGGAAGTCGGGGCCGAGCGAGGCGCGGATCGCGGCGATGTCCGGTTCGAACAGGCGCGGCCGACGCTGCCATTCGCGCCATGTGGCCTCGGACACGTTGCCGAACTGGAAGTCCGGCATGCGCCGCACGTTGAAGGTGTTGACGCCGATCAGCTTCGCGGCAAAATCCTCCTTCACGTAGCGGCTCATCCCCTCGACGATCGAGACCACGGCCACGAGAAACATCACGCCGATCATGACACCGAGCAGGGTGAAAAAGCTCTTGAGCTTCTGCACCCGGATCGTGTCGAGGGCGAGTCGGACGGATTCCCAGAAATTCACCGGGTCACTCGAAGCGCAGCGCTTCCACGGGATCGAGCCGCGCGGCGCGCGCGGCGGGAACCATGCCGAACGCGACGCCGGTGATGACGCTCGCGCCAACGGCGGCGAGAATCGCGAGCGGCGGCACGGACGCCTCGATCGGCGTGACCGAGCGCACCACGAACGCCAGCGCCCAGCCGGCGAGCAGCCCGACGAAGGCGCCGACGCCCGTGAGCGTGACCGCCTCGACGAGGAACTGGAAGAGGATCGTGGCCTTCGTCGCGCCGAGCGCCTTGCGGACGCCGATCTCGCGCGTGCGCTCGGTGACCGAGATCATCATGATGGCCACGACACCAACGCCGCCGACGAGCAAGCCCACGGCCGACAGCACGATCATCACCAGGAACATCGTGCCGAAGATCTGGTTGTACGTGGACATGAGCTTGTCCTGCGTGAGGATCGCCCAGTTCGCGTCATCGCCCGGCCGCAGGCGGCGCATCGCGCGCAGCGCCGCCGTCACGTCATCGACCGCCTCGGCCGTGGTGATGCCGGTGCGTGGCTTGACCGCGAGGCCCATGTCCCGGAGGCGCACGTTGAGCGTCCGGCTGAGTGCGAGGATTGGCACCACCGCCTTCGGACGCGTGCCGCCGCTCAGGAACGAAGAGTTGTCCTTGTACACGCCGATGACGGTGAAGGGGACCCCGTTCAACTGCAGCGAGCGCCCGAGCGGCTCCGCATCGCCGAAGAGCCGTTCGGCCATGATCGTGCTGATGACCACGACGCGCGCGCCGCCGCGCGCCTCGACCTCGGTGAAGGCGCGCCCACCCGGCTGGATGTCGGGGGCCGAGAGCGATCCCCAGTTGCCCGTGTACGCCTCGATGCCGACCGACTTGAGCTGCTTGTCACGGAACTTTGCGGCGGCGGACCAGTCCATGCGCGCGCCGGCCTGCTCGACCGTCGGGAGACGCCGGATGGCGTCGAGTTCGGCCATCGTGAGCGACGGATTGCGGAGCCAGCGGCACGTTTCGCCCGAGTCGTC
>JAYTVE010000210.1:0-6232 GCA_043744185.1 Gemmatimonadota bacterium | reverse complement strand
GAGAAGCGACGCGTCACCTCCTGAGCGCCAGCTGTCCCATCGTGGTCCCGTTAGTCCCGGGCCGTCGCCCGAAGGCAGCGGCAGTGCGCATATTCATGGCATGACGCCGGAATCCGACATGCGCGCGCGTGACCACCACCCCGACCGCCGCTGGATGTGGTGGGGCGCA
Source organism: Gemmatimonadota bacterium (assembly GCA_043744185.1). Lineage (GTDB taxonomy): Bacteria > Gemmatimonadota > Gemmatimonadetes > Gemmatimonadales > Gemmatimonadaceae > JACPPC01. Next base: position 6,063 of record JAYTVE010000210.1, on the reverse strand, counting down.
GTCGTCACGCTCGGGATCCTGTTCGTGATCCGGCTGACATTCGCCGTTGCCTTCGAACTCGCCGAGGGGGCCGGACGCATCGGGCCGCGGATCTTCGATGAAGTCACCGGAACGTTCGTAGGCGTGCTGCCGGTGTTCTTCCTCGCGTGGCTGCTGCAGCGCCTCCCACTCTCTGGCGCAAGGTGGCAGCAGTCGCTCCTGGCCATCGCTGGCACGTTCGTGCCGATTTCGCTGGTACACACGTGGCTGTTGCTGCGCCTCCGCGCCATGCTCGGTCCCGCGCTCGGATATCCGCAGTACTCGATCGACGTCGGGGCGGCCCGCTACGTCTACGAAGGGGCCACCGACCTCGTTCACGTGATTGCCATCGTCGCCGTCTTCACGGCCGTTGATGCCGCGCTGTCACGTCGCGAGCGCGATCGCCGCACGGCCATTGTCGAACGTTCATTGCTCGAGGCGGAGCTGCGCGCCCTGCGCTTGCGCCTCGAGCCGCACTTCCTCTTCAACGCCCTCAACACGATCTCGGCCACGATGTACGAGAACGTACCGGCGGCGGACGCGCAGCTCGCGCACCTCGCTTCGCTCCTGCGCGCTGCCGTGCGCACGGCCGATGTGCAGGAAGTGCCGCTCGCCGACGAGCTCGCGGTGCTCGAGCACTACGTCGCGCTCCTGCACGCGCGCTTCGAGCAGCGGCTCACCGTCACGATCGAGGTTGCACCCGCCGCGCTCCGTTGCCTCGTGCCGTCACTGCTGCTGCAGCCCCTCGTGGAGAATGCGATCCGCCACGGCGGACTCGAGCGCACCGGCAAGGCCGTGGTGCGCGTTGTCGTCACGCGTGCCGGCCACGCGCTTCGCCTCGTCGTCCATGACGACGGTCCTGGCCTCATGCCGGGTCGCGATCCGCTCGACACTGGCACGGGGCTCTCGGCCACGATCCAGCGCCTGCGCCTGCTGTACGGCGCGGCGCAGCAGGTGGCCGTCGGCAACGTGTCCGGTGGCTTCGAGGTCGCGATCGAGATGCCCGCGGTCGAAGTGCCCGCGATCGAGCTGCCCCGGAGCGAGGCCACTGCGGAGCGAGTGTCGCGCGACGCCATCTCGGCGATGCAGTCGTGATGCGCCGCGAGAGCGAACCCGACGCGCCCCTGCGCGTGCTGATCGTCGACGACGAGGCGCCCGCGCGCCGACGCCTCGCAACGTTGCTCGCCGCGGATTCGACCGTCGAAGTGATCGGCGAGGCGGAGGATGGCCTGAGCGCCGTCGCACAGGTGACCGCGCTCGCGCCCGACCTCGTGCTCCTCGACATCCGCATGCCTGGCTTGGACGGCTTCGAAGTCATCGATGCGCTCGGCAACGCCATGCCGCCGGTGATCTTCGTGACGGCGTTCGAGGAGCACGCCCTCCGTGCCTTCGACGTGCGCGCCATCGACTACCTGCTCAAGCCGGTAGAACCCGCCCGCTTGCGCGCGGGCATCGCGCGCGTCCGGCAGCAGCGCGACGCTACCGCCGCCGATCGTCGCGCGCGGCATGCGGCTGTTGCGGCCGTCGCCGCGGAGCAGGTGCGCCCGCTGCAGCGGATTCTGGCGCAGGACGTGGACGGCGGCGTCGCGCTCGTCAGCGTGGAGGACCTCGTGCTCGCGCGCGCGCAGCGCAATTACGTCACGTTGCGCACCGCGGCGGGCGAGTTCCGCGTGCGTGGCACGATCGCCACGCTCGAGGAACGCCTCGACGCCACGCACTTCCTGCGCGTCAACCGCTCCGACATCGTGCGCCTCGATGCCATCACGCGCCTCGGCCCATGGTCGCATGGCGACTACCGCATCGAGCTTCCGGGCATCGCGCTGCTCTGGAGCCGACGCTACCGGGCGCGCGACGCCGCACAATTCGAAATCGCGCGCGCGCGGTCGCCGGAAGCCTAGGGCAGCGCGTAGGCGACCACCTGGTCGGAGAGACCGGTGCCGTAGTCGCCGTGTCCGCCCGCTGCAATCACCACATACTGTTTGCCCCTGATGCGGAATGTCATCGGCGTGGCCTGCCCGCCCGCGGGCAGCTTCACTTTCCAAAGCTCGCGGCCCGTCTCCACGTCGAACGCACGCAGCATCTCGTCGCGCGCCGCCGAGATGAACACGAGGCCCCCTGCGGTCGCGAGTGAACCGCCCACATTGGGCGTTCCCCATGCCGCCGACGCATCGCCGTCCGGCACTTTCGGTTCGCGGCCAAGCGGGTGCTCCCACTTGGTGGTGCCCGTCGCCAGATCGATCGCGGTGATCATGCCCCATGGGCCCTTCACGCACGGCGAGCCTGCCGCGCTCACCCACACGGCGCGCTCCATGATGTACGGCGTGCCGCGCATGTTGCCCCCCTTCTCGCCGGGGGCGCGCGCGCGGAGCTTCACCCACGCCGGCAGGCGCATCGTGTTGACGATGAGCAACTGTCGCTGCGGGTCGAAGGTGACACCGCCCCAGTTCACGCCGCCGCCGTAGAACGGATACTCGAGCGTTCCCTCGAGCGAAGGGGGAGTGAAAATCCCCTCGTGGCGGAACGAGCGGAACTGCTTCACGCACTGGGCGCGCGCCTCGCTCGTCGGCGCCCACAGGTCGTCTTCGGTGAGCGCGGCGGTCGGGTGCAACCGGAAGGCGGCGAGCGTGGGGAACGGCTGCGTCGGCGCGGTCTTCTCCCCTGGCACCGTGCTGAGCGGCACCGCGCGCTCCTCGACCGGAAAGAGCGGCATGCCGGTCTCGCGGTCGAGCACGTAGACGAACCCCATCTTGGTGGCCACCACCACGGCGGAGATCGTGCGCCCATTCCGCTTGAGGTCGATCAATGTCGGCTGCGACGCCACGTCGTAGTCCCACAGGTCGTGGTGCACTACCTGGAAGTGCCAGCGCACTGCGCCCGTGCTCGCTTCGAGTGCCACCACGCAGTTCGAGTACAGGTTGTTCCCCGGTCGCTCGCCACCGAAGAAGTCGGGACTCGCCGAGCCGGTGGGCACGAACACCAGCCCGCGAGCGGAGTCGCTCGCGAGTGGCGCCCACGCGTTGGCTGCGCCCGTCTTGCGGGCCCCTTCCGGCGTCCACGTCTCGTAGCCCGGCGTACCTGGCGTCCGCGGAATCGGATCCCACGCCCACCGCAGTGCGCCCGTGCGCGCATCGTACGCGCGCACCGTGCCGTGCTCCATCTCCACGAGGCGGTTGTCGCCGATGGCGGAGCCGACGATCACGATGTCGCCGATCACCACCGGTGGCGACGTCACGCCGTACTGCCCCACCTGCACCTGCCCCACCCCCTTGTCGAGGCGCACCATGCCGGCATCGCCGAAGGCGGCACACGGACGCCCGTCGGTCGCATCGAGCGCAAACAGCCGGGCATCCACCGTCGCAAAGAACACGCGCTTGCTGCACGCCATCGCACCAGCCGCGCCCGACGCACGCGCATCGCGCCACAGCGCAACGCCGCGCGACACGAACCCCTCGTTGCGATCGATGTTGAGCGCGAGCTTCGGGTCGAAGCGCCAGAGTTGCCGCCCCGTGGCGGGGTCCATGGCCACCACGCGATTGAGCGGCGTCGAGAGGTAGAGCACGCCGTCCACCACGAGCGGCGTCGCCTCGAACTTGGTGGCTCCGGTGTGGCACTTGGCGCACCCTTCGCGCGGCCCCTCATCCTTCATCTTGTGTTCGAGATCCTTTGTGCTCACCTGCCACGCGAGCGTCAGGCGCCCCACGTTCTCGCGCGTGATGTCCGCGAGCGGCGAGTAGCGCGTGCCGCCCGCGTCGTTGCCGTAGGCGGGCCAGCTGACGTCGGGCTTCGTGGGTGCGGCCGCGGCGAGCGTCGGGCGCGTGGTGCTCTGCGCGCCAACGGCGAGGGGCAGCGCAACGGCAGCGAGCGCAAGCGCGCGTGAGACGACAAGAGCGGAGAAGCGAGAGCGTGGCGACATGGACGGGTCCGGTAAGGGGCTCCACGCAGCCTACGCGTCGCGCGTCGCCATAGCTCACGATCCGGGACGAGCGGGACTCACGCGCGGACCATCGGGACGGGCGGAGTGGCAGGCGGCCGCGCTCGACTGCCAGCCGTGTCGCGCGCGCGTCGCGGCGACCATCCTGCTACGCCGCGATCACCGGCAACGCGCGCCGCGCGCGCACCCCCACCTCGATCACGCCGCCGCCCACCATCGCCTCGCCGTCGTACAAAGCCACCGACTGCCCCGGCGCGATCGCCTGCACGCCGCTGCCGAGCGAGAGCTCGATTTCGTCCCCGCTGTCCCGCACGAGCGTTGCCGGCACGAGCGGCGCGCGATGCCGCACGCGCGCACCGAACACGCTGCCAATCGCCGGACGTGCGCCAAGCCAGTTCACCTCGCGCGCCACCACGCCGTGTCCGGTGAGCGACGCGCGCGGGCCGACCACCACCGTGCGCGTCTCCGCCTCGATGGCCAGCACGAACATCGGCTCGGCGAACCCCGCCGGCAGCCCCTTCCGCTGGCCCACCGTGAAGTGCACGAAGCCGTCGTGTGTCCCCACACGCTGGCCATCTTCGAGCACGAGCGGCCCCGGCTGCAGCGCCGCGTGATCGGGTCCGAGCCTCTCCGCCACGATCTCCGCATGATTGCCATCCGGCACGAAGCAGATGTCCTGGCTCTCCGGCTTGCTCGCCACCATGCGCAGTCCGAGCTCGCGCGCCATCGCACGCGTCTCCGCCTTGGTGCGGTTACCGACCGGCAGGATCATCCGCGCGAGCATCTCACGCTTGATACCCCACAGGAAATAGCTCTGGTCCTTGGCCGGGTCCTGTCCCACGTGCAGCTGCCCATCGATGAGCCGCGCGTAGTGCCCCGTGGCAATCCACGGCGCCTCTATCCTGTCAGCCGTTGCCACCAAGTCACGAAACTTCGTGAACGTGTTGCAGCGCACGCACGGAATCGGCGTCCGACCGCGCGCGTACTCCGCCACGAAGTCGTCCACCACATCGCGTGCAAACGGCGCCTGCATGTTGAGCACGTAGTGCGGAACGCCAATCCGTTCGCAGACGCGCCGCGCATCGTTCACGCTGTCGAGCGAGCAGCACGGACGGTCCGGCACGTCCGCGCCGTCGTGGTAGAGCTTCATCGTGGCGCCCACCACGTCGAACCCCTGCTGCTTGAGCAGCGCGGCGCTCACTGACGAATCCACCCCGCCCGACATGGCCACCAGCACGCGATCTCCGGGGCGCGGGCCCACTGCGCCTGCCTCGCTCATGCCACGGTCCTCATGCCACGGTCCCCATGCCACGGCCCTCAGGCCACCGCCATCCCGCGCGCCTTCGCGACGAGCTGCGGATAGAGCTGCGCCACCCGGTCGATCGCCGCGTCATCAGTCAGCACGCCGAGCGAGAGGCGGATCGCCGCCGCCGCGATATCCGACCGCACGCCAAGCGCGCTTAGCACGTGCGACGGCTCCACGCTCCCGGACTGGCAGGCGGAACCACCCGAGCAGGCGATACCGGCCAGATCGAGCGCCATCAGCATCGACTCTGCATCGGTTCCCGGCGCCGAGATGTTGAGAACGTGCACTGCGCGCGGGCCGCCGGCGCCATGGACCATCAGGTCGGGCACCGCCGCCAGGAGTGCGGCCTCGAGCCGGTCGCGCATCGTGCCGAGACGCACATGTTCGGCTTCGCGCTCCGCGACCGTCATCTCCGCCGCCACCGCCAACCCCACCGCGAACGCGACATTCTCCGTGCCCGGGCGCCGTCCGCGATCCTGCGACCCGCCGTGGAAGAGCGGCTCGAGTGGTGCACCGCGCCGGATGAAGAGCGCTCCTGACCCCTTGGGCGCGCCAATCTTGTGCCCCGAAATCGTGAGATAGTCCAGCGCGAGCTTCGCCGTGTTCACGTCCACCTTGCCGAACGCCTGCACGCCATCGGTGTGAAAGAGCGCGCCGGCCGCCTTCGCCTGCTGCGCGAGCTCCGGAATCGGCTGAATCGATCCGGTCTCGTTGTTCACCCACATCACCGACACCACGGCCACGTCGTTCGTCATCGCGTCGGCGTAGCTCGTCGCATCCACCTGACCCGCGGCCGTCATGCGCAGCA
>JAYTVE010000209.1:0-1941 GCA_043744185.1 Gemmatimonadota bacterium | reverse complement strand
GGAAGCCCAACTGCATCACGCGCGCGATCTCCGACTTGGTCTGTAGCGTGCGCGTGATCAGCACCGCCACGATGATCGTGATGGGGACGAGATTGTCGAGCCGCTGGAAGCCCACATCGTTGGCGAGCGACAACAGGAACAGGAGCACGAACGAGGCGAAGGCGATGATCTGCAGCAGCGTGCCCAGCTCGTTGGCCAACAGGCGAACCACCACCGGAATCTCCGGCGCGGCCTGCTGCGCCGCCTCGAGCGCTTCCACGAGTGCATTCGCATCTGCGTAGCGCGCGCCCGGTTCCTTCGCCACGCAACGGTCCACGGCGGCCGTAAGCGCGACGGGCACATCGGGGCGCGCCGTGGCGAGCGGCGGCAGCGTCTCCGTGAGCTGCTTGACCAGCACCTTCTGCGTGCTCTCGGCCGTCACGGCGGTATTGCCGGTGAGAGCGAACCAGGCCACGAGACCGAGCGAGTACAGATCACTCCGCCCATCGACGATGTCGCCGCTCGCCTGCTCCGGGCTCATGTACTCGGGCGTCCCCACCACTTCACCCACGCGCGTGAGCCCGCCCCCGGCCGCCGGCGCGGCATCGATGCGCCGTGAGATCCCGAAATCCATGACCAGCGCACGCCCCGTCGCGCGCTCGATCATCACGTTGTCGGGCTTGATGTCGCGATGCACCACGCCGCGGCCGTGCGAGTACGAGAGCGCGTACGCCACGTCGAGCATGAGCCGCACCGCCTCGCGCGCCGAGAGCGGACCCGCGCGCTTCACGCGCTCGGCCAGGCTCTCGCCCTCGACGAACCCCATCGCGAAGGCCAGCAGGTCGCCGTGCTCCTCGACGGCATGCACGGGCACGATGTTCGGATGCGAGAACGACGCCGCTGTGCGCGTTTCCTGCAGAAAGCGCGCGCGCAGTCCTGCATCGCCCGCCACCGACGGGGGCAGCACCTTGAGCGCCACCAGGCGATCGAGTCCCAGTTCGCGCGCGAGGTACACCGCGCCCATGCCGCCACGCCCGAGTTCGCGCTCGATGCGGTAACGGTCGAGCAGTTGCGCACGCAGCGCATCGAGGTCGGTGGTGGGCATGACGGGAAAGGAACCGGTTGGGCGCGCTCCTGTCCAGCATTCCCCGACGTGTTACGCGCCTTGAGAGCGGATCTCCTGCGCCTTGGCGCGACTGACCGGCAGCCGCGTGCCGTCATGCAGCTCCGCCACGAGCCGACCATCCAGGCGCCGAAACGTGCGCACCGACGCGAGGTTCACGAGGTGTGCGCGATGAATGCGCTGGAAGCGCGCGAGATCGAGGCGCGCTTCGAGGCGATTGAGCGACACATGCACCAGATGCCGAGCCAGGCCCGCATGCGCCAGCACGTAGTCACCGTCGGCCTCGAACCAGTCGATCCTCTCGATCGGTACCGGCGTGAGCGCATTGCCCGAACGCACGAACAGCCGCGTCATCGGCCCCTGACTGAGCGCTTCGCCCAGTCGATCGAGCGTGGGCGTCGCGGCAGGCTCGCCCAGCGCGGCCCGCACGCGCGTCATCGCCGTCGCGAGCCGCGCCGCACCAAACGGCTTGAGCAGGTAGTCGAGCGCACCGAGTTCGAACGCCGTCACGGCATGCTCGGCATACGCCGTGGTAAACACGATGTGCGGCTGGTGCGTGATGCGGCGCAGCACCTCGGTGCCGAGGAACCCGGGCATCTGGATATCGAGAAAGACGAGATCCGGAGTGAGCGTGTTGATGGCATCCACCGCGGCGGGGCCATGCGCCGCCTCGCCCACCACCGACACCCCCTCGTGCGCGGACCGCAGGCCGCGCAGCCCCGCGCGCGCGAGCGGCTCGGCGTCCGCGATCACGACGCGCACACTCACGCGTCGGCCTCGCTCGCGTGACGTGGGGGCAACGTCAGTGTCGCCACCACGCCGCCTCCGCTCCCAGGCAC
>JAYTVE010000208.1:0-23934 GCA_043744185.1 Gemmatimonadota bacterium | reverse complement strand
CGGCACTCGCGGGCGCGCACCGCGTCTTCGCGCTTGGGGGGGCGCAAGCCATTGGCGCGATGGCGTTCGGCACGGACACCGTCCCGCGCGTCGAGCGTATCGTCGGACCGGGCAATGCGTTCGTGAACGAGGCCAAGCTGCAGGTCTCGTCGGTCGTGGGCATCGACAGCCCGGCGGGGCCGAGCGAGGTGCTCGTCATCGCCGACGCCGCGACGTCGTCGCTGGTGGTCGCACGCGAGATGGTGGCCCAGGCAGAGCACGATCCACAGGCGAGCGTGGTGGCGCTGATCATCGGGGCCGATCACGCGATCAATGCCGTGGATGAGGCACTCGCCGGACTCGTGCGCAGTGCTGGCCGCAAGACGATCGTGCGACAGGCCCTTGCCGAGCGCGGGGCGCTGCTCGCCGTGGACTCCATCGATGAAGCGGTGGCCTTCGCCAACGCCTACGCCGCCGAGCACCTCCTGCTGGCGGTCTTCGATGCGGAGGCCGTGCTGCCGCAGTTGCGCGGTCAGGGCGCGGTGTTCGTGGGAACGTCGAGTTCCGTGGCGTTCGGCGACTACCTCACGGGCGCGAATCACGTGTTGCCGACTGGCGGCCTCGCCCGCTCATTCTCCGGGCTGTCGACGGAGTCGTTCATGCGGTGGACCTCGTGGCAGCGCGTCACCCCTGCAGCGGCCGCGCGGCTCGCCGCCGACACGGCCACGCTGGCAGATGCCGAAGGCTTACCCGGTCACGCGGCAGCGGCATGCGCGTGGGCGCGCACATGAGCGACGCGCGCGTGGTGGCGACTCGTGCCGGTCTCGATGGGGTGCCCCGGTATGATCCGGGTCGCGCTCCGACCGGAACCGATTTGTCGGACTCCACCAATGCCTGGGGAGCCGCGCCCAGCGCCGTCGACGCGATTCGCGACGCCGCATCCGCAAGTTGGCGTTATCCGGCGATGTACAGCGAGCCGCTCACCGAGGTGCTCGGCGAGTATCACGGCGTCAGTCCGTCCAGCGTGATCACGGGATGCGGTTCGGACGAGATCCTGCGCTCGGCGTTCAATGCCTACGCGGGTCCCGGGGCGGTGATCACGTGGATGGAACCGACCTTCGTGATGACGCCGGTGTTCGCGGCACTGCTCGGCCTCGAGGCGCGTCCGGTACGGATGACGGCGCTCAGGCCCTTCGATGGCGATGCGCTCCTCGCGACGAACGCGGCCGTCACCTATCTGTGCTCGCCTAACAACCCGACCGGCGACCTCGTGGACCGCTCGGAGCTGCTGCGGGTCATCGACGGCGCGCGCGGGCTCGTGGTGCTCGACGAGGCCTACGCCGACTACTCGGGGGACACGCTGATTCGCGAAGCGGCCGAGCGACCGAACGTGATCGTCGCGCGCACCTTCTCCAAGTCGTTCGGATTGGCGGGGCTTCGCGTCGGCTACGGTGTCGCGCACCCACGCGTGGTCACCGCCGTTGAGCGCGCGCGCGGCCCGTACACGGTGAACCTGATGGCCGAGCGCGCGGCGAGCGCCGCGATCACGCACGACGTGGCGTGGATGCGCGCGCGCGTCGCCGACGCGATCGCGATGCGCGAGCGACTCGCGCTCGAGCTCAAGGCGCTGGGGTTCACGCCGTTTCCTTCGCGCGCGAACTTCATCTGCGTGCCGGTAAGGGATCCGGCCGCGTTTTCGGCAGCGTGTCGCTCGCGCGGCGTACTCGTACGCGCCTTCGCCGCGCTTCCGTACGTCGGCCCGGCGGTCCGCATTGCCGCCGCGCCATGGGAAACCTTACAGAACGTCGTCGATGCGGCGCGCGAGGTGGGCGCTTGACGACGGTGACCGTGTTCGACTACGGCGCCGGCAACCTTCATTCGCTCGTGAAGGCGTTCGAGGCCGGAGGCGCCGACGTGTTGGTGGAGCGCGATGCGTCGCAACTGGGAGCGGCCGCGGCGATCGTGCTGCCAGGGGTCGGTGCCTTCGCGCCGGCCGCGGCGGAACTCGCGCGGGGACTCGACGTGGTGCGCGCCGCAATCGCGCGTGGCACCCCGGTGCTGGGCATCTGTCTCGGCCTTCAGCTGCTCGCGATGGCGAGCGATGAGGGTGAAGGGGAGGGCCTCGGCGTGATGGCGGGCCGCGTCGAGCGCGTGCGGGCCGCCCGCGTGCCGCAGATCGGCTGGAATGCGCTCGAGTCGGCGTCGGATCCGTTGCTGTCCGCGGCGCAGCTCGATGTCGCGTACTATGCCAACAGTTTCGTCGTGCGACCGGCGCAACCGGATCAGGTGGTGGCGTGGAGCACGCATGAGGGCGACCGGTTCCCGGCCGCGATGCGTGTCGGTCGGGTCGTGGGTGTTCAGTTTCATCCTGAGAAGAGTTCGCGCGCGGGGTTGGCGTTCGTGCGCGCCTGGGTCGAGGAGGCCACAGCATGATTGCGATTCCGGCAGTGGATCTGCGCGAGGGGGCGTGCGTGCAGCTTGTCGGTGGTGAGCTCGACGCCGAGCGCGTGCGCCTGGAAGATCCCGTGGCGGTAGCGCGGAACTGGGTCGCGTATGGCTTCACGCGGTTGCACGTGGTCGACCTCGACGCGGCCTTCGGTCGCGGATCGAACGCCGACGTGATCGCCGAAATTCTGCGCGAGGTGGATGTTGACGTGCAAGTGGGTGGCGGCGTGCGGTCGGCGGAACGGATCGAGGCGCTACTCACGGCGGGCGCCGATCGCGTCATCGTCGGCACGCGCGCACTCGAGGATCCGTGGTGGTTCGAGGAGATGACGCTCCGCTACCCGCAGCAGCTGATTGTCGCGTGTGATGTGCGCGAGCGGCGCGTCGTGACGCGCGGCTGGACCGAGACGACGGCGCGTCTCGTGCTCGACATGGTCGAGGAGCTCGAGCGGCTGCCTATTGCCGGCTTCCTCGTGACCGCGGTGCACAAGGAAGGAAAGATGGGCGGCACGGACCTGCCGCTGATGCAGGATGTGGCCGAGGCGACCGAGGTGCCCGTGTTGGCCAGCGGCGGCATCGGCACGCTCACGGACCTGCACGAACTCGCGGACCGCGGCGTGTCGGGGTGCGTGCTCGGCATGGCGCTTTACACCGGCGCGCTCGACCCGCGCGTCATCGCGGAGGAGTTCACGGCATGAGCACGATCACGCGGGAGACGCGGGAGACGCAGCTTCGCGTCGTGTTGACGCGCGGCACCGGTGTCGCCACGGTGAGCACGACAGAGCCCTTCCTCGATCACATGCTGGTGACGCTGGCACGCTACTCCGGGCTCGACCTTGCGGTGATCGCGAAGGGCGACCTGCGCCATCACCTGATCGAGGACGTGGCGATCGCCGTGGGCGCGGCCGTTGCCGCGGAGCTGCCGCCGACCGCCGCGCGCTTCGGGGATCGCTCGCTTGCCATGGACGAAGCACTCGTGCATTGCGCGCTCGACGCCGGTGGCCGGTTCTACTATCGCGGTCCGGTTCCGAGCTCGTTGTACGAGCACTGGATGCGGAGCTTCGCGGAGCATGCGAAGGCGACGCTGCACCTGCGCGTGCTGCGAGGGACGGATCGTCACCACATCGTGGAGGCCGCCTTCAAGGCGCTCGGGTTTGCGCTGCGGGATGCGTTCGTTGAAACGGGGGCTGTCTTTTCAACGAAGGGTGCCGTGAACGCGGTAACTGGCCAGTGACGGGGAAGAGTGCCGCCATGGTGGCTCGATGCTAACGCGACGAGTCATTGTCTGTCTCGACGTCCGCGACGGTCGCGTCGTCAAGGGAACCCGCTTCGTCGACCTCCGAGACATCGGTGATCCCGCGCTCCTCGCCGAGCGCTACGAGGCCGAAGGGGCGGACGAAGTCGTCTTCCTGGACATCTCCGCGAGCACGGACGGACGTAGTACCCTGCTCGACACGGTGCGCCGCACCGCCGAGCGACTCTTTATCCCGCTCACGGTCGGCGGGGGGGTGCGCAGCGTTGAGGATGTGGGCCGCGTTCTGCGCTCGGGCGCCGACAAGGTGGCCATCAACTCTGCCGCCGTCGCTCGGCCCGCGCTGCTCACCGAGAGCGCTGCGCGTTTTGGTGCGCAGTGCGTGGTGGCCAGCATCGACGCTCGACGCGAGGGTGATCACTGGCTGGTGTGGACGCACGGCGCGCGCACGCGCACTGAACTCGACGCCGTCGAGTGGGCACGCCAGTGCGTGGCGCTCGGTGCCGGCGAGATCCTCCTCACCAGCATCGACCATGACGGCGCGCGCACCGGCTACGACCTCGCGCTTACGCGGGTGGTGGCCGACGCCGTGGCCGTGCCGGTCATCGCCTCCGGCGGCGCGGGCGAACCCGCGCACCTCGTGGCCGCGCTCGAGGCCGGAGGCGCCGATGCGGCGCTCGTGGCTGGCATCGTGCACGATGGCGTCCACACGGTGGCCGCCTGCAAGGCTGCGATGCGAGCAGCGGGACTTCGCGTTCGGGCAGTCGCATGACGGAGTCGCTCATGCAGGCGGCGGCCGAAGTCGCGCGCGCGGCAGGCATGTTCGCCCTCAAGTATTGGCGCCAAGGCGCAGCCGTGGAGATCAAGGGCGATGGGTCACCGGTGACGATCGCAGATCGCGGTGCGGAGCAGCTCGCGCGCGAATGGATCGCGACGCGCTTTCCGCAGGACGGCATCCTCGGCGAAGAGTTCGGCGTGACACGTCCCGAGGCACGCCGCCGCTGGATCATTGACCCGATCGACGGCACGAAGAGCTTCGTGCGTGGCGTACCGTTGTGGGGCACGTTGGTGGCGGTAGCGGAAGGCGACACGGTGCTCGCTGGCGCCACGTTCTGCGCGCCGGTGGACGAGTTGGTCGTGGCGGGGCTCGGGGCGGGATGCTGGTGGAACGGGTCGCGCTGTCGCGTCTCGTCGGTCGCTACGCTCTCGACGGCGACGGTGCTCACGACCGACGACCGGATGGGCGGCATTCCGGCCAAGCGCGCCGGATGGGAAGCGCTCGCGGCTCAGGCCGGACTCGTGCGCTCGTGGGGTGACTGCTACGGGTACGTGCTGCTGGCGACGGGACGAGCCGACGTGATGGTGGATCCGCTCATGAACCCGTGGGACTCGGCCGCCGTCGCGCCGATCGTGACGGAAGCCGGCGGCGTGTTCACCGATTGGCAAGGCCGCGCGACGCCATGGGGCGCCGACGCGGTGGCGACGAACGCCGCACTCGCGTCCGCTGCCCGCACCGCCCTCGGCGTGCCGCTGACAGGTTGAAGCTTATTTCGTCTCATATGACTACTATATCAACGTTCGACCTCGACGCGCTCGATTTCGCCAAGGGCGGCGGCACGGTGACCGTCGTCGCGCAGGATGCGATCACGGGTCAGGTGCTGATGGTGGCAGCGGCAGACCGCGAAGCGCTCGAGCGCACCGTGGCCACCGGCGAGATGCACTATCGTTCGCGCTCGCGTGGTCTCTGGCACAAGGGCGACAGCAGCGGCAACGTGCAGTGGGTTGTGTCGCTGTTTGCCGACTGTGACGGTGACGCCGTGCTCGCGCGCGTGCGACCGGCGGGGCCTGCCTGCCACAGCGGCGCCGTGACCTGCTTTGGCAACGTGGCGGCGGATGCGCTCGCGACGCTCGACCAGACCATCGCAGCGCGCGCCGCGTCAGCCGACGCGACGGGGAGCTACACCGCGAAGCTGCTCGGCGATCGCAACCTGCGCCTCAAGAAGCTGGGCGAAGAGGCGGCCGAGCTCGTGACGGCCAGTGCCGATGGCGATCGAGCGCGTTCGACGGAGGAGACGGCCGACGTGATCTACCACGCCTTGGTGGCGCTGCGCGCCATGGGCGGCAGCCTGGACGACGTGCGCACCGTCCTTGCCGCACGCGCCGGCGCCTCACGATAGTGCGCTAGAGTTCGTCCAACGACCGCGGCCAGTCGTCGCGCAGCAGTCGCGACAACGATCGGTCGGCCAACAACCGTCCGCCCGTCTGGCAGCGGGCGCAGTAGTTGGTCTCGTTCTCCGCGTAGCGAATGCGCTGCACCGGGCTTCCACACACGGCGCACGGCTGCCCGAACTTGCCATGCACGACCATCTCGGGGCGGAATGCCGTGACGTTCGTCGGCCACGCGCCGTTGGCCTCGGCGCGCAACCGATCGGTCCACTCGGTGAGCACGCCGACCACCGCCGCGTGCAGGCGTGCGACCGTGGCGTCATCCAGCAGGTCGGTGCGCGCCATGGGAGAGAGCTGCGCTCGCAGCAGCATCTCGTCCGAGTACGCATTGCCGATGCCGGAGAAGAGCCGCGGATCAGCCAGCGCGCGCTTGACCGTGTGGCGCTCGCTGCGAAGGCGTTCTGCGAACCTCTCGATCGTGGACGTCAACGGCTCGAGCCCACCACGGTCGTGCGCTGCCAGCGCATCGGCGCCAGCACCCACGTGCAGCGAGGCGCGCCTCTTGCTGCCGGCCTCGGTGAGGTGGAGGCATCCGCGCGCGAACTCGAACACGACGAGCGACTGGCGCTTGAACGGTTTCCCGCCGGCATCAGCCCACCATAAGCGCCCCGCAATCATGAGGTGCATCACCAGCACGTGCTCGCCCTCGAACCGCAGCACGATGCGCTTGCCGAGCCGCTCGACACTCTCGACCTGCCGACCGACGAGGGCGGCCACCGGCGGTTCGACCGTGCGCAGCACGAACGGACTGGCCACGCGGGCCGCCAAGAGCGGATCACCGACCACCCGGGCACGGAGCGCCTCGACGTATACCGTGATGTCGGGCAGCTCCGGCACGATGTCCAGCGCGCGCTAGAAGCGGAGCGCCGCCGTACGCGCGATCTTGCTCGGGTCGCCCACGTAGGCGAAGCGCACGTTCTTGAAATACGTCTTCGCCGCTCGCTGCACATCCGCCGGCGTGACCTGGCGCAGGTCTTCGATGAAACGGTCGGCCGCGTGCCAGTCGCCGTTGTACAGCAGGGCGCGCGCGAGCCCTGTCGCCTGCTCGGCGTTGGTCTCGTTGGTGCGATACCAGCGCACGAGGAACTGCTGCACCAGCTCGGCGAGCGCCTCGGGGTTGAGCAGTTCGCGCTGCAGCAGCTGGATCTCGCGACGCATCACGTCGAGTGCCGTATTGGGGGCGATCGTCGTGATGTAGAGGCCGGCGCTCGCGACCCCACCTTCGCGGAACGGCGCATTGACGGCGTACGTGAGGTTGCGACGCTGCCGCAGCTCCCCATCAAGTTGCCCCGACAGCACCGAGGCCGCGATACGCAGCGCCTGATAGTCCTTCGAGGTGGGCGGCGGCCCCGCGACGTAGCCGAGCAGGTAGTTGGTCGGGAGCTGGCGCGCTTCGATGGTGATGGCGGGCTTCATCGTCGGCAGCGTATCGGGCAGCGTCCACGCGTACGTGCCACGCGGGAGCTGTGCCAGCGAGCCAAGGACGAGGCGTTCGATCTGCGCACGCGTCACATTCCCGACCACCACGAGGAGCATGCGCGAGGTCACTAGCTGCTCGCGCTGGAACGCGCGCAGTTCGGCGCGCGTGATGTGACCGATCGATCGCTCGGTGCCGGACTCGGAGCGCCCGTAGGGATGCCCCTCGTACGCCGTCGAATCGGCCAGGAAGTGCACGAGCGCGTCGGGATCATCGCGTCGCTGCCGCACGGCCGACAGCAGCTGCGTGCGCACGCGCTCGACCTCCATCGAGTCGAGCACCGGCTCCATGAGGCGGTCGGCAAAGACCGCCCACGTGGAATCGAGTGTGGGACGCGTGGCGCGAATGCCGATCTCCGTCCAGTCCTGGTCGGCACCAGCGCCGATGCTCGTGCCGAGCCGCGCCATCGCCTTCCGCAACTTGTCCTTTGGATATTTCTTCGTCCCCTGTTCGCTGACGAGGAAGAGGAACGGCTCGATCCCCGCCGTGGAATCGGTGGTCAGGCGCACACCACCCAGCAGATAGAGGTTGGCGGCAATGACGTCGTTGGCGGTGTTGCGCCGCAGGATGACATGCACGCCGCCGACGGTAAAATCGGAAGTCCCGGTATCGCCGGGGGTGGCGGCCGCCGACGGCGCAACAGCTGCCGGCACCGGTGGCGGGCTCGCAGGGCGCGCGGGCCGGGTGCGCACCTGAGCGCCCGCGGACGCAGTCGCGACCGTGAGCGCGACGAGGGTGGCGATCTGGCGCATCGCGGTCAACGCCCCACGAGCTGCACGAGCTCGGCGTCCGTGAGGCCCAGCGCCTTCCGATCCTCGGGCGAAATCAGGATGCTGATCACGCGTGGCTTGTTCATGATGTAGCTGTCTGCGTACCGCTTGAGGTCGCCCAGCGACTGCTTCGCCATGTTGTCCACGTACCCCATGAAGTAGTCGAGGCTGGCCACGGCCCACCAGAAGCCGATGGTGTGCGTGAGCTCCGAGGCGCGCTCGAGCCCAAAGGCGGAAGTCACCGATCGCTCCGCCTTCACCTCCTCGAGCGTTTCGCGCGGGATGTATGCAGGGTCGTTGATCTTGGTGAGCTCACCCTTGAGCGCCTTGAGCGCGGCCTTGAGCCGCTCACGCGACGTCTGGCCGCTCACTGAAATCGGCCCGACGTGGTTCAGCGTGTAATAGTTGACGCCGATGCCGTCCCACAATCCGCTGTCGACCAACCTTTTCTGCAGCGCGGAGCCCGGCTGGTTCAGCGCGTCGCTGAAAACGTCCGCCGCGTACGTCGACGCCGGGTCCTGCCGCACGCTCGGCCCATGCCACTGGATGAGCACCGTGATTGCGCTCACCGGCTGCTCGATCACGATCGCCGTGTCCCTGGTGATCACGGGCATCGGCGGAATCGGCCAACGGATGAACGGATCGTCGCTGCGCTTCCAGTCGCCGAGCACCTCCTGCGCCATCTTGAACACCCGCTCCGCGTCAACGTCGCCACTGACGATGAGCGCCGTGTTGTTCGGCACATAGTAGCGATACTGGATCTCGCGCATTTTCTGCGGCGTCGTGCCGCGGATGACGGTGCGCTCGCCGATGGTGTTCTTGCGCGCCCACTCCGCGCCCCAGATCACGCGCCCGGACCGCTGCGTGAGCTGGAAGAACGGGTTCGACTCCTGCCGGTCGTATTCGCCGATGACGATTTCGCGCTCGCGACCGAGTTCATCCTCGCGGAAGAGCGGCTCGCGCAGTTGCGCCGCCATGAGCCGCATTCCGCCCTCGAGCGAATCGGCCAGCGTCGTCAGGTAGTAGTTGACGCGCTCTTCGGAGGTGGTGCCGTTGAACTCGGCGCCCAACTCACCCGCGCGACCGCTGAACGCGCCCGGGTCGGCGTACTGGCGGCTCGCCTTGAAGAACATATGCTCGTAGAGATGCGGCAGTCCCGTGTAGTCCGGCGTCTGCGTGAACGAGCCGTTCTTGACGTCGATCTCGATGGTCGCGAGCGGAACGCCGCGGTTCTCGACGACGATCACCTCGAGGCCGTTGGCCAGCACCGTCTGCCGGATGACGCGCGCGAGCTCGGCGCGCGACTGGCCAGCGGCCGGCGCGGCGAGGCTCGCGAACCCCACCACCGCCATGACGAGGGCGCGGCGCACGCTGGCTTTCATTGATGCGGATGACTTTCTTTCGTGCACGTATGGTCCTCGCAAGTACGGCGGCGTCCGCCCTCGAACAGGTTGCATCCCAACTCGATCCCGCGCGACTCAGGCGTGACGAGCCCTTGGCGCCGTACACCACGTTCAAGGTCGGTGGGCCCTCCGACCTGTACTACCCCGCTGGTTCCGCCGAGGACCTCGTCCATGCGGTGATGGTCGCCCGCCGCTCAGGGGTGCCGCTCTTCGTCCTGGGACTCGGCGCCAACATCCTCGTCGGCGACCGTGGGTTCCGCGGCCTCGTCATCCGAAACGAGGCGCGCGCCGTGACCTTCCATGACGACGGGCACGTCGATGCGGAAAGTGGTGCCATCGTCGGCGACCTGATCCACGCCGCCGTCGCGCGCGGGTGGTCGGGATTGGAACACTATATCGGCATCCCGAGCACGGTAGGGGGCGCGGTGTGGCAGAACCTGCACTTCCTGAGCCCGGCCCCCGAGCGAGAACGCACGATGTTCATCGCCGAGGTCGTGGAGTCGGTCGATGTGCTCGGCCACGATGGTGCGCGCCGGCACCTCGACCGCGAGGGGATGCGGTTTGGCTACGACATGAGCATTCTGCACGGTGGCGTGGACGTGGCGCTCGCGGTTCGTTTCCAGCTCGCCAAGGGCGACCGCGCCGTGATGCACCGCATCCTCCAGGAAAACCTGAGCTGGCGCGGCAGCCGCCATCCATGGCTCGAGCATCACCCGAGCGCCGGATCGATTTTCAAGAAGATCGAGGGGGTCGGGGCAGGGCGCCTCATCGACCAGTGCGGGCTCAAGGGGTTCGCCATCGGCGGCGCGCAGATCTCGCACATCCACGCGAACATCATGGTCAACCTGGGCGGGGCGACGGCGGCCGACGTTCGGGCGCTGATTGCACACGCGCAAAGAGCCGTCGCGGACCAGTTCGACCAGCACCTCGAGCCCGAGATCGGGTTCATCGGCGAGTTCTAGGTACGCGCGTCGCTATGCGCCGTCAGCCTTCGCCTTCCGCTCCCCCATGAGCGACAGCACCACCGATCCCGCCAGCACGGCCGCAATCAGCACGAGCAGCCATTGGTTCACCCCCGTGCCGAACGTCTCCACGAGCCAGTCGGAAATGAGCATCTTCGCACCGACGATGCCGAGAATGATCGCGAGCGCTGTCTTGAGATGCACGAAGCGGTCGAGGGCGCCGGCCAGGGCAAAGTAGAGCGACCTCAGTCCGAGAATCGCGAACACGTTGCTGGTGAACACCAGAAACGGGTCGGTCGTGATGGCGAAGATGGCCGGGATCGAGTCAAACGCAAAGAGCAGGTCCGTGGTCTCGACCAGCAAGAGGCAGATCGCGAGCGGCGTCAGCATCCACCGCCCCACCTCCTTGATCGCGAAGTCGTGCCCGTGCTCGGTACTCGTCACCGGCAGCACCTTCCGGAAGAAACGCACCATCGCGTTCTCGTCCGGCTCCTCGGCGGCATCGCCCTTCGTGAGGAGCATCTTGGCCGCCGTATACAGCAGGAAGATTCCGAAGCCGTAGAGGATCCAGTGAAAGCGCGCCACGAGTGTGGCCCCCACCGCGATCAGGGCGCCGCGCATCACCAGCGCGCCGAGAATACCCCAGAAGAGCACGCGATGCTGATAGGCCTGCGGCACCCGGAGGTGCGCAAAGATGAGCGCGATGACGAACACGTTGTCGCTCGAGAGCGACAGTTCGACCACGTACCCCGTGAGATACTTCACCAGCGCGAGGCGCCCGGTGTTGGTCGCCTGGTCGATGGAGTCGGGGGTGGTGCCGAGCCCCAGCCACTGGTGGTCGTAGGCCATGTAGACCACGCCGCCGAACGCCACGGCGAGCGTCGCAAAGAGCGCTGTATTGCGAAACGCTTCGCGTACCGTGATCGCGTGTTCGTCCTTGTTCATCACGCCCAGATCGAACGCGAGCAGGAGGCCAACCATCAACAGGAAGGCGATCCAGGCGAGGATCACTTCCCGCCCTTTCGCATGCGTTCGAGATCTCGCTTCGCGGCCTGCTGCTCCTTGGTCAGCTTCACGTCCTTGATCTGCGATGTGGGCACCAACTCGGGTTCGTCCTCCTCATCCGCACCACCGGCCTGCAGCGCCTCCCACTCGGCGAACGGTCCGTTGAACTCGGAGATCTTCTGCTCGTCGAGCCGCCAGACGCGGGTCACCAGCGACCGGAGCAGGGCGCGATCGTGGCTCACGAGCAGTACCGTGCCCTCGTACCGCTCAATCGCGTCTTCAAGTGCCTCGATCGACTCGACGTCGAGGTGGTTGGTCGGCTCGTCAAACACCAGCAGGTTGCTCGACTCGAGCATCATGAGCGCGAGCGCCACGCGCGCCTTCTCGCCGCCCGAGAGCGTCGAGGCGCGCCGCAGGACTTCGTCGCCCGAAAAGCCGAAGCGGCCCAGGTGTCCCTGGATCGCGCCGCGCTCCCAGAGCGGGCGCTGCGCCTGGATGATCTCGTAGAGCGTCTTGTCGCCGGGCACCGACGCCAGATCCTGCCGGTACCACGACATCGTGACCGAGCCGCCGAGGCGAAGCTCGCCGCTCGTCGGATCGCGATCGCCGGCGAGCGCCCGCAGCAACGTCGTCTTGCCGGTGCCGTTGTGGCCGAGGAGGCCAACGACGTCGCCGCGTCGCACAACGCCCGTGAATTCCTCCAGCAGCGTGCGGTCCTCGACCTCGAGCCGGAGCTTCTGTGCAATGACCACTTGATCACCGCCGCGCTCACGGACGTCGAAGCGCACCGACATCGTCGATTCGTCACCCACTGGCGGCGAGAGGCGTGGGAGCCGCTCGAGCCGCTTGCGCCGTCCCTTGGCCTGCGAGGAGTTCTGCCCGGCCAGGTGGCGACGGATGTAGTCCTCTTCCTTGGACACGACGGCGCGCTGCTTGTCCACCGAGCGCTGCAGCGAGAGGCGCCGCTCGGTGCGCTGCGCCACGAACTTCGCGTAGCCGCCGAGGTACGGCGTCGCCGTTCCTCCCTCGAAGTGCAGCGTGTGATCGGTGAACGCTTCGAGAAATGCACGGTCGTGACTGATCACCATCACCGTGCGGTCGGTCTCGCGCAAGAACCCTTCGAGCCACTGCGTGGTGTCGAGGTCGAGGTGGTTCGTCGGTTCGTCCAGCAGCAGCACGTCGGCGTCGGCAACCAACTGCCGGGCGAGCCCCACGCGCGCGCGCTCACCGCCCGAAAGCGTGGCCAACGGCCGCGTGCGCGAATCGGCCGGATCGAAGCCCAAGCCGTGGAGCACTGAGTCCACGCGATTGTCGAACTCGTAGCCCCCCTCGCGCTCGAATCGTTCCTGGTCGCGTGAGTACTTGTCGAGCATGGCATCCGTGACCTTGTCACCCGCCACGGCCATTGCGTCGCCCTGCGCGTGCAGCGACTTCTCGAGGGCCATGAGATCGGCGCGCGCCATCGCCGCACCCTCCCACACCGAGTCGGCCCCCTCGAACGAGCGGTGCTGCTCCATCACCGACCACTTGAGGCCCGGATGGCGCGCGACCACACCGGTGGTCTGCTGCTGCTCGCCGATCATGATGCGGACGATCGTCGTCTTGCCGGTGCCGTTCCGGCCCACGATCCCCCACTTCTCCCCACGGGCCACCGTGAAGGTGACATCCTTGAGGAGGGTCGTCGCGCCGAAGCTGACGCCTAGCGCCGAAGTCGAGATCAGTGTCACGGAGTCCCGCGGTTGGCGGCAACCCAGGTCGCCCACATCTCGGGGGCGGGGCCTACGGTCACCTCGTGCTTGCAGCGGCAAAGCGGCTGCGTGAGCAGCAGCGGTTCGTCCGCCAGGATCTGGATCCAGCGTTCATCCCCGTAGCGGGCGGGGCCCAAGCCCAGCTCGCCAAAGCGGCGCGATGTACGATCCACGAGAGCCTCCGCCCCAAACTTCTGAGCGAAGCGCTTGAGCTCCCCCGGAGATGCGGCACGTTCGTTCAGGTCCACGAAGTGCGTGCGAATCCGCCGTTCAGAGAAAAATCGAAGCGCTGCGCGCGTGGCGGCGTGCTTCTTGGTGCCGAAGACCTGCACCTCGAGGGTGCCGGACTGGGTGCTCACGTTAGAATGCCGGGCAAAATGGTCGAACCCTCAATCTATCGACACGACCGGCCCTTCCGGGCTGCCTGGTGGCTCGCGAATCCGCACCTGCAGACGCTGTGGGGCAAGATGGCGCGCCGCGAACGGCTCGTATCGACGCGTCCGGAGCGCTGGGAGCTGCCCGATGGCGACTTCCTCGACCTGGAGCGCCTCGATGGTCCTGAGGGCGCGCCGCATCTGGTCATCTTGCACGGTCTCGAGGGAACGGCCGCGTCGCATTACGTGCGATCGTCGTTCGCGGAGGCGGCTGCGCGCGGTTGGCGGGCCACCTTGCTCGTCTTTCGGGGATGCGGTGCCTCACTCAACCGCGCACGCCGGATGTATCACTCGGGTGAGACGACCGACCTCGACCATCTCGTGCGGCGCATCGCGTCCGAGGCGCCCGGCACTCCGATCGTCATCGCCGGCTTCTCGCTCGGCGGCAACGTCACGCTCAAGTGGCTCGGCGAGCAGGGAAGCGGCGCGCCCCCAGAGGTCGTGGCCGCCGCGGCGATTTCGGTACCGTTCGACCTCGCGCGTGGCTCACGCTATCTCGAACACGGCTTTGCGACGGTGTACACGAAGGCATTCCTGAAATCGCTGGTCGTGAAGGCGGACGCCAAGGTTGCCCAGTATCCCGATCTCCCCGTGCGGATCGAGGCTGCCCGTCGCGCAACCACGCTCTGGGATTTCGACGACGCGATGACGGCACCGCTTCACGGATTCCGCGACGCTGCGCACTACTACGCCACGTGCTCGTCGCTCGGCTTCCTCGGCCGCGTGCGCCGACCCGCACTGCTCCTGTCCGCCGTGGACGACCCTTTTGTTCCGCCATCGGTGCTTGATGACGTCCGGGCCGTCGCCCGGGAGAATCTGCAGTTGGCTTGCGAGTTCCCGCCCCGTGGCGGACACGTCGGGTTCGTCGGTGGCGCGTTGCCGTGGCGTCCACTCTATTTCGCTGAGCGCCGCGTTACGGCGTGGCTCGCAGACCGGATCGCGGAGCGCGCCGCGCCACCAGCGGCGTCCGCAGCTTCCGGTCCTCATGCTCCCCTGTCGGAGACGTCCCGATGACTCTTGCCCGTTCGATCGCCGCCCTCGGTCTCGCGGCCCTCGCCGCCTGTCAGACCAAGCACAGTGCCCCGGCTGCCGATGATCATGCGGGGCATGACAAGGATGGGACCGCGGCGTCGGCACCAGCGATAGCCGGACACGACATGGGGGCGATGCAGGACGCCGCGCTGCCGGCTGGCGCGACGGACGCAAAGGCGCGCCTCTCCGCGTCTCCGCGCCACGGCGAGTGGGCCAAAATCGCCTGGGAGCCGGGCAGCAAGGATTCGCTGATGGCGTGGGTGGTTTATCCCGAGAACAAGAAGAAGGCGCCGGTGGTCGTGGTCATCCACGAGATCTTCGGTCTCTCGACCTGGGTCCGTGGCGTGGCCGACCAGCTCGCGGCCGATGGCTTCATTGCCGTAGCGCCCGACCTCCTCTCCCAGAAGCGGGGCGGCCCCACGAGTGACGAACTGGCCTCGGATTCCGCGGTCAAGCTCATCCGCGCCGTCACGACAGATGAAATGAACAAGGGCGTGGCCGCATCGGCGCGCTACGGCATGGCGTTGCCGGCGGCGGCCAAGAAGTACGGTGTGGTTGGGTACTGCTGGGGTGGTTCCGCCTCGTTCAACCACGCGGTGTTCAACGCTCCCGGGCTCGGCGCGGCGGTCGTCTACTACGGCACGACCCCGAAGGCCGACGTACTGCCCGGCGTGCAAGTGCCGGTGCTCGGCCTGTACGGTGAGAATGATGCGCGCGTGAATGCGACGATTCCGCTCGCCGACAGCGCGATGAAGGCGCTCGGGCGCACGTACGAGAAGGAAGTCTTCGCGGGAGCCGGGCACGGTTTCCTGCGCGCGCAGGATGGTGCGAACGGCGCGAACCTCGCCGCCACCAAGGGGGCATGGCCGCGGACGATCGGTTGGTTCCGGAAGTACCTCGGCGCGTAAGGAGCCGGCATGCTCGTCGTGTTCGTGTTCTCATTGATCACCGGATTCGGCCTTGGGCTGCGCCTGATGTTGGGCGGCGTGCTCAAGGACACCGATCCCGTTTCCAACGAAGGTCCTGCGCAGGCGGTGCGGCGACGGGCGCGGGCCCGGCTTGTAACCCCCATGGCTGCCGCCGTGCTCGCGAGCTTCGGGATGACCGGCGCTGTACTGATGCGCGGCACCGGACGGAGTGGCACTTCCAGCCTGTTCTGGGCGCTCTTCGCGGCAGCGGTATCGGCAGGCTTGGCCGGATGGGTGCGGTCGTGGGCGCTCAACCCGAACGCTCCATCCGATCCGGACGACGATCCCCGCTACGTGGTGCAGGGGCTTCCCGCGCTCGTTACGAGTGCGATCGCGGTCGCGCGCGCCGGCGAGATCACATGGCGCATGAACGGTCGTACCGAGGTCACCCCGGCGCGCGCCGTTGACGGCGCGGAGCTGAACGAGGGGACTGAGGTGGTGATTGATCGGCTCGAAAACGGCATCGCGTGGGTCGAGACCTGGCACCAAGTGGAGGCGCGCCTGTAGCACCCCTTGGACGGTCTTCGTGCCGTTCGCTCAGGCCACGACCTATCTGGAGGCGCGCGTGTCGGATGCCTTGATCTTCGCAGTGATTTTCGGGGGGCTCTTCGTCCTGCGCTTCGTTGCGGCCACGGTCGTGTTCATTCTGCTGCTCCCCGAGGGCGATCGCTGTCCCAACTGCGATCACCCGACGCTGCGGGTGCAGCACGCCGTGTGGAACCGGATCGCCCCGTTCTTCCGCACGAGCTGGTGCCCAGCTTGCGAATGGGATGGGATGCTTCGCCACGGCACGGTGACCCGACTCGATGGCGTAGCGCCCCTCGCCCCCGCTCGGGACGAGCGCCGCTAGCCGCGACGCGTCAGCGAGCGGTCGCGAAGAGTCGCAGCCACTGCGGCCAATTGCCGCTCATTTCGAACACGTCCTCGAACCATTCGAGTCCAGCCGCCTCCAGCTCTGTAATGAAGGCGCCGAGGGCGTCTTCGTTGTGGATGGGGCCGACGGCGATCAGTCCGCCCTCGACCAGAAACTCGTCGGCCGTCAGGCCCAGACGCTCGTCGATGGCGCTGCGCACCAGCCCGACCCGCTCGAAGGCCGACTTTCGGATGAGCAGGGTGGGGTGGTCCGTGGTCAGGGCGATCGGCATGGACGAAGGGGGAAGTGGGAAGTGGGAAGTGGAAAGACGGGCGCCGGGCGGCCGGTGAACAAGCTGTACAAGCTGTACAAGCTGTACTGGCTGACCTGGCTGTGCCGGCAGGGCAGGTTAGGGGGTGGCCGGCCGGTGTCGCAAGCGGCGGGAGGAGAGGCCCGGTGTGCAAGACCGGGCCCTCGCGCGTCCTACGTTATGAAGGCGAGGGGCGTCCGGACCCTTTTCGCTGCGGGCGTGTATATAGTAGCTTAGTGTTACTATTTCTGCCAAATTCTTGTCAACTCGTTACTAAATAGCACACTGCAGCTGGGTGTGCGCCCGACCAGGAGCTCGCCATGTCGCGTCGCCTCTCTTCCGTGATTCCCAACTCTCGCCCGCCAGCCTCCGCACACCGCGATTCCACGCGTCCCCTCGCGATGCGTGTGGCGCACGCGTGGCTGACACTGCTCGCCGTTGGCCTCTTTGTCATGGCCGTCGCGGGCGAGCGAGCGCATGCCCAGCAGCCGGGCATGATGGCGCACGACCAAGTACCGCAGCTCGTGGTGACCGGGCGCGGCGAGGTGAAGGTCACGCCAGACCGAGCGTTGCTCTCGCTGACCGTCGAGACGCGCCGAGCACAGGCGAGCGCCGCCTCGCAGGAGAACGCGCGATTGCAGAAGCAGGTCTTCGACACCCTGCGTGCGGTCGGGATCGCGTCGGTCGATCTCTCGACCACCGACTACAGCGTCCAGCCGGAACAGCGTTGGAATCAGCAGAAACAGCAGTCGGAGCTCATCGGATACCTGGTGCGGAACACGATCAAGGTCCGGATCCAGAACGTGGACTTGGTCGGCAAGGTGATCGACGCCGCGCTCTCGAAGGGCTCGAACGTCGTGAGTGCGCTCGAGTTCTACGCCTCGAATGTGGAAGTCGCACGCCGGCAGGCACTCGCGCAGGCAGTCGAGCAGGCGCGCGCCGACGCCGACGTGATGGCAAAGGCCGCGGGCGGCAGCGTGGGGGGCCTGCTCGAGCTGACGTCCAGCGAGAACGAACCGGCGCCTGTGCAGCCCATGCGCGTGATGTCCATGGCAGCACGTGCCGGGGACTCCGTCGAGACGCCGATCGCCAGCGGCACCCAAGCGCTGGTGGTTCGGGTGTCCAGCCGGTGGCGCTTCACCTCGGCCTCGAAATAGCCTTTCCCCATTTCCACGTGTGGAATAGCGGGAGTGTTTCACGTGAAACACTCCATCGAGCATTCCCTGAAGCAGCACGTATATTCGTCCCCTCCCCCGCTGCACTCCGTTGCGGGAGCTCGCTCGCAGACCACCGGCCGTGACTCGGATCCTCGCCATCGCGAACCAGAAGGGCGGCGTCGGCAAGACGACGACCGCCGTGAACCTCGCCGCCTCCCTCGCGGTCGCGGAGCAGCGCGTGCTGCTCGTGGACGCCGATCCCCAGGGCAATGCTACCAGCGGTATTGGTCTGGCCCGCGACCGCGTCGAGCGCACCACCTACGACGTCCTCATCGGCGAATGCTCGGCCCAGGACGCCATCTTGCGCGGAGTGCAGTTCCCGCACCTCGATGTACTGCCAGCAACGCCAGACCTCGCGGGTGCCGAGATCGAACTCGTTGGCGCATCGCATCGTGAACATAAAATGCGGGACGCATTAGCGACATTAAGAGGACAGTATAACTACATATTGATCGATTGCCCGCCTTCTTTGGGGCTAATAACGATCAACATGCTCGCGGCAGCGGACAACCTGCTCATTCCGCTTCAGTGCGAATACTATGCCCTCGAGGGAATCTCGCAGCTCCTCAACACGGTGCACGTCGTCCAGCAGTCGCTCAACTCGGCGCTCGGCATCGAGGGAGTTCTCCTTACCATGTACGACGCGCGCCTCAATCTCTCTCGCCAAGTCGCGGGAGACGCGCGCGAGTACTTCGGCGACCAGGTCTTCAAGGCGAGCATTCCTCGCAACGTGCGGCTTGCCGAAGCGCCAAGCTTCGGCAAGCCGATCATCCTCTACGACCTGCAGTCGCCAGGCGCACAGGCGTACCTCGATGTCGCGCGCGAGCTCCTCGCACGCGACGCGGCGCGTGGCGACGCCCCCGCGACCGCCGGTGCGCCCGCATGAGTGCGGATAAGCCGCGTCGTTTGGGCCGAGGACTCGAGGCACTCCTCGGAAGCGCGGCCGCAACGCCACGCGAGGCCGGCCGCGATGGCACGACCACCGCGCCATCGGCACCACCTCTTGAGCCACGCGGTACGCCGCTCAGCCTCGCGGTCGCGAGTATCAGGCCCAATCCGTTCCAGCCGCGCCGAGAATTCAAGCCAGAGGAGCTCGCGGAACTTGAGGCGAGCCTCAAGGCCAATGGCCTGCTGCAGCCCGTCACGGTACGCCCCCTCGCCGGCGAAGCCGGCCGCTACGAACTGGTCGCTGGCGAGCGACGCCTGCGCGCCGCCTCGCGGCTGGGCTGGACAGAGATTCCCGCGCTCGTGCGCGAGTTCGATGATCGTGCGATGCTCACGCTCGCGCTCGTCGAGAACTTGCAGCGCGCCGATCTCAATGCGATCGACGAGGCCGTCGGGGTGCGACGCCTCATCGACGAGTTCGGGCTCACGCAGCAGCAAGTGGCCGAAGTCCTCGGCAAGGATCGCTCGACGATCGCGAACCTTATTCGCGTACTCGCGCTCCCCGCCGGTGTGCAGTCGCTCATCAGCAGCGGCCAGCTTTCGCTCGGTCACGCCCGCGCGCTGCTCACCGTGGCCGACACGCGGCTCCTGCTCCAGCTCGCAAAGGAAGCGGTGGAGGAGGGGTGGAGCGTTCGCGAGGTGGAGCGCCGCGCTCGCGATGCGACCACGCGCAGCCCGAGCAAAGGTGGGCGCCCCGCACGCGACAGCACTCCCGCAGTAGGTGGCTCCTCGTCGACTGGTGCTGCGGTCCGCGAGGCGAGTGATGCTCTTCGGAAGTACCTGCAGACGCCCGCCGCGATTCAAATGGACCCGAGCGGACGCGGCAACATCACGCTCAGCTTCTACTCGCAAGATGACCTCCAACGGCTCCTCGAGCTCATCCTCCGCACCAGCTGGAGCATGGAATAGGGCGCCATTTAGTCAGGAACGCATGTGTGCACAAAGTGCTTAACCACTTGCCTCCACAAGAGCTATCTCATTTCGCCGGCAGACTTGTTGACATGCTGATTCGTCGTGTTGCCATCATCGCGCTTCTGGCGCTCTCCGCCTGCGGGAAAGGCGACAAGCCCGCAGATCGCGGCAAGGATCCCGGCCCGCCGAGCATCAAGGTGGCGCTCCTGACTCCCGGTCCGATTTCGGATCAGGCGTGGAACGGCGGTGCGTATGCCGGTCTCATGCGCATCAAGGATTCGCTGGGCGCACAGGTGAGTCACGTTCAAACGAAGAGTCCCCAGGATTTCGACGAGAACTTCCGCCAGTACGGAACGCAGGGCTTTGACCTCATCTTCGGTCACGGCTTCGAATTCCAGGACGCAGCGGTTCGCGTCGCCAAGGATTTCCCGAAGAGCGTCTATATCACGACCAGCGGCCACACGGTGGGCACGAACCTCGCCGGCATGGACTTCGCCTTCGAGGAGGGCGCGTACCTCGCGGGTATGGTGGCGGCGGCGGTGTCGAAGACGGGGACCATCGGCTGTATCGGCGGCACCGAGCTCCCCCCGGTCAAGGCGAGCTTCAAGGCTTTCGAGCTGGGCGCCAAGTCGATCAACCCGAAGATCCAGGTGCTCGTCGGCTATATCGGCAACTGGGACGACGTGTCGGCCGGCAAGGAGCAGGCGCTGGCGTACATCGCGCGCGGTGCCGACGTGCTCTTCCAGAACGCCGACGCGGCCGGCCTCGGCATCATCCAGGCCGCCAGAGAGCGGAAGGTGTACGCCGTTGGCGCGAACGCCGATCAGAACAGCGTCGCGCCCGAAACCATCATCGGCTCGGTCGTGATCGATCTCCCGCACGCGCTGCTTACGGTCGCGCGCGAAGTGCAGGAGAAACGCTTCACGCCGCGCGTCATCAAGCTCGGACTCAAGGATGACGTCGTGAGCTGGACCGTGAATCCAAAACTCGCCACGGTGGTACCGACCACCATCTCCAGGTCGGTGGACTCGGTCCGAGCCCTGCTGCGCGCCGGAACAATGCGTCTCCCGGTTGGCGCGACCAGCGACTCGGCCAAGTAGCGCGCCGTGACTGATTCGCTTCCGCTCGACCGCATCGTACGACACCTGGATGATGTGCTGCACGCGCGCGAGCTGCCGGACTATCCAGGTGCCCTGAACGGGCTGCAACTTGACTCCGATCGCCCCATCCGGCGCGTCGCGGTCGGCGTGGACGCCTCGCAGGCCGTTATCGCGGGTGCGATCGCGGCTGGCGCCGAACTGCTGATCGTTCACCACGGCCTCTTCTGGGGCGGCGCACAGCGCATCGTGGGACCGATGCGGGCCCGGCTAAAGCCCGCCTTCGACGCGGGGCTTGCGATCTACGGCGCCCACCTGCCGCTCGACATGCACCCGGAATTCGGCAACAATGTGCTGCTTGCGCGCGCCCTCGGCCTCGAGCCGAGTGCCGGTTTTGGCCGCTACCAGACGATCACGGTGGGGGTCAGCGGGTCCAGCGACATCGCGACGACCGAGCTCGTCGATCGCGTGCGCGCGTACGCCGCCGCCGAAGATGGACAGCTGGTCGTCGCCGGACCCGTGGCAGGAAAACGCACGCGGCGATGGGCGCTGATCACGGGAGGAGGGGCGTCGAGCGACGCCCTACGCGAAGCGGCGGCACTCGGCGTGGACACGTTCATCACCGGTGAAGGTCCCCATCACTCCGCCATCGACGGTCCCGAGCTGGGCATCACGATGCTCTACGCCGGCCACTACGCCACCGAGACGATCGGCGTGAAGGCACTCGGCGCGCATCTCGAGCAGACCTTCGGGTTGCCGTGGAGCTTCATCGCCGCCCCCTCGGGGTTGTGAGCGCACCCGCCCTCGCGCTCGAGGGTATCACGAAGCAGTTCGGTTCCGTGAAGGCGCTCGACGGTGCCGCGATTTCGGTGCGCCCAGGATCGGTGCACGCGCTCCTCGGTGAGAACGGCGCGGGCAAGAGCACGCTGATGCGCATCGCCTTCGGCATGCTCTCGCCGGATATCGGCACGGTCCGCGTGCAGGGTGCCCCGCATCGTTTCGCCAGCGCCCGTGACGCGATCGGGGCAGGCCTCGGAATGGTGCATCAGCACTTTTCGCTGGTTCCGGCGCTGACTGTGGCGGAAAACGTGGCGCTCGGAGGACGGGGCCGATTCGACCGCAGCGCCGTGGCGGCGCAGGTGCGTGCGCTCGGCAGCGCAACCGGCCTCACCCTCGAGCCCGATGCGGTGGTAGCGACGCTCCCGGTCAGCGCCCAGCAACGTCTCGAAATCCTCAAGGCGCTCGCGTGTGACGCCCGCGTGCTCATTCTGGACGAGCCGACCGCCGTGCTCGCCCCCGCCGAAGCGCGCGACCTGCTGACCTGGGTGAAGCAGTGGGCCATCGACGACCGTGCGGCGGTGCTCATCACGCACCATCTCCGGGATGCGATCGATTTCGCGGACGACGTCACCGTGCTTCGACGCGGCCGC
Source organism: Gemmatimonadota bacterium (assembly GCA_043744185.1). Taxonomy (GTDB): domain Bacteria; phylum Gemmatimonadota; class Gemmatimonadetes; order Gemmatimonadales; family Gemmatimonadaceae; genus JACPPC01. The sequence continues at coordinate 1,469 of JAYTVE010000208.1, read as the reverse complement.
ACCGTGCTCACGCGCGCCGTGGAAGGCCTCGACGAAGCCACACTCGTGCTCGCGATGCTCGGCGAGCCGCTTGCAGCGGGCGGCGACAACCGCAGCTCAACGCCGACGTCCGGCGCAGTGGTCCTCGCGCTCTCCGAGGCGCGCGTGATCGACGAACGCGGCGTGCAACGTCTCGCGCGCACCACCTGTGCCGTGCACGCGGGCGAAATCGTCGGCGTGGCCGCCGTGGAGGGGTCAGGGCAGGCGGAGCTGTTGCGCGTGCTCGCCGGACGCTTGACGCCAACGTCGGGAGCGGCCACGGTCCCGACATCGGTGGGCTTCGTGCCGGCGGATCGGCATCGCGATGCCGTCGTGCTCGAGATGCCCCTCGTCGAGAACCTCGCGCTCAAGGACGCGGCGAGCGCGCCGATGTGGATGCCGTGGCGCGCGCTTCAACGTGAGACAGCGACACTGATGGCGCGCTTTGACGTGCGCGCGAGCGGTGCCAACGCCGAGATGCGGTCGCTCTCGGGTGGCAATCAGCAGAAGTTCGTGCTCGCCCGCGAGCTGGCCGGCTCACCACGTGCGCTCATCGTCGAGAATCCCACGCGCGGTCTCGACATCCGAGCGACGGAAGACGTTCGCGCGCGATTGCGGGCCGCGCGCGCGGCTGGCCTCGCGGTGGTGGTGTACTCCGAAGATCTCGATGAAGTGCTCGCGCTTGCCGATCGCGTGCTCGTGGTGCACGCGGGCGTGGTGAGCGAGCCCAGCCGTGAGCGCGACGCCGTGGGGCGCGCCATGCTGGGGGCGATGTGAACACGGGCTCCCTGCGTGACGTGGGCGTCATTGCGGCACTCACCGCGTGTGCGTTGGCGCTTCTGGTGATCATTCTGGCCGCCACGGGGCACAACGTGAGCGAGGCCCTTGCCGCGCTCGCGCGCGGCGCGGCTGGTTCGTGGGACGCCGTGCTCTCGGGCACGCTCGTCCGCGCGACACCGCTCCTCATCACCGGCCTCGCCATCACGCTCGCGTTCCGGGCCGGCGTGCTCAACATCGGCGCGGAAGGTCAGCTGCTCGTGGGCGCGGCCGCCGCCACGGCGGTGGGGCTCGCCTGGCACGGTCCAGCGCTCCTCGTGGTAGGGGCGGTGATGCTTGCAGGCGCGCTGGCCGGTGGCGCCTGGGCCGCGATCGCGGCAGCGCTACGACTGCGGTTCGGCGTGCTCGAGGTCATCAGTACCCTCATGCTCAACTTCATCGCACAGTATCTGCTCGGCTGGCTCGTTCGCGGGCCGATGCAGGAACCGACGCGCATCTATCCGCAGTCGGCCACGCTCGACGCGGCTGCACGCCTGCCCGTGTTGATGGCGGGCTCGCGTCTCCACGCTGGCTTCGTGCTCGGCGTGGGACTCGCGATCGTGCTGGCCGTCGTGCTGATGCGCACTGGCGCGGGCTTCCGCATCCGCGTGGTGGGCGCGAATCCGCTCGCGGCG
>JAYTVE010000207.1:0-6250 GCA_043744185.1 Gemmatimonadota bacterium | reverse complement strand
GTGTGTTCCGTGTCAGAACGTACCGCGACGGAGACAAACGGCGTCCCTCTGCGGAGACACTGGCGACGCACTCGCTCAGTACGTGACGACCTGCTCGCGCTTGTCGCCGCTCTGGAAGTACAACGTCCGGCGATCGTCACCGGGCATGCGCGAGAGGATGACCAGATTTTGCTGGTCATCGTACTGGTCGAACATGAGCACGTCGCGGACGCCGATGCGCCGGGGCGCGCTCTTCGCGGTCCACTGGACCATCACCCACCAGACGGGCTGGTCGCCGTCATTGTCGCCGCCCTGGTCGATCACGTCACCGGTGAGCGCCACCCCATCGGCGCGCACGGCAAACTGCGTGGTCACGTACGCGGCCACGACCGCCTTCGAGGCCGCGTTGTCGGCCACCGGCTGCTTCACCGTCTTCTCGAGGTCGTCCTTGAAGAGGCGCACGCGCGCGACGATGGCGGTGCCGTCCACCACGAGGCGCGTGTGCGAGAAGTGCTTGTTGTGCGGAGCGGCGGCCATGAGGAGCACCGCCGCCAACGCGAGGCGCCTCACGGTACCGCCGCGGGCGCCGGCGCGTTCCAGCCGTTGTTCTCGCGCTTCACGTCCGCGAGCACCTCGTCGGGATCGAGCACGACCTCGCGCAGCGCCTTCTGGCTGAAGAAGCCGTACATGAACTCCTTCTCGTTGTTGCGCCAGACGTCAGCCGGCAGCTTGATGCGTTGCATGCTGCCGTCATCGTACGTGACGCCGATCTGGATGGGCATCACGAGCCCACCCTTCTGCTGGATCGTGACGCGATGATAGAAGTTGCCCTTGCGCGCGTCGCCGGTGAGCTCCTTCGCGTCCTGGCTCTCGACGCTCGCGAGCGCCTGGTCGTTGGCGTAGCTCGTGTAGAAGAGGCCACGCCAGAACCAGTTGAGCTGCTCGCCGCCGGCGTCGGTGATCGTGCGGAAGAAGTCGGCCGGTTGCGGCTTCTTGAACGCCCAGCGCTTCGCGTACTCGAGCATCCCCATGTCGAACGCCTGCGCACCCAGCACCTGCTCGCGCAGCATCACGAGCGTGGCGGCCGGCTTGCTGTACCCCTGGTTGCCGTAGTTCGCGTAAACGAGGTCCGACTCCGTCATCATCGGCACCTGCTCCGGGTCGCGCATGTACGCGACGATGTTCTTCGCCGGCCCGCGGCGCGACGGGTAATTCTTGTCCCACGCCTGCTCGGCGTAATACTGGATGAACGAGTTCATCCCCTCGTCCATCCACCCCCAGCGGCGTTCGTCGCTGGCGAGGATCATCGGGAACCAGTTGTGCCCGACTTCGTGGATGGTCACCGAGATGAGGCGGAAGGCGAGCGTCGAGTCGTACGTGCCGTCGGGGCGTGGACGCGCACCGCAGAAGGCGATCATGGGGTACTCCATACCGCCCACCGAGCCGTGCACGTTGCTCGCCTGGGGGTACGGGTACTCGAGCACCATCTTGCCGTACGTGATCATCGTCTGGCGGATGGCGCGCGTGGAGTACTTGCTCCAGAGCGGCATCGCGTCGCGCGGGTACACCGAGTGCAGCTCGATCAGCCGCTCTCCTGCACGATAGCGGAACCCCGATGCGTCCCAGACGAACGTGCGCGAGCTTGCCCACGCAAAGTCGCGGACGTTCCTGGCCACGAAGTGCCAGCTGAGCGGCGCGCTGCCTGCCGGGCGATTGGCAGGCGTGGCCACCTCGTCGGGCCGCACGATGAACACCGGCGTATCGGCCGCCATCGCCTGCGTGAGCCGCGCGCGCTGCGTGCTCGTGAGCACGTCGGCCGGATTCTGCAGCGTGCCGGTTGCGCGCACGATGTGGTCGTGCGGTACGGTGACCGTCACGTCGAAGTCGCCGAACTCCTGATAGAACTCGCCCTGCGACGTGAACTGGTCGTTGGTCCAGCCGCTCACGTCGTCATAGACGGCGGCGCGCGGGTACCACTGCGCCACCTCGTAGAGCCAGCCGTCACGCACCTTGTCGCGCGCATTGCGCTGCGTGTTGCGCCCGTTCTCCGGCACGGTGTAGTGCCAGCTGACCTCAAGTTGTACGCTGCCGCCGCTCGCGAGCGCCGTCGGCAACTCGGCGCGCATCGACGTGCCGTTCTCGCTGAACTTCGTTGCGGTGGTCGCACCATTGGCGCCCACGATCTTCACGCCGTCGATCTTCATCCCGAGCGTCGTAGTGTCGGGCACGAGGCCGAGCAGCTTCTGCGCGGCCGCCGAGAGGTTGGCGATCGACTTGGGCGCAGGGCGCGCCGAGAGCGCCGCGCGCGAATCCGTGCGCTCCACGTTCTGGTCGAGCTGGAACCAGAGGTAGCCGAGTGCGTCGGGCGAGTTGTTGTGGTAGGTAACGCGCTCGCTGCCGCGGATCAGGTGCTGCATCGTGTCGAGCGACGCCTTGATGACGTAGTCGACCTTCTGCTGCCAGTACTTGGGGCCAGGGCGCCCGCTGCCCGTACGGTACTCGGTGGCCGTGGGCCACTGTGCGATCATCCGGAAGTTCGACTGGTTCGTCTTCTTCGCGGTGTCGGCGTTGAGCCACTGCGGGCCGGGAGGGCCGGCGGGGCGGGTGGGGGCTTGTGCTGCGAGCGCGACGGGCAAGAACACACCCGTCGCTCTGAGCGCAGCGAAGAGCCTGCTCTTGAGCGCGGATCGCACAAGCAGGTCCTTCGCTGGGCTCAGGACGACGAAGCTCACGGCGTGACCGGCTGCGCCGGCGCCGCTGGCTTCTTCCACGTGTTGTTGTCGCGGTTGATGTCGATGAACAGTTCGTTCGGATCCACCACGACCTGCGTCAGCGGACGCTTGGCGAAGTAGCCGTAGGTGAACGACTTCTCGTTGTTGCGCCAGATGTCGGCCGGCAGCTTGATCACGTCGCTCGTGCCGTCGTCGTAGGTGACGCCAAGCTGCAGGGGCATGATCAGGCCGCCCTTCTGCTCCACCGTGATGCGGTGGTAGAACTCGCCCTTTCGCTTGTCGCCGGCCAGCGTCTCGGCGTCCTGCGACTCCACGTTCCCGAGCGCCTGGTCGTTGGCGTACGTGCTGTAGAACATGCCGCGCCAGAACCAGTTGAGCTGCTCGCCCGTGCCCTGCGTGATCGAGCGGAAGAAGTCCGCCGGCTCCGGGTGCTTGAACATCCACTTGGTGCTGTACTCGCGGAACGCGCGATCGAACGCCTCGACGCCGATCACGTTCTCGCGCAGCATCACCACGGCGGTGGCCGGCTTGCTGTAGCCGTTGTTGCCGAAGTTCGCGTAGATCGCGTCCGACTCGGTCATGAGCGGCACCTGGTTCACCGACTTCATGTAGCCGACCAGGTTCTTGGCCGGGCCGCGCAGCCCGTTCTTCGGCCAGCTCGGGTCGTACGCCAGCTCGGCGTAGTACTCGAGGTAGGAGTTGATCCCCTCGTCCATCCAGGTCCACTTGCGCTCGTCCGAGGCCACGATCATCGGGAACCAGTTGTGCCCGACTTCGTGGATCGTCACGCCGGCCACGGCGTACTCGGTGCTCTTGTCGTACTTGCCGTCGGGGCCCGGGCGACCGCCGCAGAAGGCGATCATCGGGTATTCCATGCCAAACACCGGGCCGTTGACGTTGCGCGCCACCGGGTACGGATACTCGAACGCCATCTTGCCGTAGCTGTCCATCGTGACGGCAATGGCCTTCGTGCTCACCGTGCTCCAGAGCGGAATCGCCTCGCGCGGGTAGGCCGAGTGCAGCTCGATGGTGCGCTTCGGGTTGGAGGCGTAGCGGTAGCCGCGCGCGTCCCAGCCGTAGCCGCGGAAGCTCGACCAGGCAAAGTCGCGGACCTTGTCGGCCTTGAAGCGCCAGGTGAGCGCGCCGCTGCCCGCTGGGCGCGTGGCTGGCGTGTTGATCTCGTCGGGGCGCACGATGAACACCGCCGTGTCGCCCGCCATCGCGGTGGCGAGACGCGCGCGCTGCGTTGCCGTGAGCACGTCTGCCGGGTTCATCAACACGCCGGTCGCCTGCACGATGTGGTCGTGCGGCACCGTGATGCTCACGTCGTAGTTGCCGAACTCGAGGTAGAACTCGCCCTGGCCATAGAACTGGACGTTCTGCCAGCCGTTGTGGTCGTCGTACACGGCGGCGCGGGGGAACCACTGGGCGATCTCGTAGAGCCAGCCGTCCTTGAGCTTCTCGCGCCCGCCGCGGCCGTTGCGCCCGCGCTCGGGCACCGTGTACGACCAGTCGAGCTCCACCATCGTGGCCTTGCCCGTGCCGAGCGCCTCGGCCAAGTCAATGCGCAACTGCGTGCCGTTGTGGTAGGTCTTGGCGTCGGTCTTCTTGCCCTTCGCGTCCACCAGCTGCACGCGCGTGATCGTGTAGCCCGGGTCCTGCACTTCCTCGGGGAACAGGAAGCGGCGCGCCCGCTCGGGAATGGTCTTCGGCAGTGGGCGGGCCGCGAGTGCGGCGCGCGAGTCACTCTTGTCGATGTCCTGGTCGAGCTGCAGCCAGATGTAGCTCAGCTGGTCGGGCGAGTTGTTGTGGTAGGTGATGCGCTCGGAGCCCGTCACCTTGTGGTTCGCGGTGTCGAGCGAGGTCTTCACCGTGTAGTCCACCTGCTGCTGCCAGTACTTGGGGCCCGGGGAGCCTGAGCCCGTGCGGTACTCATTGGGCGAGGGAAACTCCTCGAGCATCCGGAAGTTCGACTGGTTGGTCTTTTTGGAGGTGTCGGCGTTGAGCCACTGGGGGCCCTGCGGGCCCTGGGTGGGCTGCTGCGCACGGAGCGGGGCGGTGAGGAGGGTCGCGATGGCAACGGCCGCTAGCAGCTCCCTCGTTGCGCTCAGAATGACACTCGACGCAGCGCTCGAAAGGACAGCGGCGCGCGCCACGGCAGACGGACGAGACTTCGACATGCGGTATGACTCCCTGAGGAAATGACCGAGGGGCCTTACGCTCCGCCCCCTCCAAAGATTCGCTCCGCCAACAGCGAGAGCCCGACGCCGGCCGCAGCACCGGACACCACCAGCACCCAGTCGCGTCGGCTCCAGCCCAGCCACCGTTCGACACCAAGGCCGAGCAGAAAGATGGCCCCAACCACCAGCAACTGCCCACCCTCGAGGCCGAGGTTGAAGCCGAGGAGGGGAACGGCGATCCCCTCTGCGCTCCCGAGGAGACTCCGAAGTCCGCTGGCGAAGCCGCAGCCATGGATGAGGCCGAACCCGCCCGCGATCGCGTACCGGCGCAGCATCGCCACGCGCGTGATCGTCGGGGCTTCCCCTTCAGCGAGTGTGACGGCAGCGCGCTGGTCATGAATGGCAAAGAACGCCGTCACGACGATCGTCAGCGCGATCAGCGGCTCGACCACGCGCCCCGACACGCGGAGCAGGTCAAGCGTGGTCAGCGCCAGCGTTATCGAGTGGCCGAGCGTGAACGCCGTCACCAGCCACGCAAGCCGCACCCACTCACGCGGGCCGTACGCAGCGGTCAGCGCCGCCACGAAGAGGATGTGGTCGGTGGCCCGCCAGTCGGCAATGTGGTGGAAGCCAAGCTTGAGGTAGAGCGCGAGTTCGTTCACGGCGATGGGTTCGAGATTTCCGTATTACGCGCCGCGCCTCATCCGCGGATGGCGTCCACGCGTCGCGCTTCGAAGGCGTCCAGACGGGTGGCATGTGCCAGCGCCCGCCCCACGGGGCGTGCTGTGGCGCACCGCGTCAGCCGCCGAACGTCACCTTGCCGGCGGGGCAGGCGAGCGCGACCGTCATCTTGGGCGCGCTGCCCTTCGACACCGCCACGTCCACCTTCACGGCGCGGAAGAAACGCGCGAGCGGCGCCGGGTCGAGCTGCGTCATGCGCACCGATTCGAGGGTACAGCCGCCAGGAGCGTCGCTGCTCGGATGCGGCGTATCCACACCCCACTGGATGAAAAAGGGCGCGTCCTCGAGGCCCGCGCCATTCACGTCGGCGGTCTGCCACGCGAGCTTCACGCCGTCCGGACGGATGCGCGCCCCGGGCTCCACGTTCGACACCTTGAACGCTGCGCCACGCAGCGTCGCGACCACGGCGCCCACGTTGTCGGTGTGCAGCGCCCATCCAGTGGGGGTCAGCGTGCTGTACGCGGTGCGCGGACCGCCCGTGGTGCCGGCTTCGTGCGATGGCGCCATGATCTCGACGTAGCGGCCGTTCCCGAGCGAAACGAGCGCGTTCTGCGTGCCGCGACCCGGGTGGACACCGCCCTTGATCGGCTTCACGCCCGTGCGCGTGGCGAACTCCGT
>JAYTVE010000206.1:0-23972 GCA_043744185.1 Gemmatimonadota bacterium | reverse complement strand
TGACGTGGACGTCGATGACGCGCCGGTCCACGTCGCTCCGTGTGCGCGACACGAGGCCGCGCGCGGCGAGGCGGTCCACGAGCCGCGTGATGTCCGGGTCGTTGGTGATCGTGCGATCCCCGATCTGGCCGCATGTCAGCGGACGCGGGTGACTGCCGCGCAGGATCCGCAGCACGTTGTACAGGCTCGGAGACAGGGCCGCCTCGCGCTTGAGAAAGCGCTCCCACGGCGCCATGAGCTGTGCGGCGACGCGGCGGATGCCGAGGACCACCTCCTGCTCCGGGGAGCGGAAGGCGCGGGCCTGCTTGATCTGGGAACCGAGGGAGGGGTGCACGGACCTACAATTGTCGTTTCAACGACTATTGTCAAGAGGAGTATTTGCGGCGCCTCCTCACCCCGGACCCTCCGGCAGCTGCTCATGCGGCTTCCGCTGCCGCCCGAGCGTCCAGTTGGCGCTCAGCAGCAGTCCACGGACCCGCTCGCTCGAGGTGCGCATCGCGCCATGCTGCATCGCCGCGAACACTTCCACCCGTCAGCCCGTTGTCATGGGCGCCCCATACGTTCCCCGCTCTCCGACACTCGAAACTCCGTCACCGCTCATCGTGCTCCTGCGTCCGCTCCTCGCGCTCGTCCTCCTCCCGCTCTCCGTCCTCTCGGCCCAGGACTCCACCGGCGAAATCCGCGCCCGCATCATCGCCGAGGGCGCCGCCACGCCAATCGTGGGGGCGCGCGTCGAGGTGCTGCGTGCCGGTACCCTCGCCGCCGTCGAACGAGCCACGAGCAACGAGGAAGGCGCCGTCCGCGTGCGCGCCACCGCTGGTCGCTATCGCGTGCGCGTCTTCGCCATCGGCCACGCGCCGCGCGAAATCCCCGGCGTCGACGTCCGCAGCGACGCTACCACCGACCTCGGCGCCATCGCCCTCGTCGTCCGCCCGCCCGAGCTCACCAAGGTCACCGTCTCCGGCGAGGCCGATCTCGTCACGCTCGCCCCCGACCGCAACCAGTACGTCGTCAAGGACATGCCCTCCGTGCGCGGCGGCAACGCCCTCGACGTGCTGCGCAACGTCCCCTCGGTGGACGTGGACATCGACAACGTCGTGAGCCTCCGCGGCAACTCCGGCGTCACCATCCAGATCAACGGCCGCCCGAGCCCGCTCAAGGCGCAGCAGTTGGGCGACTACTTGGCCTCGCTCCCCGCCGACATCGTCGAGCGCGTCGAGGTCATCCCCAACCCCTCGGCGCGCGATGACCCCGACGGCAGCGCCGGCATCATCAACATCGTCCTCAAGCGCGAGCCCGACGCCGGCACGAGCGGCGGCATGACCATCTCGGGTGCCACTACCGGCAACGCCACCGTCGGCGCCAGCGTCGGCGTGCAGCAGGGCAAGTGGACCCTCTTCGGCAGCGCCAGCGGCTTCCGCACGGCGTGGCTGCGCACGGACATCATCAACCGCGACAACCTGCAGGTGTCGCCGCTCACGTACCTCGCCGAGCACGCGCAGCAGGACACGCGGCAGTACGGGACGACGCTCACGGGGCGCGTCGCCTATCAGGCCACCAAGCAGGACGAACTCAACTTCGACGCCCTGTTCAGCCACCGCTACGAGTTCGAGGTGGACAGCAACGTCTATCGCAACCTCGATGCGGCGCGCGCCTTCGCGTCGGCCAACGATCGCGTCACCATCAATAGCAACCACCGCTACAACCTCGACCTCAACACCGGCTGGCGGCACGCCTTCGAGCAGAAGGGGCACAAGCTGAGCGTGGACGCGCGCCTCTATCGCGCCGACGAGGAGGGCCCGCGCGACGTGAAGGCACACACGCTCGCCCTCGACTTCAGCCGCACCGGCTTCACGGCCATCGAGCAGCAGTATGGCTTGGAAGCGCCGAGCGAAACGTTCGTGAAGGCCGACTGGGTCAAGCCACTTACCAGCTGGCTGCGCTTCGACGCCGGCTACAAGTGGCTGCTGCAGGGCTGGGACACGCGCTACGACGTGCAGATGCAGAACCTGGGCACCGGAGTCTTTGCCCCCGACTCCAACCGCATCAGCAACTTCACCTCCACGCAGCGCACGCACTCGCTGTACGGCGTGCTCAGCGCGCAGGTCGGTCGCTGGTTGCTGCAGGCCGGTCTGCGGCTCGAAGATGCGGCCACTTCGTTCCACCTGCGCACGCTCGACTCCACGTACGACAACCAGTATCGGAGCCACTTCGCGAGCGCGCTCGCGGCGTACAACGTCACCGACAACGACCAGGTGAAGGTCAGCGTCTCCGAGCGCATCCGCCGTCCCGACCCCGGCTTCCAGGTGGATCCGTCACTCGTCTACACCGACCCGCTCAACGTCTCGCGCGGCAACCCGTACCTCCGCCCCGAGTACACCCGCTCGTACGAACTGGGCTACCAGCACCAGAGCGGCAACGTCACCGTGCAGCTCTCCCCGTTCTTCCGCCGCACCACCGACGCCATCCGTCCCATCCGCACCATCGACTCACTCGGCGTCGCCACGCGCACCTTCGCCAACGTCGCCACGAGCGACGCCTATGGTGTTGATCTCACCGTCGGCCGCAGCGTCGGCGCCATCACCGGCTTCGTCGGCGCCAGCGGCTTCCGCCAGGTGAGCGACGCCGCCAACCTCGGCGCCGGTCTCTCGGCCGACGCATTTGTGTGGACCGCGCGTGCCAACCTCGCCTGGCGCGTCAACAGGACGCTCGACGTGCAGGGCCTCGTGACTTACCGCGCCCCGCAGGCCGTCGAGCAGGGCACGCAGGGCGCCCAACTCCGCCCGAGCATCGCCATCCGCCAGAAGCTGATGGACGATCGTCTGGCGCTCACGCTCCGCATCATCGACCCGTTCAACTCGGCAACCGAGATCTCGACGACGATTGACCCGCGGTTCGTTCAGGAGTCCAACCGGTTGCGCGTGATTCGGGGGTTGGTGCTGAGTGCGAACTGGACGTTTGGGCGGCTGCGGAAGCAGCATGAGAGTTTGCCGGAGGATCCGGGGTGAGGGTCCAATCCGCAGGCACGCCATTGCGCTCACACCTTTCGGATCGGCCCATCGTAGCGCGCCAACTGCGCGTCCGTCGTCACGAGCGTGATCCCCTCCGCGAGCGCCTGCGCGAGCAGCAGCCGATCGAACGGATCTTTGTGCAGCGGCGGCAGCGCATCGATACCAACGGCATGCTGGCTGGTGATCGGCAATTCGCCGTAGCCGTTGTCGAGCAGCCCGCGCCTGAGCACGCGCGGCTCGACCGTGAAGTCGGCGCGGCCGAGCGAGCGCTTGATGGCGACTTCCCACAGGCTCGCCGCGCTGAAGAGGAGCTCGTGGGCGGGATCGTTCAGCAGCTTGCGCGCCTTGGGTGTGAGCCGCCGATGGTCGCCAGCGACCCAGAGCAGCAGCTGCGTATCGAGCAGGAGTTTCACTCGCCCGTGCCGAACAGCGCCGCGATCTCGTCGCTGCCGATGGTGTTGAAGTCATCGGGCACATGGATCTCGCCGGCCAGGAAGCCGATGCGCTTGGGCGCCGCTGGGGCGTCGAGCGCGCTCACCTTCACGAGCGGCTTGCCGGCCTTGGCGATGATGAACGGCTCACCGTGGACGGCCTGCTCGACGAGCTTGGAGAGCTGGGTCTTGGCTTCGTGGATGTTGACGGAATCCATGGTCTAATGGACTAAGGTGAATGGACTAAGTCTACTGCTGCCCACGTCGCTGGACAAGCCGACGGGTCGCGTCGCTCGCCTCGACTGGTCACACCGTCGACTCGCCTAAAGCCGCATCCGTGGATCGAACTCGTACCTCGTGATGGACTCGATGGTCATCCGCCGCGCATCCTTGTGCGCCGGATTGACCAGATAGTTGAATCCTCCCTCCACGATCACGCTCGGCACCCGCAGCGCCAGCGACCGCACCGATCGCACCCACGCATCGCCGATCATCTGCACCGACGGCGGCACCGGCGACGCCTTCCAGTTCGCGGGCAGCGCATCCGCTGGCAGCACGTCGACCAGCGCATCCGGCAGCGTGGCTGCAATCAGCGAATAGCCCGTGAGCGCGCCTCCCGCGGTCATGTGCACCAGCACCTCGAGCACGGCCAGCGCCGAGTTGCTCGAGGCGTACGCGACTCGTGTGCCGGTGCTGTTCCATCGACCACCAAAGCGCTTGGCGCCTTCGCCGTCGAATGCGCTCGGCGCGTAGCGCGTCTTCGCCATGCGCCAGACCCGCATGAGGCTAGGTCGGGATGCCGTGCATCAGTCGGCCGATCACGTTCTCAACCTCGATGGTACCGACATCAGTCGCCGCGAACTCGATCGGTGCGCGCCCGCCGAACGCGGCCACGGGGCTCGTGAGCCACTGCCGCGCGCTCGCGACGCTCCCGTCGAACAGCTCGATGGCCCGCGCGACAATGCGCGACGTGCGCATGAGGCGGTCGGTCTCGCTCGGCTCGAAGCGCCCCGCCTCCTTGCGCCGCGCCAGCGTGCGTTCGGGGATCTCGGCCGCCTGTGCGAGCACGCGAAACGAGAGCTCGGTGTTGCGCTGAAACCGCTCGAACGCGGCGTAGGTCAGGCCACGCTCGATCCGGCTCACGACCGACAGCGCGTCGTACTTCCGCAGCCCGAAGAGGGCGACATGGAAGTGTCCCTCGCGCTGGCCGGGGGCCACGCGGCGCTTCAGTTCGGTGAGGTCGGCGGACGCGTGCTCACGTGCGGTGGTCATGGGGTCTCCGAGGCTGCAGAGCTTGACTTGTCGTCGGACCTCTCGATGGCCCCCGACTTGAACTCTCCAGTTTTTTCGGAGAGTTCGATTCTCCTGGGGCTCGACCGATGGGTACGTCTGGGGGTCGTGGTCGGCATGTCCGCGGCGTAGCGAACGCGTCGCGCAGCTTGCGGAGTCCACGAAAGTCCGCGGCTGTCACGGTCGCCGACGCCTTGACCTCCACGCCCGCTACCGTGCGCGCGCCCTGTTCGAGCACCAGATCCACCTCGGCGCCTTCCTTGGTCCGGAAGTGGTGAAAGCGAATGTCCTCGTCTCGCCAGCTCGCCTGCCGACGAATCTCCTGCACCACGGACGTCTCGAGCAGCTGTCCCATCGTCTCGCGGTCCTGCGCCAGCGCATCGGCGTCCATGCCGAGCAGTGCGCTGGCGACGCCGGTATCTCCGACATGCAACTTGGGCGTCTTGATCAGACGGCTCAGGCGATTCCGGTGCCAGGGTGGCAGCTGCTCCAGCAGGAAGACGCGCTCCAGGAGGGTGACGTAGTCCTTGATGGTGGGCCGGCTCGGGTGTTGGCTGATTGCAAGGTTACGTACCGGCCAATTGCAACCTTCTCGCAGCCGCCTGCATGGCCCTCCCGAGTTCGCGCTTCGCCTTCTCCTTGAGCCTTCTCCCCGTGTTCAGCAAACGCGCCCGTCCCAACCGGCACAAAAAAGAGGGCCCGCGCACGGGCCCCCTGAAGTGCACCGCAGGGTGGTCAAGACAGCGTCCCATGCGGTGCGATTAGGAGGATATCACTGTCATTGAGACCGAGCAAGTGCGGCTGCAACAGGAAGCACGGAAGCCTGCTGGGGGCCTACACCGCCTGATCTTCGGTCGCCACATCATTCGCGAGTCGCGCAATCTCTGCGCACCCGCGCATCAGCTGCGCGAAGTCCGGAGCATCCGACGGCAGCAGCCCAGAGCCGAGCATCCGGCCGTAGTCTGCCTCGAGTACCGCTCGCGAAGCTCCTTCCGGCACGAGTTGAAGCTTCCCACTGACCGCGAGCAGGTAGTCGATCTTCCCACCGTGGGAATCGTTCTCGGCGAACATCATGTTCTTGTGCCGCGCGACCTCGCGTCCGAGCGCGCGATCGGCCATCGCCGCAGTTCCCACATGATGATGAGGAGCATGCTCCTCATCATGCCGGCGATCCCGGCCACCAAGCACGAACAGATCGTACCAATGCCGCGCGAGTCGCTCGCCGCGCATCTTGCCGTTGAGGCAATACACGTGCGCCGCGGTCGCCTTCTCCCACCACGTACGCTCGGCGGTCATCACGCGCGGGTTGGCGGTCGGGAACTCCACGCTTGGGACAACAGCCGCCGCGTCACACGCCACCGGCATGACCGCCGCTGGCTCGCCGGTGGACCGCGCACCGAACTCGATCAGAACGGCCGGCCGCACGTAGCCAGGATGCGCAGCAACCGCGTCGTACATGATCTCGACGCTCATGCCGCCATCCACCGCCGTGATGGTGGCGCTCAGTTCGTCTTCCGTCAACTGACGCTCAAGCGCAGGCATGCACGCGTCCGCCACCCATCGCGGCAACATCGTCCGAACCTCCCCGGCGATCTTGTCGGCTTGGCTGCAATTCGCCGGTAGCCATCGCTCGGGGTGTTGCTCGAGCGTCGGCGAGAGACGGCGCACGTCGTACGTCACGTCCACATCCTCGGAGAACCGCTTGATCAATCCGTGCGCCTTGGACAGCGACGTTCCGCCCTTGAACACCAAGTAGGCGCCTTCCGGCATCGCGAACAGCGCGCCGAGTGTCCACACCACCCAGATGTCCTTCTCGACCAACGCGCTCGGGCGACCCAGCTGTGCGCTCGCCGCGAGAAGCAGATCGCTCTGCTCCGCGCGCGTGAGCCGGAAGTAGCTCTCAGCCCGCAGCAAGCGCCGTCATCGACGCCGCGAGCCACGCCGGCATGTGTCCGCGAATCGCGCCGAGCAACGCCTGTCGTTCGGAACGCGTCAGCGCGGTGCGCAGCTTGGCCACCGCCTCCGGTGCGTGCCGCTCACCCATCCACTCGACCGCACGCAACGCCGCGCCCGCGCGCTGTCCAGGCAACGCGAGCCTCCACCCCGGCGCATGCTGCAGCTCCACCGTCTGGCCCCCGAGCTGCAATGTCCGACTTGGGCCCGCCGTGAGATACACCGAACGGATCGGTACCTGCCGCGTGAGCCCCAACCCGTTGGCCTCCGAGGCACCCGCCGGCACCACCACCTCGGCGCGCGCGGCGGCCCATGCTTGCACCACAGTGGCCGCCTCCGGATGCACGAGTCCGAACCGGGTCTTCCGCGGGCGGACATACACGCCGCGCGCCACGCGCGACAACACGCCGCTCCGCGTGAGGCGCGCGAGCGCTTGATCCACCGCGGCCCGACTGCCCATGCCGAGCAGCGCCTTGGCCGAGAGAGGCGTGCCCTCGGGCAGGTGCTCGAAGTGCGCGAGAATGCGCTCGGGGAGACTCAGGGTCGTGGGGAGCATGTCAGAAGTATATATGTTTTTCTGACATCATGCAATGACACGAGGTCGCCAGCCGGGTCGACCGCGAGCAGGAGCGTGCAAGTGTTTACGGAATAGCGACTTACAGCAAGGACGTCGACTTCAAAGGCTCCACGGCGGCGTCCGCCCCACCCCACCGCCTCCCCACCTCCACCCCCGACACGCACGCCGCCAGCCACAACAACCCCGCCGCGTACCCCGCCACCACATCGCTGAAGTAATGCACGCCCAGGTACAGCCGGCTCACCCCAATGGCGAGCGCGAGCAACGCGGCCGCGCCCCACACCACCACCTGCCGGGAACGTCGCTTCACCAGATAGACGCACACCAGGTACGCCAGCATCCCGTACCCGATGAGCGACCCCATCGCGTGCCCGCTCGGGTAGCTCCACGACTCGCTCGACACGAGCCGCTCCGCGCCCATCGGCCTCGGCCGCTGGATGACGAGCTTGAGCCCGAGGTTCAGGAGCCCCGCGCCGGCAAAGGCGGCAATCCAGCCCGTGAGCGCGATCCACTGGCGCTTGAGCGCGAGCGCGAGCGCCACCACGACGCCGAGCACCGCCATGACGAGCGGACTTCCGACTTGCGTGATAGCCTGAAAGATGGAGTATCCGAGCGGCGTGGCCTGCGATTCGAGCCACTGGAGCAGCTGCACGTCGAAGCGCACGAGTCCCTCGCGCTCGAGCACGTCTTCGGTAATGGCGCTGAAGGCGAGCATCCCGCCGAAGCTGACGAGGAAGCCGAGCGTGAGGTGCAGGCCCAAGGCTTCACTGCGGGCAAAGCGCCCCGTGAGGAAGGTGTACGCGCGCGGGTAGCGTGCAATGACGCGCGCAATCGTCGGCCAGGCGATCGTGCGCTGCCACGCGCGCTGTGCGGCAGCCGTCACGGCGTCGCGATTGGCGGCCATCCAGCGGAGCGCGAGCACGACCACCACCGCCAGTGCAACGAGCAGCGCCAGCACGAGGCTCGCGCGCCCAACGGAGTGCGTCAGCCGGGGCAGATTGGCGCCGAACGCGTACCCCAGCCCCGCGAAGGTGAGCGACCAGACAACACCGCCGATCGCGTTGTACGCCATGAAGAGGCCGTACCGCATGCCCGACGCGCCAGCGAGCACCGCCACCCACGTGCGCAACACCGCCACGAAGCGGCCGAGGAAGACGGTCTTGGGGCCGTGCCGCTCGAAGAAGGCGCGTGCACGCGCGAGGTGGTCGGGGCGCACGTGGAGCGCGTGGCCGTAGCGCGCGATGAGCGCGGTGCCGCCGCGTCGTCCGATCCAGTAGCCGCCGTTGTCGCCGAGGATGGCGGCGGAAATGGCGGTCATGATGACGAGCGGGAGGGAGAGGTGGCCCTGGGCGGCGAGGGCGGCGGCGGTAATGAGGGCGGTTTCGCCGGGGAGGGGGATGCCGAGGGACTCGGCGGCGATGAGGGCGAAGAGGGTGGAGTAGCCGAGGGAGGAGCCGTGCATCTGTTGCGCAATCAGCATGGATGCTCCTCGCACGTGGGACCGGGAGGTTGAAACTGCCGTTCCGGGATCGTTGCAGTTGCTTCATTTCCCAAGATGATGCTTGCAAGCGACATTCAATAAATGTACTTTATGAGCTACACATAGTGAGCGTAACCTTTAGGCGACATAATTCCGAAGTAGCATATATTATACAACGGTCACGAGTCGCCCATAACCACCTTGCTGACCGATTCCACGAGGTACCCGAAGATGATCATCACGACAGCCAAGGAAATTGGTCCGCTCGTCCGCGAGTACCGCAAACGACGAGGGCTCACGCAGGCACGACTGGCCGAGATGATACGCGTGAGTCGGCGCTGGGTGATTGATCTCGAAGCGGGGCGACCGAATGCCGAACTCTCACTGGTCCTGCGCGCCCTTCGCGCCTTGGGCATTGAGCTGACCGCACACGACCGGAACCCGCTGCCACCACACACCGAATCGACCGACCTCGACGCGGTCGTGAGCGGCGCGCGTGCGCCGAGAGGGCGCTCGTGATGACACCCGCGCATCGCGGGAAGCACCCAGGAGCGAAGGCTGCGTTGGTCGCGCTGCTCGATGGACAGGTCGTCGGAACCATTCGTCAGCACGCGCAAGGCAAGCTCTCATTCTCGTACGACCCCGCGTGGCGCCGTGCAGCCGACGCGTATCCCATCTCGCTGTCCATGCCGCTCACGGCAAGCGACCACGGCCACACGCAGGTGAATGCGTTCTTGTGGGGATTGCTCCCGGACAATCACCATACGCTTGGGCAGTATGGCAAGCGCTTTCACGTCTCCTCCCAGAATCCGGTAGCCCTGCTCACCCACATGGGGGCAGACTGTGCCGGCGCCATTCAGTTCGCAGCGCCCGAACACGTCGATGCACTCTTGGCAAGCGACGACGCGGCATTCGAGGGCGAGTCGCTCTCCGATGCCGACATTGCCAGGGACCTGCGGTCGGTGCGCACACACGGAGTTCCCAGCCCGAGTTCACCCCATGCCGGGCAGTTCAGCGTCGCAGGGGCACAACCCAAGATCGCGCTCCTCGAAACGGGCGGCCGGTGGGCTCGCCCATCGGGTCGCACACCCACCAACCGCATTCTCAAGCCACCGGCGATGTCGTTACCGGGGTTTGCCGAAAACGAGCACCTGTGCCTGTCGATCGCCGCGGAGTTGGGAATGGCCGCGGCGCGGTCCGCGGTTCGACGATTCGAGGACGAGATCGCCATCGTTGTAGAGCGCTACGACCGCGTAGAGGTTGCCGGCCGCTTTCGGCGCATCCACCAAGAGGACTTCTGTCAGGCGTCCGCCATCTTGCCCGACGTGAAGTACGAGGCAGACGGCGGACCAGACATCGCCATGATCGTGGCAACGCTCCGCGATTACTCGACGCGTTCACGTGAGGACGTCGACCGGTTTCTGGACTCCCTGATACTCGCGTGGCTGTTGGCAGCGACGGACACGCACGCGAAGAACTACTCGCTCCTGCTGGCAGGACGTGGCAACGTGCGCCTTGCGCCCTTGTACGACATCGAGAGCTATCTGCCGTATGACGACGATCACCTGCACGGCGTGAAGCTGGCGATGAGCATCGGGGGAGAGTACGAACTCCGACGAATCAACAAGTACCGGTGGGCGAAGCTTGCACGCAAGCTCGGCATGGACGAAGCGCAGCTCCTGGCGCGCGCGCGCGAGCTGGCGACGGCGATACCGTCTGCGGCAGAACGTGCTGCCGCCACCGCCTTCTCAGACGGGCTTGACCATGACACGATCGCATTGCTGGTCGCGCGCGTACAACGACGGGCTGCGTCCTGCCTGCTTCAACTGTCCATTGATGGAACTGACGCATAGTGCGGGCAGGCTGAACCGCCGCCTGACTCACGAAGGGTGCGAAGAAGGTCTGCCTCCCGCAATACGCACGAGTGGGTGACGGGGGGCAACGGAGACCTTCCTCAGCGCAATCCTTCGGTTACGCCCGGTTCGGCCGCTTCACGCACACTTGTGCGCGCGTCCCGTCGCCTGCGAGATGTGGCGACAGGACGCCGCAGACGCCTCGACCGCGTCAGTGCGCCATTATATACAAATTTGTATACTTCATGTCGAGCAAAGACCTGTACTGGGTCGGCTCCTCCCGCAACGCCCCGCGAGCGCTTCCCGAAAACGCCCGGCGCGCCCTGGGCTTCGACCTCCGACGTGTGCTCGACATCGCCGTCGCGCGCACTCGGCTCACCGCCGTCGTGCGCACTCGTGGAGGACGCTAGATGACGCGAACCCGGATCGTCCGCTCGTCCGGCAACGTCTTCCGCGACGCCGGCTTCTCCAGCGAAGAGGCGGCGCACATGCTCGTGCGCGCCGACCTGATGATGCAGCTCTCGCGCCTCATCAAGCGACGCGGCCTCACGCAGGCGCAGGCGGCCAAGGCCATGGGAGTCTCGCAACCACGCGTGTCCAACCTCACCCGCGGTCGGGTCGAGAAGTTCAGCATCGACTCGCTGGTGGACATGCTGGCGCGGCTCGGCCTGTCGGTGAGCATCAAGGCGACCGGGCGGACCGCAGCCCGACGCCACATATAAAGCCCGGCAATCGATCAGCCGATTGCCGGGCTTTCCATGAATTCAGTTGCCCCTCCTGGGATCGAACCAGGACTCTCCTGATCCAGAGTCAGGCGTGTTGCCAGTTACACCAAGGGGCATCAATTATCCAAACCACCCGCCAACACCCAAGGGCACACCCGAGAGCATCAGCAGACCGCTAAGCTTAGACGCACCACCCCCTTCGTTCAACCCCGCCAGACCACCCACGTGCGCGTTTCCGCCGCGGCCCTCGCCCTCTCGCTCACCCTCGGCGCCGCCGCCTGCCGACCCGCCCTCGACGGACTCGGCACCGCCGACGCCGAGCGCGCCCGCAACAGCGCCCAGCTCTTCACCGCCCTCGCCGACCGCTTCAACGCCTCCCACCGCTCCCCTCGCTACGCCGTCGCCCGCACCAAGATCGCCAAGGCCTGGCTCGTCCCCTCCAAGGTCTGGTCCGACACCGGCGTCTGGCTCGCCCACACCGACTCCTCCGCCACCTTCACCGCCTTCGGTCGCTTCCTCCCCTTCGGCTACGTCATGCAGGAGCGCGCGCCGCTCCCGCCCATCGTCGCCCTGGCCGACGCGCGGCACAGCATCACGCTCCGCCGCACCCCGGAGAAGGACTGGGAATGGACCGCCGGCGTGGAGTTCGGCATCGGCACGGTGAAGGCCGACGAGATGGCGCGCCTGCTCACGCTCTTGCTCACCATGGGCGAGGGGCGCACCGACGCGCAGCTCAAGGGCGAGCTCTACAAGGCCATCCCCCTCACCGCCGCCTCGGCCGCGCGCCTCTGGGACCTGGATAGCCTCCGCGCCCTGCCCCTGTCCGACGGCTCGAGCGCCATGCTCCTCCAGACCACCATCCACCCGGAGCGCATCGCGGCCACGCTCCCCGCCTTCAGCGCCTTCGTGCGCACCTACCTGCTCAACGCCTCGTGGCGCCTCACGCTGCGCGACAAGCAGGGGGTGGTCTGGTTCTACCTGGACGGCGCGCGCGGCCGCACCGAACTCCGCTGGCGCGTGCACAACGGGGCCCTGCTCCCCTTCGAGGGCGCCCCGCGCCCCATGCCCGACGACATGACCCTCGACATCGAGACCAAGGCCAAGGTCGGCATGTTCACCGTCGGCGTCTCCAACTTCGTCACCGACTTCACCTTCGTGCACACCCCCACCGAACGCGGCTGGAACGTGCGCATGAATCGCGCCCCCAAGTGGCAGCTCCCCCTGGGCGTCGCGCGCCTCATTGATGGCAGCCTCAAGCGCCCCTTCCAGGGCGACGGCGCCACCTGGCGCATCGTGTTCAAGGACTCCGCCAACGCCCCCACCACCATCTCGCGCCAGACGCACGGCTTCGTGCGCGAGAGCGCAGTCATTCGCTGGATCGGCTCCCTGAGCGGCACCGTGGCCGGCGACTTCAACGGCGCCAGCGAACGCGACGAGGCGAAGTTCTTCGCGGAGCTGTTCGCGGCCATGCGCAAGGACGCGGCGGCTGCCTTCAAGTAGCCCCGGGCGAGCCTCGTCATCCTGAGCGAAGCCGAGGACCTGCTTTAGTGACTCGACTCCCAACCATGGCCACCCCGCGTCGACTCGTACTGTGTCATCGCAATGCGGGCTACGAGGTGTCCCTCGAGCGCCGCACGATCTACCTGGTGCTCCCGGACCGCGTCGCTGCGCAGCGCAATCAGGTACGCGTGATCGACGAATCAGGCGACGACTACCTCTACCCCGAGTCGTACTTCGCGCCGATCGTCCTGCCGTTGTAGCTTCTGAGCGTCGGCATCCTCGGAGCCCATCGTGACCGCTGTTCACCTCCCGATCCATCGCGACCCGGATATCATGGGTGGCACGCCGGTCTTCGTCGGCACACGAGTGCCACTGCAGAACCTGATCGACTACCTCTCGGCTGGCGATCCGCTGGAGACGTTTCTCGATGCCTTCCCGAGTGTGACACGACAGCAGGCGATTGCGGCGCTGGAGCTTGCGGGCGAAGCATTGGCGGACCGTGCGCATCCTCGTTGACGAGTCTCTGCCGCGTCAGTCTTTGTCACCACGGCCCAGTTGCCCGATTCCGACACAGTCTTCTCGGCCCGCGCTGGACATAGCGCCGCCGCTCGACCGCGCTCGTCAGGTGATGCTTCCGCCGTCAGTGACCTACTTCAGATACTCCGGTCCGTGTTTCTCGAACACCTGGAGCAGCTTCGCGGCAATGTTCGATGGCCGCTTCGCCCCGCTTTCCCACTGAGCCACCGTGCTCGGCGTGGAATTCAGGTACGCCGCAAAGACGGGCTGGCTCATATGGAATCGGTGCCGTAGGCGCTGAATTTTCTGTTTGTCCCATGCCGCGGGCGCTTCGATGCACGCCAAATCGAAGTTGCGCATGGTCTGTGGATCGAGGGCCCCGACGCCATGCAGCGCGCTCGCCGATCGATGCAAGGCTTCCGACACGTCGTCCTTGTAGCGACGCGCGCGCGCGGCGGCGGTGGCGCGCGGCCGCGTTGTCTTCGTGGAGACGTTGGACGACTTACGGGTGGTTGTCATGGATGATTTCCTCCCACTCTCCGGTCCGCAGCAACTGTGCGAGCTGGGCTGGCTTCAGGTTGGCATACGCGCTGGCGAGGGTGCGAAAGCCGTCGAGCGCGGCAGGGGTGATCGTCGCGGCGTCCTTCTTCGCAAACAAGAATTCGAGCACCCAGTAGGCGTCACTTTTCGCCAGCAGGATCGAGCGATAGGCATTGTGCTGCAGGCGCTTCTTGAAGACGCCCCCTCCGAGGTCGATCGCCTTGCCCTCGGCAACCTCCTGCAGAATCCGCCGCAACTCCTCCACGCCAATCCTCGCCTTGCGAGCCTGACGGGCGAAGAATTTCGTCTGGAAGGTTCGCGGAAGCGGTCGAGGAGCGGCGGGCATCGGGTATCCTAACACCCAGTGTTACCTAACACTAGGTGCTATGTTTTGTGGGACACGCGAATGCGCCGGTTCAGCGCGCGCGAAAGCCATCAGACCTCGCTTCACCGGCGCGGCATCGTGCTGAAATGGAGCGCCGCCCACCCCAAACAAAAAAGCGCCCCGGCCTCTCTCTCGAGAGCCGGGGCACGGTCCGGGCGAACCCGGTAGTTGAGCCACGCACACCATCTTTGGAACTCTACGTCCTACGGAATGGCGGCGGGCAACGCTTAATATTGCAGGAGCCATGCCAAGGTTCCATCATCCTTGGGTCACGGCCTTGTATACGGCCTATTGAGTGGAGCTGAGGGGGATCGAACCCCTGACCTCTGCAGTGCGATTGCAGCGCTCTCCCAGCTGAGCTACAGCCCCTTGGGACCCCGCGCTGGCCGCCCATAAGACGACCAATCCGGAGAAACGAAACGGCCCCGCAAACCGCGCAGGGCCGTTGCCTGCAACAAGTTAGGTATCGGCAACGGGAAGTCAAGTTTCCAGCAGGGTGCCTCACCGCAGGAACGCCCTGCGCGCAACTCTCGTTGACGCAACAAGATGCACACTCTCGACTCTCCCTACGTTGCCGACCAACTGAGCGCCCGCCGCGTCGTCCTGAACGACGCCGCCGAGCGCGCCAGCGGGGCCTATGTGCTGTACTGGATGCAGTCTACGCATCGCTTCGAGGAGAACTGGGCCCTCCGCCACGCCACCCTCGTGGCCGACCGCGCGGGCAAGCCCCTGCTGGTCTACCAGGGCCTCGATCCGACCTACGAGCACGCCAACGACCGGATCCACACGTTCATCCTCGAAAACGCCCGCGAACTGGCCGCACGCGCCGGCTCGCTCGGCCTCACCTATGCGTTCACGCTGCGGCGCCGACGCAACGACAACCGTCGCGTTGTTGACCACATAGCCAGCCGCGCTGTGACGGTTATCACCGATGCCTTCCCCACCGCCGGCATCGCCGAGCGCACGCGCCGGTTCGCGGAGCGCGCTGGCGTGCGCGTGGAGGCCGTGGACAGCCACGGCGTGCTCCCCGCCTCTTCGTTCGAAAAGGAAGAGTGGGCCGCGCGCACCATTCGTCCGAAGATTCTCCGCGTGCGCGATCATGCGCTGGAGCCGGTGCTCGATCGCGCGCCGAAGAAGAAAGTCTCCGCCGCACTGCTCGCCTCGCTCGAACTCGACACGCTCGATTTCAAGCGCATCGACATTGCCGCCGAAGTCGCAAAGTGCGAAATCGACCATACCGTGCCGCCCGTGCGTGAAACGCCGAGCGGACGCACCGCGGCCCTCGCGCGCCTCGCCACCTTCTGCGACAGCGCGCTCCCCCACTACGACGAGCGCCGCTCCGACCCCACCGACACGCTCGGCTCGTCTCGCTTGTCCGCGTATCTCCATTTCGGACAGGTGAGCGCCGCTGAAGTCGCGCGCACGGCGCTGGCCACGGGCCACAAAGAAGCGGTCGAGAAGTTCCTCGATGAGCTGCTCACCTGGCGCGAGCTCTCGCTCAACATGTGTCACAAGAATCCGCGCTTTGGCACCGTGCACGCATTGCCGCCGTGGATCCATGAGACCATGCGCAAGCACGTGGGCGACAAGCGCGAAGCGATCTACACTCTCGAGCAACTCGAAAACGCCGAGACGCACGAACCGCTCTGGAACGCCGCGCAACGTGAGCTTGTGGCCACGGGCTCCATTCACAACGTCATGCGCATGTACTGGGGCAAGTCGGTGCTCACCTGGACGGCCAAGTACTCCGAGGCGATGGCGCACCTCGTGTACCTCAACAACAAGTGGGCGCTCGACGGCCGCGACCCGAGTTCGTACGGCGGCATCCAGTGGTGCTTCGGCAAGTTCGACCGGCCGTGGGGCGAGCGTGCGGTGTGGGGCACCATCCGCTCGATGTCGTTGCAGCGCGCCTACAAGAAGTTCGACGCCAAGGGGTACGAGAACCGGTGGAACGGCGAGGGGCAGGTGGGGCTGGGGTTGTAGCGCACGCATGTGCCTGTGATGAAGGGGTGATGCGCGTGTGATGCGCGTGTGACGCGCGACACACCAACAACCACCTGCGTGACGATTCCCGCCACGGGCGTGATGGAGTGAACACGCGCGCAGCGGGTACTTCCGCGTCCATGCGCTAGCTTCTGCGCATGTTCACTGATGTCACGGCTGACGACGTAGTCGCCGCGGCTCGTCGCCTCACCGGGGTTGCCGACCGCACACCGCTGCTCCAGTCCCCTGCGCTCGGCGCATTGGCGGGCGGAAGCGTATTCCTCAAGCTCGAGTGCGCGCAGCGCACGGGCTCCTTCAAGATCCGCGGCGCGTACAACACGCTCGCGACCTTGACCGACGCGCAGAAACAAAACGGCGTCGTCACCGCATCGGCCGGCAATCACGGACTCGGTTGCGCATGGGCCGCACGGGAGCTCGGCATCGCCTGCGTCGTGTTCGTGCCCATCACGAGCCCGATGGTCAAGCAACGCGGCATTCGCGAGCTGGGCGCCACGGTGGAAGCGAGTTCCGCCGACTACGACGAGGCGCACGTCGCCGCGATCGAGCAGGCGCGCGTCAGCAAGGCGACCTACGTGAGCTCGACCGATGGCGACGCGCTCTTCGCCGGCCAGGGCACGGTGGCCAAGGAAATCCTCGACGAGATGCCGGGCATCAAGTCGCTCGTGGTGTGCGTTGGTGGCGGTGGCCTCATTGGCGGCATCGGCCGCTACGCGAAGTCGGTGAATCCGGACATCCGCGTGGTCGGTGCGCAATCGGATCAGACCGACGCGATGGCGCGCTCGGTCAAGGCGGGCAAGATCGTTCAGGTGCCCGTGCCGCCGACGCTCGCCGACGGACTCGCCGGGCAGATCGATCCGGAGGGCCTCGTGGTGGGCATGAGCGTCATGGATGACATCGTGCTCGTGACCGAAGACGAACTCGGCCAGGCCATCGCGTGGGTGTACCGCGAGCACGGGCTGGTGGTCGAGGGCGCAGGCGCGGTTGGACTCGCGGCCATGCGTTCGGGCAAGCTCAAGGGGTTGCCGACGCCAATCGCGATTGTCGTGAGCGGGTCGAACATTGACGGGGAGATTCACGAGCAGCTGCTCGCGCGCTGGCCGTCGTCCTGAGCGAAGCGAAGGACCCTCTTTTTTCTCTCGTTCGCGCGAGCATCACAAGCAGGTCCTTCGCTCTGCTCAGGGCGACGTGGGTATATTGACCGCGGCCCATGTCACTCTCCGTCCAGTTCCTCGGCACAGCTGCCTCCCGCCCGACCATCGAGCGGAATGTCGCGTCCCTCGCCATCGTCCGCGAAGGCGAGACCTTTCTCGTGGACTGCGGTGAAGGCACGCAGCGCCAGATGATGAAGTACGGCATCTCGTTCAACTTTGCCGATCTCCTCATCACGCACTGGCACGCCGATCACTACCTGGGCCTCATGGGGCTGTGCCGCACGCTCGTGCTGCAGGATCGCACCGAGCCGATGCGCGTCTGGGCGCCCAAGGGCGCCGAGCGCATGCTCAAGAAGATGGACGGCTTGGGGCTCGAGCGGCTCTCGTTTGCCATGGACGTGAAGGAACTTGCTCCCGGTGACGTGATCCAGCGCGATGGCTACGCCATTCGCACGTTCAACCTCGATCACCGCGGCGCCCCCTCGCTCGGCTACGCGCTCGTTGAAGAAGAGCGGCGCGGTCGATTCAATCCGGACTTGGCGCGTGAGCTCGGCATTCCCGAGGGCCCGCTCTGGGGAAAGATCCACAAGGGAGAGCCGATCACGCTCGACGACGGCCGCGTGATCGAACCGAGCGTGCTCGTGGGCCCCACGCGCGCGGGGCGCACGCTCGTGGTTACGGGCGACACGCGCCCCACTGAGGCCACGATCGAGGCAGCGCGTGGTGCGGATTTGCTCGTGCATGAAGCGACCTTCGCGGAGGAAGAAGCAGCGCGGGCCATCGAGACCGGCCATTCGACAGCGCGAGAGGCCGCAACGGTTGCCGCCAAGGCCGGGGTCAAGAAGCTCGCCCTCACGCACTTGAGCGCGCGCTACACGCGCGATACGAGCGACCTCGAGCGCGAGTCGCGCAACGTGTTCGCCGAGACGGTGATTGCGCGCGACGGGATGGAGCTGAGCGTCGGATTCGCGGAGTAGTCCGCGGCAGAGCCTGCCGCATCGTTGCGAGCACAGAGAGAAACCAGCTTTTGAAGTTCGGCAGCTCCCACAGTTGGCCATACTTTGCTGTCTAGCACGTTCTGCTATGTGTGCTAGATTGCGCTGTATCTGCATCTCGGAGCCTCCCATGCCCGCCATCCGCACGCGCATCGAGCGCAACGGCCGCATCCTCATCCCGGCCGCAGTGCGCCGTGACCTCGGCCTGACGCCAGGCCAGGAAGTCACGCTCTCGACGCACAACGGAGCGTTGATCGTCACCACGCCTGCGGCCGCGCTCGCTGCGCTGCGCGCACTTGTCGCCGGCAAGGTGCCGAAGCGCGTCTCACTCGCCGACGATCTCATTCGCGAGCGGCGCGCGGAGAAGCGGCGCGAGCTGGCCGCGGAGCGACGGTCGGGCGCGACCCGTGCCTGATCGCAGGCGCACCGCGCCCGTCCTTGACGCCTCCGCACTGCTCATCCTGATTCTCAGGGAGCCGGGAGCTGATCGCGTGCACGATGCGCTGCCCGGCGCCCTCCTGAGCACCGTCAACCTCGCCGAAGTGCTCGCACGCATCGCACGAGTCGGTGCCGACCCTCGCCCAGTGCCCGGATACCTCGCCTCGCTCGGCGTCGAAACCGTTCCCTTCGATGAGCCGCTCGCGAGAATGGCGTCTCGGATATCAGGCGCGACCCGGAGAACCGGACTCTCGTTGGGTGATTGTGCCTGTCTCGCGACCGCCGCACTCGAGGAGCGCCCCGCGCTGACGGCCGACCGGGCGTGGAAGAGCGTGAAAGTCGGCGTGGATATTCGACTGGTTCGCTAGCCGGTCGTCCTTCGCCTTGCTCAGGACGACATCGGCGTGGCCCCCGCCGAGCGCACCGCACTCCGCACGTACAACTCGCGCAGGCTCGCCTCGCTCAACTGCGCCAGTACTTCTTTCGCATCGAGTCGCGCACTCACCGCGCGCGCGCTGCGATCGGTCGCCTGCCAGGTAGCGTAGCGATCCTCGTGCGTGTTGCCGCGATGGAAGATGATCAGCGCACTGCTCGTGCCGGGCAACGTCACTTCCACCGAATAGATCGTGCCGTCGGGCGCGGTCCAGTCGCGCACCGGCTTCCGCCAGAGATGAATCACGTCGAGTCCCTTGAAACGTCCGTGTAAGTCTCGCCCTCGAGCGGGCGACGTCCTGCGAAGCCGGCATCGCGGTCGTGCCAGTGCAGCACCGCGGGTTCGCCGAGTTGCCAGCAGAGGAAAACCGGCCGCCCGTTACGCTCCGCGGGAAAATCCACGAGCCCTTGCTCGTATCCCTTGAACTCGACGCCGAGCTTCGCGAGTTCATCCTGGCACGCCTCGATGTCCTCGGCGGCGCGCTGGGCCTGCTTCTGCAGCGCATCGGCGTTCGCATCCGGTGCATCGGCGCGGCTTCCCGCGGTGGCCACTTCGAAGTCGCGCACGAGCTGCTGCCAACGGCCGTAGCCCGTCACGATGTCGCACACGATGCGCTGCACGTACGGCAGCGTCGCGTTGGCCTGCTCCACGCTGAACAGCGTCCCCAAGTCCATGCCCGAACGCTCGCCATGCCAACCCCCGAGCGTCAAGCGCCGCTGGCTCACGAGCGCGCCTCGTGCTTCTCTTCTTCAATCCGTCGCGCGCGGCGTGCCTGTGCGGCGGCGGAGCGGCGCTGCTCGTCGTCGGTTTCCGGCAGCAGTTCCGGCACCTCGATCGGACGCCCGTTGCGGTCCACGGCCACGAAGGTCACGTAGGCGGAGTTGGTGTGTCGGCGTTCTCCGGTGGTCAGGTGTTCCGCCTCGACGCGCACCCCAACCTCGATGCTCGTGCGACCGGCATGGTTGACCGCGGACTTCATGATCACGAGATCGCCGATGTGGATCGGCTCGCGAAAGTCGACGCGATCAATGCTCACCGTCACGCACGTCGCGCGGGCGTGGCGCATGGCGCTGATCGCGGCGGTCGTGTCGATCATGCTCAAGATCGCGCCGCCGAAAACGTGGCCCAGGTTGTTCGCGTCGGTCGGCATCATGAGCCGCGACGTTTCGTGGTTCGATTCGCGCGCCGGTCGGCGCGTGCGGGGCGTACCAGGCATGGAGGCTCCGGAAGGTCGAGCGTGGAGCGCGCGGCGCCCAGCGGGCGGTGCGCACCTCGTCTGAATAGTAGGCGGCGTCGGAAAACGCGCGCGTCAGGCCAGCGCGCGCTTCCGCGGAGAGTTCCGACGAATCGAGCCACGTGATCGACTCGACCGCACCGGCCATCGCGATCACGTTGAATTCGCGCGCCGACGAATCGCGAATGGTGAGCGTCGTCGGGCCGTTGCCCGTATCAGCGCGGGCGACGACCGTGTACCGCCCGCGTGTCCAGCGCGAGAACGTCGCACCGTTCGCTGGGGAGTGCGTGGTGTCTGGATTGTCTGGATGCCGATTGCGCTCGGCGGCTGTCCACCACGTGGCCGACGCCACGGGTACGGTGCGCAGCACGAGGGTCGCGTCGCCCGCCGTGAAGTCGTCGGACGCCGCCAACAGTTCCGCGCCGGGCCGGCCATCGGCGACATCGAGGGCAAAACGACGGTCGCTGAGCTTCAGCTGACGCACCGGATCGTGCGCCGCGGCCCGCTGAGCGGTGGGCAGCCGGTCGGCCGAGTCGCGGATGTTCACCAGCTGCCGCTCGCCATCGGCCAGAATGTGCAGGCTCTCGTCGGGGCCAAAGAGGTCGCCGAGCGATGCCTGATTGCCGGTGGACACGTCGATGACCGCACGGGTGGTCTGGTGCTTGAGCGACTCGTGCTCGCTCTCGATGTCCTCGTGGGTGCGGATCGAGAGCCAGCGGTCGTGCACGCCGAGCAGGGCGACATCGACCGTCTGGCGTCGGCGCGCCCGGTGTTCTTCGTCGTCGTCAGGTCCGAGGGGAACGGCGTCCGGGTGGAGCTGCCCCCAGGCCACGGCGGCACTGAGCACGCGCGACTCGCGCCAGATGACCGTGGAGTCGCCGGTTATCAGGTCGCGGGCGTAGACGCGCTGGCTCACGAAGACGGCGTCCTCGAACGAGCGATCGTCGTCCGCCACGTAGAGCTCGACGAAGCGACCGTCCACCTGGGCGAGGCGAAGCGGGGCGGCGCGGAGCTTGATCCCCCCCGTGTCCGCGTGGACCCAATACGTGGACTCGGCGGTCGTGATCAGGAACTCGGCGGCAGGCGGGCGCGGCTGGCTCCCGCTTCGCGAACAGGCGACGCCCACCATGCTGGTCACCACGAAAAGGAGGCGTCGCATGGGGGTGAATATAGCGATATTCCCATGGCGCCTTGAGCAGTGAGCGCGATGTCATTCCAAGCGAAGCGCAATATCTGCCCTTTGCTCCTGTCACTCTCTCACGCCCACGTCATGACCCGCGCCACCCTGCACCGCTTGCTCGTGCTCTCGCTCGCGCTCGCTGCGCCCTCTACCCTGCCTGCACAGGCGGCCGCGACCGCCGTCGTCGCGCCCAAGGCCGCGTCCACCGCTGTCGGTCAAGCGGCCGCACTCGTGCGCGCCGCCACCCTCGACACACCGATCGTTCGCGGTCTCTACGTGAACCGCTGGGCCTCGCAATCCACGAAGCGCATGTTGCAGCTCGTGGCCATGTGCGATCGCACGGAAGCCAACGCGCTCGTGATCGACATGAAGGACGAGTTCGGGCTCAACTACGCCTCGAGCAACCCCAACATCTCGAAGAACGCGGGCAACTCTGGCACGATCCGCAACCTGGGCGCGCTGCTCGACACGCTCAAGGCGCACAAGATTCTCGCGATCGCGCGTATCGTTGTGTTCAAGGATTCCGTCACCGCGCGCGTCAATCCGCAGTGGACCATCCGCAAGCAGGACGGCTCGATCTGGCGCGACCACAAGGGGCTCGCGTGGGTCAACCCGACCAACCGCGAGCTCTGGACGTACAACATCGGCGTCGCCGAAGAGCTCGTGAAGCTCGGCTTCCGCGAAATCCAGTTCGACTACATCCGCTTTCCGGAGCCGTACAAGTCGCTGCCGGTGCAGGTCTTTCCGGGCGCGGACAACACGCCGAAGCCGCAGGTGATCGCGAACTTCCTCAAGGAAGCGAAGGCGCGAATCAACCCGATGGGGGTGCGCATCACGGCCGACATCTTCGGCCTCGTGACGACGATTCCCGGCGCACTCGAAGTCGCGCAACAGTGGGAAACGCTCGTACCGGTGACCGACGTGCTGCTGCCGATGGTCTACCCGAGCCACTATCCGCGTGGAGCGTTTGGTGCAGCGCGTCCGAATGCGGAGCCGTACGTGATCGTGCACGCCGCCATCAAGCGCGCGCGTGAGCGCAATCTCAAGCTCGGCATTGCGGGGCGCACGGCGGTGCGACCGTGGATCCAGGCGTTCACGCTCGGCAAGCCGGAGTACGGCGCCAACGAGGTGAAGGAGCAGCTGCGCGCCGTGTACGACGCGGGCTATGAGGGGTGGGTGCTGTGGAGCCCGGGGAGCAAGTACGAGCCGTTCTTGGCGGCGCTGAGCGCGGAGACGACGCCGAAGGCCAAGCAGTCGTTCTGAGCGGAGCGAAGGATCAGCTTGTGCGGTTCGTACGACAAGCAGGTCCTTCGCTGCGCTCAGGACGACTACGGCGCGAACAGCTGCGCGAGCACCTGCAGCACCTTTGCCCCGGTGCGCGGGTCGAGCGTGCCGAGCCGCTTGGTGAATCGCTCGACGGACACTGCGCGGAGCTGGTCGAGCATCACCTGGCCGGGCTTGCCATCGAACCGGCAGTCCACCCGCATCGGATAGCGCCGCTCGGTTGACGTCAGGGGCGCGACGATGAACGTGGAGAGGTGCGCGTTCATCTCGTCCGGCGAGATGACCACGCAGGGGCGCGTCTTGCGCACCTCGCTCCCGACCGCGGGGTCGAGCCTGGTGAGCACGACATCGAAGCGCGCGGGCCGTCGTGCGCTCACCACGTCCACTCCTTGAGCTGCGACTCCGTGAGCGGCGTCTCGATCAGCACGTCATCGCCCGCCGCGTGCATGCGAGCGCACGCCTCCGCCCACCCCTCGCGCACACGGCGCGCCGGCGCGAGCAGGATTCCGTCCGGCGTTACCGTGGCCTCGAGCTCGGCGTTTGCGCCCAGCTGCGCTTCATCCAGCAGCGCCTTGGGCAGGCGCACGCCGTGCGAATTGCCAACGCGAACGATGCGGAGCTTCATGTCGCCGGTCCCGTGGAGGTGTGGATACATTGTACCCACAACCGGGAGCGGCGTAAAGGGGAGGATGGCGGGATGTGTCATGGCGCGCACGATAGGACGCGCCATCACGGATCACTTACCCCAAGTATTGCGGGGTGGGCGAATGTCGTGCGGGAGAAGCAGGTCCTTCGCTGCGCTCAGGACGACAAGCTCGCCACCGCCGCGATGAGCCGCTCCACTTCCCCCGGCGTCGTGTAGCACGCCGCGCCCGCACGCACGAGGCCGTCGGCTGCATGTCCCAGCTTTTCCACCACCGTACTGGCGTAGAAGTCGCCGTTGCTCACGAACACCGCCTGCTCGGCCAGCGCCAATGCCACGTCGCGCGAGG
>JAYTVE010000205.1:0-1950 GCA_043744185.1 Gemmatimonadota bacterium | reverse complement strand
ATGCATCGCAACAGTCGCGGCAGCCTTCGTGTCACCGCTCGCCTCGCCGCTCGCAGCGCAGGCCCCGTTCATCACCGACGACGCGAGCCTCACGCGGCCCGGCGGCTGGCACTTCGAACTCTACGAGCAGTTTTCATCGCTGCGTGATGCCGACCTGCCCGCCGTGCGCCAGCACACGCTCGTCTTCTCGCTCATGCGCGGCGTGGCGCCGTGGCTCGAGTTGGGCGTGGACTTTCCGTTTCTGCATATCGAGAACCGCGGGCTCCCTAACGCGGTCGGGTTGGGCGACCTCAACTTCGTGGCCAAGTTCCGGCTGCGCGAGGCGAGTCGCGACGGCTGGATGCCCGCCTTCTACGGGTCCGTGCAGGTCGAGGCGCCCACGGGGGACGCGTCGCAGCAGCTGGGCACGGGCGAGACCGACGCAGTGGTCACGCTGATCGCCGAGCGGACGCTCGCCAGCGGCGTGATCCTGCGGGGAAACGTCGGCGCGACCGTCCTCGGCAATACACTCACGGGCGTGGTGGGCCTCGCTCGCAGCGGACTCACCGTCGTGAGCTCCGGCGCGGTGGGGGTGCGCGTGCACCCGCGGTTCCTGCTGCTCACGGAAGCGTCGTTCGCGCAGGCCACGTACACCGACTCGCGCGACCGCGAACTTCGGGCCCAACTCGGTGGGTGGTGGACGCTGCGCGAGGGCTCGGCCATCGGCGTGTCGTACCAGGCGGGATGGTATTCCACGCCCGGTCACCAGCTTCAGTTGGGTTGGAGCGTGGACTTCTAGCGCCGCAAGTCGAGCGAGCGCCACCGCGCCGGGTCGCTCAACGAGCGCGCTGGGTGGGGCGCGCCCAACCGCTCAGAGCGCCGTACAGCGCCGCGGGTCCGTCCCCTCGATACGCGAGGCCAGCTCGGAGCACAGCGCGTCGCGCGCCGTCATCGCGGCTTGGAGCTTCTTCGCGAGCTCCTTTTCGTGCTCTGCGAGCCGGCTGGCGCTCATTTCGGTTTTCACTTCTTCGCGAAAGCGATCCGACATGGCGCCCTTGCTGGAGCTGTTCTGGCTGACGGACGCGAGCCGGTCGCCAGCGGCCAGTTCCACCATCGCGCGCTTGGCCTCGGCGCGCAGCTGCACCAGCCGGTTCACGTGCTGGTCGAGCGAGTCGCGACGCGCCACGAGTGCCGCGAGGGTGTCCGCGCGCGAGCCGCGCGCGAGTGCCTCCAACGGCGCCATGTTCACGAGCGGCTCGGGCGACTCTGTGGCAGGTTCGAATGCGCGGGCGCAAGCGGTGAGCGCGAGGGCCAACGCGAGCGCAGTTCGGCGGGACGACATCGGGACTCCAGCGTGGAGAAGCGTGCAGGGAGGACGGTACCGCCCGCGCGCGCGGGGCACAACACCCGGCGCTTGCGCCCATTCTGCGCGGCCGTGCAGCTTGCACCGTTCACAGGTCTGATTCCGCCCGGAGCTTCCATGCGTTCGATCGTCGCCGCGTTCGCTGTTACCTGCCTGCTGGCACCCCCCGTCGCGGCCCAGGCGGCCGCCTCCGCACGCCCGCTCAAGGTCATGCTGCTCTATGACATGGAGGGGGTGAGCGGCGTGCACGAGTGGCGCATGACGTCGGCGCGCCATCCGGAACAGTACGCCGAGGGGCGGAAATCGCTCACCGCCGACGTGAACGCGGCCATCGCGGGGCTCAAGGCAGCCGGCGTGGGCGACATCATCGTCGTGGACGGCCACGGCTCGGGCAACTACGACAGTCCCGATGTGTACGAGGAGCAGTTGCTCGCACCGGCAAGGATGGCGAGCCGTGATACTCCGTTCGACATCTACATGGACAGCTATGACCACTCGATCGACGCCATTGTCGCGATCGGGATGCACGCCGGGGCGGGGAACCGGGTCGGGTTCCTCTCGCACACGTACACGCTTGAAGACATCGAGTATCGCGTGAATGGCATGCC
>JAYTVE010000204.1:0-6283 GCA_043744185.1 Gemmatimonadota bacterium | reverse complement strand
TCGCCCGCAAATACCGCCCGCGCTCGTTCGGGGCTGTCGCCGTCCAATCGCACGTCGCCAACACGCTCAAGGGCGCCATCGCCCGCGGCCGCGTGGCCCACGGCTATCTGCTCTGCGGCCCGCGCGGCACTGGCAAGACCACGCTCGCACGCGTGCTCGCCATGGCGCTCAACTGCGACAACAAGTCGGGCGACGGCGAACCATGCGGCAAGTGCCAGAGCTGCGAGCGCATCTGGGGCGGCCAGGCCTCCATGGACGTCGTCGAAATCGATGCGGCGTCCAACCGCGGCGTCGATGACGCGCGCGAGCTGCGCGAGCGCGCGCTCTACGCGCCGAGTGGCGAAGATCGCTGGAAGGTCTACATCGTGGATGAAGCGCACATGCTCACGCGCGAAGCGTGGAATGCGCTCCTGAAAATCCTCGAGGAGCCGCCGCCACGCGTCGTTTTCACCTTCTGCACCACCGAGCCGCAGAAGATCGCGCAGGCCGCGCTCCCCGTGCTCTCGCGCCTCCAGCGCTTCGACCTGCGCCGCATTGGCCCGGCCGAAATCGCGGACCGCCTCACGCACGTGCTGCACGACGAAGACGTGACCTTCGAGCCCGACGCGCTCGCCCTCATCGCGCGCGCGGCCGATGGCGGCCTTCGCGATGCGCTGTCGCTCACCGACCAAGTGCTCGCGCTGGGCTCCGAAGGCGGCGTGACGGTCAGCCGCGTGCGCGATGCGCTTGGCCTCGTGCCCGAGGACGAGTACCTCGCCATTCTCGACCTCGTGGCTGAAGGACGCGCCGGCGATGTCTTTGCCGCCGTCGCGCGTTTGGCCGACTTGGGCGTGGACTTCGCGCTCTTCCTCGCCGGCTTCGCCGACCTCCTGCGCGGCCAGCTCGCACTCTCATTGGGCGGCCAGTCTGCATCACTGTCAGAACGCGCCAAGGCCGCGCTCGCCGAGCGCGCGGGCAGGCTCGCCAGCGGCGACCTGCTGCGCATGCTCACGCTCGTGCTTGAAGTCGAGCCCGCACTTCGCAAGGCGTCGCAGCCGCAGATGATCCTCGAGACGCTGCTCGTGCGCCTCGCGCTGCTCGACCGCACGATCAACATCGAGGAGATGCTGCGGCGCATTCCCGAGGGCGGTGGCTCGCTTACCTCCATGGCCGCGCAGGCTACGTCACGCGCCACGGTCGCGCGTCCGGTGGCGCGCGTCGAGGCCGCGCCGGCCGGGCTTCCTGCGGTGCGCGTTGAGCCGCCTCGCAGCGAGCCGCCGGTTGTCCGCGACACCGTCGCCCGGCCGGCGGCCGTGCCCACCGCACCTGCACCGGTCGTGCGCGCCACCCCCGCCGCGGTCGCGGCGGTTCAGGAGCCCGCGCACCGCACCACGGTCGCGCGCGTCGTCCCCGACATGGAGGAGCCGCCGCACCCCGCCGCCGGTGGCCTGGCGGACGCCGGGCCCCCCATGGACGTCGAGGTCCGCACCCCTCGGCCCCTCGTCGCTGATCTCCCCGACGCCATCCGCATCGCCGAGGGCTGGGACGAGGTCGTGGCCACCATCCGGGCCAACGGCCGCGCCGTGCTCGCCAGCCTGACGAGCGGCGCGCTCCCGAGCGCCATTGCCGCCAGCGGCACCCTCACCCTCGAGGTCGGCGACTCCGACACGCTCGAGGGAATCGAGCGCGGCGCTGGCGACGTGCTCGCGGCCGTCCGCACCCGCTGGCCCGCCATAACCAAGGTGGTCGTGCGCGCCCCCGGCGCTGCCGCCGCGCCCGCCCGCACGCGCATCACGCACGACACGGTCAAGGCCGAGAACATCGCGGCGCTCCGCAAGCGCGATCCGGTGCTCGGCGCGGCCATCGACGCGCTCGATCTGGAGCCCCTCGACTGAGCCTGAGCCCGACCCGTCCGCGCGCTTGCCACCCCCTCCGCGCGGCGGGTACCTTACCTCCTTCGCCCCTCTCAGGACCCCCATGCCCGATATCCTGAAAATCATGCAGCAAGCCCAGCAGATGCAGGGCAAGCTGCAGCAGATCCAGGACGACCTCGCGAACCGTACCGTGACCGGCGCGGCCGGCGGCGGTATGGTCAAGGTCGAGGCCGACGGCAAGGGCATGGTCAAGCGCGTCTCCATCGAGCCCAGCTTGCTCAACCCGGGCGACAAGGAGATGCTCGAGGACCTCATCGCCGTTGCGGTCGTGGATGCGCAGAGGAAGGCGACTGATCTGGCCGCCGAAGAAATGGGCAAGCTCACAGGGGGGCTCGACCTCCCGTTCAAGCTGCCCTTCTAGTCCCGCATGTCGGCCATCGAGGATCTCGCCTTGGAATTCGCCAAGCTGCCCGGAATCGGACGCAAGACGGCGATGCGTCTGACCTACCACCTGCTCAAGCAGCCTCCAGAGGCAAGCAAGCGGTTGGCCGGCGCGCTCTCGACGCTCTCCGAGCGCGTGCATCCGTGCGGCATCTGCGGGAACCTCACCGAGACCCCCACCTGCGGCATCTGCACCGATCCGCGTCGCGATGATGCGCTCCTCTGCGTCGTCGAGGACGCCTCCGACATCGGTGCCATCGAGCGCTCGGCGGAGTTCCGCGGTCGCTATCATGTGTTGGGCGGGCGCCTCTCGCCGCTCGACGGCGTGGGGCCCGATGACCTCGCCGTGCTACCGCTGCTCAGCCGGGTCGCGGCCGGCGGCGTGCGCGAAGTCATCGTCGCCACCAACCCGTCGCTCGAAGGCGATGCCACGGCGGTCTGGCTCCAGCGGGAGCTCGGCCCCTCGGGCGTCAGCGTCACCCGCATCGCGCGCGGGCTGCCGGTTGGCGGCGATCTCGAGTACGCCGACGTCGTCACCATCGCGCAGGCGCTCTCCGCACGCAGGGTCATGGCATGATGTTTCTGCGGCGGGCCACGCGTGCGCTCCGCACCACTCGCAACCACGGGGAATTGGCATGTCGCCAGTAGGCTCCGCGAGTTGGTCGTTTACCGAAGACGACTTCCACGCAATTACAGGGCTGCTCCAGAAGTTCCTCTACGAGTCCAACGCGCGGTGCGCGTTGCTCGTGGATCGCTCTGGGCAGCTGGTCGCAACCGTGGGTGAACAGCCCACCTTCGACCCCACCGCCTTTGCCACGCTCACGGCGGCGGATTTTTCTGCCAACGACCAGCTCGCCAAGCTGATCGGCGAGAGCGACTTCAATTCGCTCTTCCACCAGGGCGAGAAGGAATCGATGTACCTCGCGGACATCGCCCGGCGCGTGATCCTCTGCGTGCTGTTCGACAACCGCACCACCCTCGGCCTCGTGCGGCTCAAGATGAAGGGCGTCGTCGAAGATCTCACCAAGTTGTTCGAGCAGGTGTTCATGCGCGGCCAGCTCGGCGGCGCAGCGGCGCAAACCGGCCTCCTGGCCGGCGCCGATGATGAAATCGACAAGCTGTTTCAATAGGAGAATCAGCCATGTCGATGATCAACTACGCCTCGCGCGAGATCAACTGCAAAATCGTCTACTACGGCCCCGGCTTGGGCGGCAAGACGACCAACCTCGAGCACGTCTACGGCAAGGTGAAGCCCGATACACGCGGGAAGCTCATCTCCCTCGCCACCGAAACCGAGCGCACGCTCTTCTTCGACTTCCTGCCCGTCGACCTCGGCACCATCCGCGGCTTCAAGACGCGCTTCCACTTGTACACGGTGCCGGGCCAGGTCTACTACAACGCCTCGCGCAAGCTCATCCTCAAGGGCGTTGACGGCATCGTCTTCGTGGCAGACTCGCAGCTCGAACGCATGGAAGCGAACCAGGAGGCCATGCAGAACCTGTACGATAACATGGCCGAGTACGGGTACGATTTGACGAAGATGCCGTTCCTCATCCAGTACAACAAGCGCGACCTGCCCAACGCCGCGCCGCTCAAGGAACTGCAGGCCGCACTCAATCCCGGCTGGGAAGTCACCGAGCCCGGCAAGCAGCGTCTCGCGCCCGATCCCTACCACGCCGGCGAGAACTTGGTCGAGCAGCTGCCCACTGGCGAATGGATCGAGCACGCGACCTACTTCGAGGCGGTGGCCGTGACTGGCGACGGCGTCTTCGAGACGCTCAAGGCGGTCAGCAAGCTCGTCCTCAAGTCGCTCGCCTGATCGGCGGGCGCCCCGCCGTCAGGCTCGCGCGGTGAATCTTCCCACCACCATCACGGTCGGCCGCATCCTGCTGGCGCCGATCGTGACGTGGCTGGCGCTCGTGCCCGAGTGGGAAGCGCGCGCGGCCGGCTTCTGCCTCTTCGTTGTCGCGGCCGTCTCCGACTACATCGACGGTGAACTCGCGCGACAGCGCGCCGAAGTCACCGACTTGGGCAAGCTGCTCGACCCGCTCGCTGACAAGTTGCTGTTGCTCGGCACCATTGCCGCGATGTACCTGCTGCAGGCGCCGCCCAACGATCGCTGGCCCCACGGCACCGGCCTCGAGGATGCGGCACAGTTCCCGTTCGAGATCGGCTGGGGCGATCCGTGGCTCGTCACCCTGCCGTTCATCGTGACCGCGGTCGTGATTGGGCGCGAGATCATCATGACCATCTTCCGGCAGGTTGCCGCCCGGCGCGGCATCATCATTGCCGCCATCGGCCCCGCCAAATGGAAGACCGGCTTCCAGTCGGTGTGGGTCGGCGCCGCGTACGTCTGGTTTTCCGCGCTCACCCTCGCGCGCGCGCAGGGATGGGGACCACTCCCGGCGTGGCGCGCTTTCGCCGCGTTCAATGGCATCGTCGGCACGGTGTCGATGTGCGCGGCCGTCGCCATGACCGTCTGGTCGCTCTGGCTCTATGCGCGCGAGTACGGCCCGCGCGTCCTCGCAGCCGCACCGCACCAGACGTCGCGATGACCACCGCACGGAGCGCGATCGAGATCGTCACCATCGGCGACGAACTCCTGCTCGGCTTCACCATCGACACCAACGCCGCGCACCTCGCGCGCGAGCTCGGCGCCGACGGCTTCCGCATCGCGCGACGAGCCACGTGTGGCGACGATGCCGAGCAGATTGCAAGCGCCGTGCGCGATGCGCTTGAGCGCACCGGCGCCGTCATCACGACGGGCGGCCTCGGGCCCACCAGCGACGACAACACCAAGGCGTCGATTGCCGCGATCTTCGGCCGCACCATGCGGCTCGACGACACGGTCTGGGCACGACTGCAGCAGCTGTGGAAGGCGCGCGGCTGGCCGGGTGAGATCCCCGAATCGAACAAGCTACAGGCGATGATTCCCGAGGGCGCCACGGTACTCGCGAATCGTCATGGCTCCGCGCCCGGCATCTGGCTCGACGATGAACACGGTCGCTGGGTTGCCATGCTGCCGGGCGTTCCGCGCGAGATGCGCGGCATGCTCGCTGACACGCTGCGGCCGCGGCTGCTCGCGTGGCGCGGCACTGACGCCGTCACGGTGGTGCGTTCGCGCACCGTGCGCAGCACGGGCATCTCGGAGTCCGCCTTGCACGACAAGATGACCGAGATGCGTCGCACCGTGCATGGCCTGCCGCTCGCGTTTCTGCCCGGCTGGGAAGGGGTGGACCTGCGCGTCACCGCGCGTGACCTCCCCGCCGCCGAGGCCGATGCCACCCTCGAGCGCGCTGTGCACGACATTCGCGTGCGCGTCGGCGACGTGGTGTACGCCGAGGGCAACGATGATCTCGCCGACACGGTGCTGCAGGCGTTGCGCGCGCGCGGCTGGCGCGCCGCCGTGGCCGAGAGCTGCACGGGCGGCATGCTGGGCCAGCG
Source organism: Gemmatimonadota bacterium (assembly GCA_043744185.1). Lineage (GTDB taxonomy): Bacteria > Gemmatimonadota > Gemmatimonadetes > Gemmatimonadales > Gemmatimonadaceae > JACPPC01. Next base: position 545 of record JAYTVE010000204.1, on the reverse strand, counting down.
CCTCACCGCGATTCCCGGTTCGAGCGACGCGTTCGTGGGCGGCGTGATTGCCTACAGCAACGACGTGAAGGTGCGTGACCTGGGCGTCATCGCGAGCGACATCGAGACGCACGGCGCGGTGAGCGAGGTCGTCGTGCAGCAGATGGCCAGCGGTGTGCGCGTGCGCACCGGCGCGGAGGTGGGCCTCGCGATCACTGGCGTGGCGGGTCCGGGTGGCGGCACGGAAGAGAAGCCCGTCGGCACGGTCTGGATGGCCATCAACACGCCGATGGGCACGCGCGCCGTGATGTCGCGCCTCATCGGTGACCGCGACGAGATCCGCCGTCGCGCAACGCAGGGCGTGATGAACATGCTGCGGAAGCAACTCGCGGGCGCGTAGCCGCGGGCGTAGCGGGCGCGGCGCCCGCCCGCCGCGCGCTCAGTATGCGTTCGTCACGGGTGTCAAGGTCGCTCGCGCGGCGAGCGTGCGCGGTTCGCCGCGCATCGCCTCGCGCACCACGTCGAGGCGCTCCCGCGCCTGCGGTTCCGCGTCACGCCAGAGCCGC
>JAYTVE010000203.1:0-6316 GCA_043744185.1 Gemmatimonadota bacterium | reverse complement strand
TACTGTCATCTCGCGCGTAGCGGCTCTCCTGTCATCCCGAGCGGAGCGAAGGATCTGCCTGCGTTCGATCGATGCAGCAGGCGCCGCCCCTCGCCCCGCGCACGATGACATCACCGCACGATGATCGTGCCGCTCATCGCGCCGCCATGGATGGCGCAATCGTACGTGTAGGTGCCGGCGACTCCGAACGAGATCGCGTGCGTACCGCTGCCGGTCTTGGTCCCGCTGCTCGTGAATGACGGCGGACCGAGCGATTCAACGGTGTGCGGATTGAACCCCGACCACGTCCATGTGACCGTGCCGCCGACCGCGACGGTGTCGATGGCCGCATTGAGCGAGTTGTTGCGCACGCTCTTGAAGAAGTTGTCACCCACGGTGACCGCGATCGCGTTCGGCGACGTGGAGGCGAGGCCGCTCACCGTCACGAGCGCGGAGTCCCGACGCGAGCTTGCCGAGAACACGATGAAACTCGTGCCGTTGGCGACCGCGGCGGCTGTCGTGCTCGCACCGGTGGCGCTGGAGATGGACGCCACGGCCGGCGTGCGCGTGACCCAGAAGAGTCCCGAGGTGAGCGGCGTACCCACGCTGTCCGCGGCGCTTCCTGAGAAAAGTTGCGTCGCACTCGCCGCGGTCAGCGTGGCCGTCGTCGGTGTCACGGCGATCGTTGCGGGAAAGAGCGCGAGCGCGAAGGGGAAGGCGCCGTTCACGGCGCCGGATGTGGCCTGAATGGAGGTCGTACCCGTTGTCGTGCCGGCCGTGACCAGCCCCGTGGCGGCACCCACCGTAGCCACCACAGAATTGGAGCTGGACCAGGCAAATACCGGGCCCGCCACCGCGTTGCCCGTCGAGTCCTTCGCGACCGCCGTGTACAGACGCGTCCGTGTGGCGGTGCGCAGCGAGTCCACCAGCCCGCTAGGCGAGCTCACGGTGATGGACGTCATCACCTGCGCCACGCCCACCGGCACGGCAGCGGACGTCAGCGCTCCAATGCTGGCGGTGATATTCGTCGAGCCGTTCGCGAGAGCGGTTACCAGCCCGCTTGCACTCACGGTTGCGGTTGCGGCGTTCGACGACTGCCAGGTCACGCTCGGCGACGCGACCGGATTGCCGTCCGAGCCCATCACGACCACGGCCAGTTGGCGACTGCGGCTCAGCGCACCGAACACGATGGGCGCCGCCGGCGGCGTGATCGTGACTGAGGCAGGAGTCACGATGGGCGTGGCGTCGGTACTCCCGGTACCAGAGCCGCCGCATGCGGCCGTGCCCACTGTGACCAAGACGATGAACGCACGGAAGGCTGACAACGTTCGAGACATACCGGTGCTCCGGGGTGGGGGAGGCCGAACTGGCTGGCGGCGCAACCACCTTCGTACCACTGGTTCCCGCGATGGGTCCGGGAGCAGCTTGCAGCCGCGTCCGCCGCTATCTGCCGGCCACCCACCGGTCGAGGAAGTCGACGAGCCGCGTGAACAGGTAGCGGGCCACGGCGGGGCGTGCCGCCCAACCGTGCGTCGCTGCCGGAGCGAACGCCACTTCAACGTCCTTGCCCGCGCCGATGAATGCGTCAAGCAGCTGGACGCTTGTGTGAAAGGGCACCACGTCATCCTGCATCCCGTGGATCATCAGCAGGTGGTCACGCAGGTTGCCAACGTCGCGGGCGGCGCGACGTTCGAAGGTGGCCGGCGCCTCCGCCGGTGTTCGGGCAATCGCCGCGTCGTCGCTCCCGAACCAACGTGGGTCCACGGCGGGCGCGCCCGCCACGCCGGCACGGAACAGGCCGGGCCGCCCGAGCAGCGCATATACCGACAACAGTCCGCCGTAACTGGAGCCCCAGATTCCCATGCGCTCCGTGTCGGCCCACGGCTGTGTCTTGAGCCAGGCGACGACGCTTTCGAGGTCACCCAAGTCGCTGCGACCCCACTCGCCTAGAAATGCCTCGCGGAACGCGCGTCCGTAGCCGGTCGAGCCGCGCACGTCCACTTGCACCACAACGTAGCCCTTCTCGATCGCGAGGTACTGCATGAGCGGACTCCAGCGCGCATTCCACGCGTTGCGCACCGTGTTGGAGTACACGGGACCGAAGAGCACCGGATGCCGTTTCGTGCGATCAAGCCCGGGCGGCAGGAAGACACGCGCGCGCAGCGTGAACGGATCGCGGACGTGCGTCACCGACACGTACTGTGGCTTCACCCACGCGTGCGTGGCGAACTCGCGCGTTGGGGTGCGCGTGACGACGCGCATCGTCGCAGCTGGCGTCGCCTCCATCAGGCCCAACTCGGTGGGCGTCACGTCGTCCGAGAAGAGGACGGCGAGCGCACCCCCGTCGGGAGATGGCGTGGCGAGGTTCGTTCCGGAGCGCGAGGTCAGTCGCGTCGCCGGGCCGCCGCTCGCCGACATTCGCCAGGCATGCCGCTCGGCCGGATCGGGCGCTGTCGAGGTGAAGAAGAACTCGCTGCCGTTCGATGTCGGCATTGCCGCACCTTGCACGTCACTCGTGGCGGGGGTGAGCGCTTCCATCCGCGTTGCCGCAGGGTCGAGGCGCCAGACCCGATAGCGATCATCCAGATCCGACGTGACAAGCAGCGCACCGTCCGCGCCCCACGCCGAGGTCACGTCGTTGTAGATGCGTGTCGCGCGGGTGTCCTCCCATGCGCGGCGCGGCGCCGACGCGCCGGCATCGAGCACGTGGATCTGGCGCACCGTCGCATCATCCGACTCCCGATCAAGGAGCAATGCTCCTCTCGTGTTGTACCCGAAGGCGACGAAGTGGAATCGCTGCGGGTCCGCCAGCGGGACAGAGTCGAGCGTGCGAGCGCCGAGGTCAAGCACACGCACCGTCCGCGCTTCGTTCTCGTCGCCCGGAGCACCGCGCCGCACGCGCTGCATTGTCGGCGGTCCATCGAGGTAGTACGGCATGTCGAGCGTCTTGACCATCCGGCGGTCCACCACGTGCAAGGCGATGTGGCGGCCATCCGGAGCCCACGCGTACGAGGGCTGCGCGCCGCCCCACATGCCCGGACCCACCTCGACATCAGGACGGTGGTACGTGCCATACGGGAGCGCGCCAATGGGGGCGACGCCCACGTGCGTCAATTGCTCCACGGCGCCGCCAGTTAAAGGCACCATCCAGAGATCCCCGTCGGCAAGCCACGCGGCGCGTGTCCCATCGCTCGACAGCGTGAGTTCGCCCTTGCTTCGTCCGTCGCGGGTGAGAACCGTTACGGCACCGGTAGTCGCATCCACACGCACCACCTCGTCCGCCGCAATCGCGACCAGCGCGCGTCCATCTGGCGCCCACGCCACCTCGCTCACCGCGCGCGAGGAATCGGCGAAGCGTGTCAGGCGGCGAGCCGCTCCGCCAGTCCGGTCGACCCTCCACAGGTCCCGAGGTCCGGCGGCATCGCTCCACAGGAACGCAACCGTGCGTGAATCCGGCGACCAAGACGGCGAAGCGGGTGCTGTCCCGGCGATCGGCACCCCCATCGTGATGCGCGAGATGGTGAGCGGCGCGTGCTGCGCGCCGAGGGGCAGCGCAGCGGCGCACGCGGCAATCGCTGCGGCGAGGGTCAGGCGATGGGACATGGCGGGGACGGGCGGAGGAAAAACGCTCCCTAAACTATCCCCCTTCGGCGTCAGGCTGCCTGCTGGCGCCGCTCCGCGTCGGCGAGGCGCACCGCCTCGTCCATGCTCCCCGTGAGTTCGCCCGCCGTCCACGCCGACTCCGCGTCGAACGATGCGCCCTTCTGCCGCGCCAAATCCATGCGCTCGGCAACAAAAAGCACCTCGCTCAGTGGGTCGCGCTCGCTCGGCACGGGCTCGCGGTGGTGCGTAGCCACCGAGCGCGCCGCATCCAATCCAAGGCCCCAAGCCAGCACGCCAAGGCCACCCATGGGCTCGTGGATGAGACGCAGCGTACGACGGATGATCGTGCGCTCGATGTTCGGCGCCCTCCGCAGGCGGTTCCGAAGGGCCGCGAGGCGGTCGAACACCACCAGCTTCCCGGCGTCGTGCAGAAGCGCGAGTGCGAAGGCCTGCTCGCGTTCCACGTCGAAGGCAGGGGCGATAGCGCGCGCCACCTGCGCCGAACGCACCATGTGAGTCCAAGCCTTGTTGACCATCGCGTCGTACTCGCCGCCAGGACGGCACACCAACCCCTGCACGGCCTGGTGCAGGAGGACGTTTCGCACGCCACTCCGGCCGAGACGCTTGATCGCCTCGCCCAGCGACAGGATCCGCTTGCCGCTCGGATTGTAGAAGAATCCGTTCGACTGCTGCAGAATGGCCTGTGTGATGGACGGATCCCGCTCGAAATGCTCGGTAAGCTGTGCGTTGCTCGGGTCCTGATTGAGCAGGCCGAGCGCCTTCTGCGCTGCCATTGGGAGCTGCCGAATGGCGCCCGTTGGATCGCCAGACAGTTCGCGCAGGAGCGCGCCCGCGTCCGTCACCCGCTGCTTGTCGTCGAGAGTCGCCTCGAGGCGGCGGAGGGCCGACGCGAGTACCTCTCGAAGTAGCTCGCTGTAGGCGAGCGCCCCCTCGGCCATGGGCGGCGTGTCAAGCGAAATGACTCGGGATGCTTTCCGGCTCGACGGAGTTTCGTTCGCCCGCGTGATATTCATCGCGGCAGCGATCTGCGGCGTCGACGAGGCGACCTGGACCGTCACTTCCTCTGCCGACTTGGCGGGCACAACGACGGGCGACCCAACCGTGGGCGCCGAGGCCAGCAAGGGCGCACTCGCCACCGGAATGGGTGCGGCCGGCGAAGGACTGTGGGACGCAGAAGCCGACGACTTCGCGGGTCGCTTGCCGAAGAGGGAGGCGAGGAGGGAGAGAGGCATAGCTGCGATAAGTGTCGTCGCCTCGGTCAGTTAGTTGAGGATTGCGACGATGACTCGTGCTTGTCAGATCAGGACCCGACATCAGATATGTGTGCATCGGTGCAACTACTCCTCCCCGGAACTTCTGCCGTGCCCTCCGTACGCAACAGCCGTAAAGACGAAACGGCCCCCCGCAATGGCGAGAGGCCGTTTCGATGTTACCGATGATTCTCCTCTTTTGTCAATTCAAGTAAATCTATGTATATCAATAGGTTATTTAACTACATCTCACGTTATGCATTGACGGTCGTCAGCCCGAGTAACCGGAGCGCACCCTTCACGGCACCGCGAGCGGCTACCACTTCGCTACCGTGGATCGTTGCACCGGGAACCGCACCCTTGAGACGGTGCTCGAGACGCCTCCGGACCGGCGATCCGTGGGTCATCAGTCCACCAGCTAGCGCTACGGAAAGTGCCGCCCGCTCGTCCCCAAAGAGCTCGCGAGCGACCGAGCGAACGTGAAGGGACAGCTCTTCGACCGCGAGGGCGATGAGCGCATTTGCGCGCAGGTCACCATGACTCGCAACCTCGTTTACTGTTGCCACCAGCGCCGCGAAGTCCGCTGGCGAGGCGGCCGATGCCCAGGCGATGAGCGCATGTACGTCGTCCACCGCGCACGCAGACAGAATGGCACCCGTGAGCGCCGTCTCGGGCTCTCGCTTGTCCGCAGCCGCGCACACGATCGAGAGGGCGCGCCGTCCGATCCATGCGCCGCTTCCCTCGTCGCCGATGATCGGACCCCATCCTCCGGCGCGGGCCGTGCGACCGGTCGGGCCGCGACCGAGCGCCATTGAGCCTGTGCCGACAATGAGCATTACGCCAGAGCCCTCGCCGAACGCGTCGTCGAGCGCCACGGCGGCGTCGGAATGCACGACAGTTTCGTCGGCCACGTCGAGCTCAACGAGCGCCCTCCAGAGCGCCTCGCGCGTATCCTCCCGACCGGTGCCCGCGACTCCAGCGCAGAGCGCGCGGGGCCGGACGTGTCCCATCTCGGCGCGGATGAGCGCCTCGCGCACCACCTTGGCGATCACGTCGGCCGACGCCTCGGCCCCCCCGGGCTGCACCGCACTCGCCGGGCCGGTTTCTTCGCCGAGGATCTTGCCATTCTCGTCCGCCACCATGACCCGGGTCTTGGTGCCACCGCCATCCACGCCGACAACGATCAGACTCACGTCAACTGGCCTCGCTCAGGGGTACCGGGCGCCCGGGGAGGGTGCCGCTCGCTGGTCAAACGTAACGGCCCATGCCCCCGCTCGCAGGGATCAGGCCGGTCGCAGACCTACCGGTCACCTCGACGGGCGACGGACCATCGAAGAGAGAACGCCCGCGCTGACGGTCAACGTGGTGCCAATGAGCACGTACCACGGCCACGCGATGCCCACGAACGGGGCAAGCGGGACGGTGAGGGCGGGTGCTGCTGCGGTGATCTGCTTGGCGAACAC
>JAYTVE010000202.1:0-6324 GCA_043744185.1 Gemmatimonadota bacterium | reverse complement strand
TCGGCGTCACCGCGATGATCGCGACGGGCGATGCGTTCTTCGTGTATCCGACCAAGCTGCGCGAATATCAGGCGCGCTATCGCGGCTCGTTCCTGCACGGTGGCGTGTCGCCGGAGGAAGTGATCCTCCCGCTCGCGCTGCTGAGTCCGCGCGGCTGACCGTGGGCGCCTGGCGCAGGCTCTTCCAGTTCACGAAGCCGCACCTGTGGCGGATGTTCGCGACGATCGGCTGTTCGGTCGTTGCCGCCGTCTTCGATGCGTTCGCGTTCTCGCTGCTGATTCCGTTCTTGAACGCGCTGTTCGGGCTGCCGCCGATCCCGCTCTCGGGGTCGCTGGCGAGCAAGATGCTGCAGGGGACGATCGGGATCTTCCTCGACCCCGCGGACAAGATGGGGTCGCTGCAGCACGTCATCTGGATCATCCTCGTGGTGATGGTGATCAAGAACGTCATGCAGTGGCTGGCGGGGCAGTTCGGCGCGCAGCTGCAGGAGTACGTGGTCCGCGACATGCGCGACGCGGTGTATCGGCATCTGGTGCGGCTGCCGCTGGCGTTCTATTCGCGCATGAAGTCGGGGCAGCTGATCGCGCGCGTGCTCACCGACACCGACCAGACCAAGAGCCTCGCGACCGAGCTGATCACGCGCGGCATCCAGGCCAGCGCCACGGTGCTGTCGTACATCGCGCTCATGTTCGCGATCTCGTGGCAGCTCTCGCTGATGGCGCTGGTGGTGGTGCCGGTGCTGACGCTCGCGCTGCAGCCGCTGCTCAAGCGGTTGCGCACGGGGCACAAGCGGCTGCGCAACGACTACGGCGAGATGATGTCGGTGCTGCAGGAAGTGATCGGCGGCGTGCGACTCGTGAAGTCGTTCCGCGCGGAGCCCTACGAGGACCTTCGGTTCACCGGCGCGAGCGGCACGTATTCGAGCGGCATGGTCAAGGTGAGCCGCGCCGCGCTGGCGTCGCAGCCGCTTTCCGAAGTGCTCGGCACGATCATTACCGTGGCCGTGCTCTGGTTCGGCGCACGGCAGGTGTTGGTCGATGGCGTGATGCAGGGCAGCGAGCTGATCGGTTTCATTGCGGTGGTGCTGCGACTGATGCAGCCGCTCAAGGCGCTCACGCAGCTGCCCGCCGTGGCGCAGGGTGCGCTGGCGGCGTCGGAGCGCGTGTTCGAGGTGCTGGACCATCCCACGGAAGACGCGACCGACAAGGGCACGCGCGAAGTGAGCGGCGTGGCGCAGGGGGTCGCGTTCGAGGGGGTGGGGTTCACGTACGGCGATGCACCGGTGCTCGAGGACATCACGCTGCGCGCGGGCAAGGGCGAGGTGGTGGCGCTTGTGGGTGCGAGCGGAGCGGGGAAGAGCACGCTGGTGGACCTGATTCCGCGGTTCAATGCACCAACGAGCGGCAGGATCACCATTGACGGTGTAGACACGCAGGAGCTCAAGCTGCCCGCGCTGCGATCGCTCATCGGCATCGTCAGCCAGGACACGGTGCTCTTCAACGACACGGTGACGGCCAACATCGCCTACGGCGTGCCGGGCAAGTACACGCGCGAGCAGGTGGAGCGCGCAGCGAAGATGGCCAACGCGCACGCGTTCATTTCCGAGCTGCCGCAGGGCTATGACACGGTGCTCGGTGACCGCGGCATGCGCTTGAGCGGCGGGCAGAAGCAGCGGCTGGCGATTGCGCGGGCGCTGCTGATCGACCCGCCGATTCTGATTCTCGACGAGGCCACGAGCGCGCTCGACACCGAGAGCGAACGCCTCGTGCAGGAGGCGATCGACCGGCTGTTGGCGGGGCGCACCGTGTTCGTGATCGCGCACCGACTCTCGACCATCCAGCATGCGGCGCAGATCGTGGTGCTGGACCGCGGACGGATCGTGGAGCGCGGCACGCACGACGAGTTATTGGGAAGGCGCGGCGCCTACGCGCGGCTGCATGCGCTGCAGTTTCCCATGGACGCGCGCGCGGATGGCGGCGACGCGGCGGACGCGGCGCCTGTGAGCGAACGTGAACCGGGAGTGACCACGACGTGACGGCGACGATACCGGAGTACGACGTAGACGCGCTGCGCGCGGCCGAATGGCCATGGACGCTCGATGGCGCGGCGACGTACTTGAACCATGCCGGCATCGGGCCGCTGCCCGAGCGCACGTTGAAGGCGACGGCGGAATTCAACCGGATGCGAGCGGAGCCGTTTCGGCTGACCGTGCCGTTCCAGTTCCAGGTGCTCGCGGACTCGCGCGCGCTCGCGGCGCGGCTCGTCGGTGGACACGCCGACGAAGTGGCGCTGATGGTGAACACCACGTACGGCATCAACGTGGCGGCGCGCTGCCTCGACCTGAAGGCTGGCGACGTGGTGCTGACGGTGGATCGCGAGTTTCCGGCCAACGTGTACCCGTGGATGGCGCTCGAGAAACAGGGCGTGGTATACACGCGCGTTCCGTGCGTAGGCGATTGGCCCGATGAAGACGCGCTGGTGGCCGCGATTGCGTCCACGCCCGAGCTCAAGGTGGTAACCGTGAGCTGGGTGGGCTTCGCGAACGGGTATCGGTTGGACCTCGCGCGCATTGGCGCCGCGTGCAAGGCGCGCGACGGCGTGACCTTCGTGGTGGACGCGATCCAGGGGATGGGCGTGGTGCCGATGGATGTGCGGGCGTGGCAGGTGGACATCCTCGCGTGCGGCGCGCAGAAGTGGCTGCTCTCGCCGTGGGGCACGGGGTTCGTGTGGATGCGCCGCGAGCTCGTGCAGTCGCTCGATCCGAATCCGGTGGGCTGGATGTCGCCCGAGGGGACGGACGATTTCTCGAAGATGCTCGACTACTCGATCAGCTGGCGCGACAACGCGCGCCGCTTCGAGGTGATCAGCCTGCCCTTCCAGGACTTCGTGGGATTCAACGCGAGCGTGGGGCTGTTGCTCGAAGCGGGGATTGCCAACGTGCATGCGCACGTGGAGGCGTTGCTCGACGCGGGCATCGAGTCGGCGGCGCGGCTCGGGCTGCGATTGACGTCGCCGATCGCGAAAGAGCGGCGTGCGGGCATTCTCGCCGTGGTGCCGCGCGGTGATGCGAGCCTAGCCTCGGCGCGGCTCACGGCTGCGGGGGTGACGCACTCGGTGCGCGAGGGGAGCGTGCGGTTGAGTCCGCACCTGTACAACGTGGAGGAGGACGTCACACGGGCGATGGATATCGTGGCGAGGCAGATGGGGTGAGTGAGGCCGGCGCGGCACGTCAGCGCGCGTTCCTCCTGCTCGACGGATTGCGGGGCTTTGCGGCCCTCTTCGTCGTGTCCATACACTCACGTCCGCTCTGGGGTGCGGGTGCGCTGCATGCGTACCTCGCGGTGGACCTGTTCTTCATCCTCAGCGGCTTCGTCATCGCGCACGCGTACGAACGCAAGCTCGACTCCGGCGCGATGACCTTTGGCGACTTCGTGAAGGTGCGGCTCGTCCGGCTCTATCCCATGTACGCGCTGGCCATGCTGTGCGCCCTGGTGCTGCGCGTCGAGCACTTCCGCGCGACGGACGGGCTGCGCGCCATCGGCCTCTCGTGGTTGCTGGCGGCGTTCTTCCTGCCATCCATGCTCGGCCGGGGCGTCTCGCTATACCCGCTCATTCCGGCCACCTGGTCGCTCTTCTTCGAGCTCCTCGTGAACTTCGCGTACGCCCGCTGGTTGTCGTGGCTCACTAGTCGCCGGCTCGCCGCGGTGGTGGGTGTCGCGGCCGTGGCTCTCATTCCGCTCGCGTTGTCGGACGGCGGCTTCGAGGCCGGCGGCTTCTGGCGCTGGTCGTCCGTACCGTGGGGACTGGCACGGTCCGTGTTCGGCATCGGCATCGGCGTGCTGATGCACCGTCATCGGGAGGCACTCTGGGCGCGCCTGCCGAACGGCATTCCATGGTGGCTACCATTGATTCCCCTTGGACTCGTGCTCGCGCTCTCCGCCGATCACGCACGGAGCGTGGACGCCGCCGTGGACCTCGGCGCGACGCTCGTCTTCTTCCCGTTGCTGGTGATCTGGGCCGCGCGACAGCAAGTGGGGCAGGAGGCGCGCCTCCTGATGTTGCTAGGCAGTGCGAGCTATCCGGTATACGTGCTGCACATTCCCGCCATGGAACTGGTGCAGCGAGTCGCCGGTGCATCGGCGGCGGCGATGGCCCCATGGTCGGGCGTGCTGTTCGTGCTGGTCGTCGCGGCGCTCGGGATCTGGCTCGAGCAGCGCGTGGATGAGCCCTTCCGGCAGTGGCTCACCCGCCGTCTGTTCGTGCCGAAAGTCGCATGACCACCATGTCGACCGCTCACAGGATGCCCCCGCTCACCACGCCGCTTCGGCGCCTGCCGGTGCGCGCACGCGACCGGTCACCGCGACCGGCGCCCATCGCGCTTCATTCTCCTGGAGGATCCATGCGCCACGACCTCAAGGTTCGTTCGCTCGCTGTCGGGTTGCTGACGGCGCTGCTCTCACTCGGCACGGCGGCCGAGGCACGCGGGCAGAAGTCCGGGTGCGAGTTGGTGACGCCCGCCGAGGCGAAGGCGTTGCTCGGTGCGGACGCGGCCGGCGTGGCATCGGGCCGCGGGTGTCATTGGGGCAAGGTGGGGGGACCGGCAAAGGCACTCCTGCTGATCAGCTACGCGATGCCCGCCGCGCAGCAGCAGATGGCGTGGGCGGGGATGCAGCGCAGCGCGCAGTCGGGCGGCCATGCGGTGACGCAAGAGCCGGGCGTGAGTGCCGACGCGTTCAGTGTCGCCGAGTCGTTCGGCGGGGTGATGATGATCCGCAAGGGTGGCGCGATGGTGCAGTTGCAGTTCCACGTGGCGCACGGCGGCGGTGCGAGCAAGGCGGAACTCGATGCGTTGCGCGCGGTGGCCAAGGCCGTCGCGTCGCGGATCTAGCGCCCGCGCTCGCCTTCAATGCCACGCAACGAGCACGGCCAGCCGATCGGCGATCCTGTTCCTGGATGGTCGCCGCGCGAGCGGCCGCCACGCACGCCGATGCAGGGGCAGTTCTGCTCCGTCGTGCCGCTTGATCCCGAGCGCCACGCGGCGGAGTTGCACGAGGCGAACGAGCTCGATGTCAGCGGGGCGAACTTCACGTACCTGTTTGCGGAGCCGCCAGCGACACTCGCGGCGTATCGCGCGTGGCTCGACTCGGTAGCGCCTGGCGATGATCCGCTCTTCCACACCATCATCGACGCCCGCACGCAGCGCGCGGTGGGCGTCGCGAGCTTCATGCGCATTGATCCCGCCATGGGCGTCATCGAGGTGGGGAACATCAACTACTCGCCGCTGCTGCAGCGGAGTGTGGCGTCGACCGAGGCCATGTACCTGATGATGCGCCGCGCGTTCGATGAGCTTGGCTATCGCCGCTACGAGTGGAAGTGCGACAGCTTCAACGCGCCCTCGCGGGCCACGGCGCTCCGGCTCGGCTTCACTTTCGAGGGCATCTTCCGCCAGGCGATCGTCTACAAGGGGCGCAACCGCGATACGGCGTGGTTCTCGATCACCGATGCGGAGTGGCCCGCGCGACGCGCGGGATTCGAGGCGTGGTTGGCGGTGGAGAACATCGGTGCAGACGGCGCGCAGCGACGGCGGTTGCATGCGTGCTTCGAGAACGCGGGGGTTCGCCCGCGCGACAAGACTTGAGGGCGTTCCTTCCTCTTTCGTGATCCGCGCGCGCCGACAACATTTCCGGTTCGCACGTCCGGTTCTCTCCGGCGTCCGTCCGACGAAGGCTCGGGCGCCGACGGGCGTGCCGCACCTGCACACGCCATGCCCGACATGATGCGAGCTTCGGACGGCAGATCCATTCGTGCGGCTGGAGCACTCGGCCTGCTTGTCCTGCTCGCCGGCGGCTGTGGTGGCGGCGGCAGCGGTGCGAACAGCGGCACCGGTCCGTCACTGCCGACCGTCGATGCACCGGCGCTCGGCCAGCACGAATTCCGCATGTCGTATGTCGTCGGGCCCGACACGACGCGCATCCAGTACCACGGGTACCCTGTGTGGTGTGGCTCGGCGGCGGGCTGCGTCCGGCTCTCGGGCGGATTTCCGCCTCTGCCTGGCCTTCCGCCGCAGATCCACATATCGCGGGTACCGAGTCACGACGGTCCCACCTTTGGTGATGACGGGTACATCATCTTCCACCCGAACATCCTGGGCGTCGGTACCTGGCTGCCGGCGCAGTGCCGGGGACAGTGCCTGACCTTTGACTTCACGCTCGGTGCGACCTACGTGTTGCCGCCCCTGACCGTGCGGCCACCCCCGAAGCTCGTGCTCTCCGCTCTTCCGGACAGCATGGTGCTCACGATCACGACCGCCGCAGCCGATCGCGT
>JAYTVE010000201.1:0-24313 GCA_043744185.1 Gemmatimonadota bacterium | reverse complement strand
GTTGACGATGAGTGGGCGCGTGTTGTCAGGCCTGAATCAGGCGGAGCATAGTCGATTGTCGTCTTGACTGGCGTGGCAGTCCGGGCGAAGATCAGAGTCGTCGGAGCAGCGAGCGACGCAGTCCGCCCTCCACTTGCCGTGGTACGACACCACGTGTCCGATTTCGCGATTACTGAAGTCGAGGAAGAGCCATGCTCACCGCGCTAGTGTTTGCCGCCGCCATCGCTCTGTCGCCCGCATCACCGCCGGTTGGCGCGGATTCCGTTCGGCGCGAAGATATCACGAGAGCGTATGCAGATCTGATTGACGTCAAGGTGGATTTGACGCCCATCCGCCCGGATAGCGTCCTCTACGTAGCCGTGGTAACCGCTCCGGCCGGCTCCTTGCTCTCGAGCATTTCGCGAGAGCAAGAGCAATGGCTCACCTACCTGATCCTTCACGGACGCGGGTTCACGCTCCCCGATGTTGAGACGGGATCGTCCATGAGTCGCTTTCTGGAGTACAAGCGACACGAGCCGCTCTCCGTGCTACGCCAGCGCTTCGCGCGCCTGCTCGCCGAGGACTCCACGTTCAACGTGGTCGCGATTCCTGTGATCGCGGCGTGGCTTCGGCGAGAAGGCCGCGCGGTCGCGACGTCGCTACTGGCAACTACGCGTCCCGCGATTGCGATGGATACCGTGATGCAGGTAGCCGTGCGCTTCTTCTATCCCGACCTCATCATTGACGGGAACATCGCCACGCACGTGTGCACAGTGATCAACGCCGTCCGGCAACTGCCGAACCGCAACCTCGCGCTCGAAGCGATGGTGTTCTCGGCGATCAATCGCGACATCCTGCTGCAAAAGGCGTCACGGCTCGAAGCGGACTTCGGACCCGCACGGCGCCTCATGAACGGGCTGCTGCCCGGTGGGCCAGACGCGGAACGGCTCACGCGAGCGCAGGGAGTGATGTGGGGGCTGATGTCGCAGAGCCAACGGCTCCGCGAGATATTGCGGGCAGAGTCCGTGCGGAGTGGCGACGTTCTTCCGTTCGTGCTGGCCGAGCAATGACGCGCGCGTGAAGCACCCGCCGCCGAGGCGCTGCTCCGCTACTTCCGCCCCCGCCACGCGATCGCGCTGACCGCCGCCCCGAACACCATCATCACGCTCCCCCACACAAGCGCGATCGGCAGCCCCGTCGGCATCGCATTGCGCGTCATCACGCCGGCCACGGCAATGATGCCGCCCAGCAGCACGAAGAGCGCGCCCAGCGGCGCCCGCACGTCGAACTTCGCGTGGCCGCTCACCAGAACACCACGTTGAGGCCGAGCAGGCAGACCACCACCACGACCGCCAACGTTGTCGGGCGCTGCCACCAGCTCACGTCGTCGTCATTGGGCTTGGGCGTCAGTCCCAGCACCAGTCCCACGAGTTCGCTCTCGGGTCGCGGCTTCGTTACCAGACTCACCGCCATCGTCACCACGAAGCAGGTGCTCCACGCGAGGATCGCCGTCCAGAAGGTCTGCGCCAGTTCACTCGGGTAGCCGATCATCACGCCGAAGTAACCGCCCTTCACGCCGGCCACCGCGCCCGCCGGCAGCGAAATGCCATGATGGATGGCTGCGGCAACGGTGCCCGAGATCAGCCCCCAGAAGGCGCCGTGCCCCGTGCTGCGCTTCCAGAACATGCCGAGTGCGAAGGTGGCAAACAGCGGCGCGTTCACGAACGCGAACACCAGCTGCAGCACGTCCATGATGTTGTTGAACGCGGCCGCCACGTACGCCGCCGCGATCGACACGAGAATACCCACCACGGTCGTGATGCGCGCCACCGTGAGGTAGTGCTTGTCGGTGCCCGTCTTGTTGATGTAGCCCTGGTACAGGTCATACGTGACCACGGTGTTGAAGGCCGTCACGTTGCCCGCCACGCCGCTCATGAAGCTCGCCAGAAGCGCCGTGAGTCCGAGGCCCAGCATGCCCGACGGGAAGTACTTCACGAGCAAGGCCGGCGTGGCCAGATCGAAGTCGAGCACCGCGCGCCCGAGCGCATCGACCATCGGCGCGCCGCTCGCGTCCATCTTGGCCGGGATCACGTTGCCACCACTCGCGGTGAGCGCCATGGCCAGCATGCCCGGCACGATGACCAGAAACGGGAACAGCATCTTGGGGAACGCCGCTAGAATCGGCGTGCGGCGCGCCGCCGTCATCGACTCGGCCGCCATCGCGCGCTGCACCACCAGAAAATCGGTGCACCAGTAGCCGAACGAGAGCACGAAGCCCAATCCTGCCACGAGCCCGAACCACTCGACACCGATCGGGTTGTCCTTAGCCGCCCCCATGTGGTGCCAGCTGCGCACCCATGCGTCGCTCGCGTAACCCTGCGTCGTTGCCACGCTCTGCAACTTGGCCACGAGCCCGCTCCAGCCGCCCACGTCGCGAAGCCCAAGCCATACCAGCGGCGCGAAGCCGAAGACAATCAGGAAGAACTGCAGCACTTCATTGTAGATGGCGCTCGTGAGGCCGCCGAGCAACGTGTACGCGAGCACGATGGCCGCCGAGGCGAGCATGGCCACGTCGAGGTTCCAGCCGAGCAGCAGGTTGAACAGCTTGCCCATCGCGTACATCGAGATGCCGCTCGAGAACACGGTCATCACGGCAAACGAGACGGCGTTCAGCCCGCGCGTCTTCTCGTCAAAACGGAGTCGCAGGTACTCGGGCACCGAGCGCGCCTTCGAGCCGTAGTAGAAGGGCATCATGAAAAGCCCGACGAACAGCATCGCGGGCACCGCGCCAATCCAGTAGAAGTGGCTCGTGGCGATGCCGTACTTGGCGCCCGAGGCGCCCATGCCGATCACTTCCTGCGCGCCGAGGTTGGCCGAGAGGAAGGCGAGCGCGCTCACCCACGCGGGCATCGAGCGCCCGCTCAATAGGAATTCGTCGCTCGACGTGACGGCGCGGCGCAACACGATGCCGATGCCGAGCACGAAGGCGAAGTAGGTGGCCATCACCGCCCAGTCGGCGGTGGCCAGCGAGATGACCGCATGCATGTCCATTGGCGGCCAATTCTCACCCTTGGGGCAGCCCCCGCGCAACCGCGCCCGCTAAATTCACCACATGACACACATCGCCTACCTCGGCACGGGCCTGCTGGGCTCGGCCTTCGCAGAAGCCGCGCTCGGCCGTGGCGACACGGTCGCTGTCTGGAACCGCACCGGGGCCAAGGCGGCCGCCCTCACCGCCTTCGGCGCCACGCACGCGGCCACACCGGCGGAGGCCGTGCGCGGCGCGGACCGCATCCACCTCGTGCTCACCGATGACGCGGTCGTCAACGACGTCATCGGCCAGTTTGCGGGCGCGATGGGGGCGGACGCCATCATCGTCGATCACTCCACGACACAGCCCGTGCAGACCGCCGAACGCTCGGTACGCCTGGCCAAGGCGGGGGTGCGCTACCTGCACGCGCCGGTGTTCATCGGTCCCTCGATGGCGCGCCAGGCGCAGGGCTCGATCATGGTGTCTGGCCCGAACGCGCTCTTCGAGCACGTGAAGCCGGCGCTCGAGGCGCAAGCGGCCAAGGTGGTGTACTTCGGCGAGCAGCCGGACCTCGCGGCCATCTACAAGCTGTGCGGCAACGGGCTCCTCATCGGCGTCGCGGGCGCGGTGGCCGACATGTTCGGCATCGCCAAGGGCGCCGGGCTTGGCTCCACCGACGCGGCAAAGATCTTCGAGTTCTTCAACTTCAACATGGTCGTGGGCGGCCGTGGCAACGCGATGGCGGCGGGCAAGTTCTCACCCGCTTCGTTCGAGCTGACGATGGCGCGGAAGGACGTGCGCCTGATGCTCGAGACGTCGGGGGCCACGCCGATGTCGGTGCTGCCGGGCATCGCGGCGCGGATGGATGCGCTCCTCGTGGAAGGCCGCGGCGCGGACGATCTGGCGGTGATTGCGCGCGACTCGATCAAGTAGCCGCGGCGCTTCCAGATACACGTCGCCCCCGGCAACCACGAGGGATTGCCGGGGGCGCGGTGATCGTGGTGCGGTGCGCGGTTAGTCGCGCCGCCCGCCGCCCAGCAGTTGCACGATGGCGAGGAACATGTTGAGCAGATCGAGATAGATCTGCACGGCGGCCATGACGTAATCGTCCGGACCGTACACGTTCTTGAGGCGCCACGTGTCGAAAATGAGCAGGCCGCTGAACACCAGCACGGTCGCGCCCGCGATCCAGAGGCTCGCGAGCGAACTCTGGAAGAACAGGTTGAGCAACGACGTCGCGATCAGCACCCAGAGCCCGACGGTGAAGAACGAGCCGAGCGCACTGAAGTCGCGCTTGGCTATCCAGGTGTAGGCCGTGAGCACGCCGAAGGTGGACAGCGTGAGCGCGCCCGACTGCCAGATCAGGTCCGGGTTGTTGCGGCTGAAGTAGGCGAGGAACGGCGCGATCGCCACGCCTTCCACCAGCGTGAAAAGCAGGACGAAGCCGACGTTGGCCGGGAACTGCGTGCGCACCCGCGTCGCCATGATGAGCGGCGCGAAAGTGATGAGCATCATGATGAACGGATGGCGCGCCGAGAACTCGAGCAGGCCCGGTTGCGAGAGCCCGAGCGCCGCGCCAGCGATCGTGAAGAAGAGCGAGATGAAGACGAGGCCATACGTCCGTCGCACGAGCGTCGCGCGCTCTGCGCCGGTACGGACTACCTGCCCCGTGATCGGATACGAGAAACCCACGGTCAGTCTCCTGTGCTTGGGGGGTACTCCGAAATGTAGCAGGGCGACACGCCAGGATGGGGAGTCGCCCTCTGTAGTTAACCTCTTGCGGCGCCGAGAGTTCCAACGCCGACGCGGCTGCTAGACGCGCTTGTGCAGTCGGACGCCGCCGTTGACCGACTTGAGCTCGAGTGCGCCGCCACCGGTGCCGATCTGACCCGCCATCCGGCGCTTCGAGAGCTTGCCCACCGTGGTGATCGCGAAATCGCTGGCGACGCCGCCGTTGACCGCGCTCATCTGGAGTTCGCCGGCCAGGTCTGCCGGGCCGGTGATATCAACCGTGCCGTTGACGGTCTTGGCCGAGAGGCGCGTCGGGATCCCCTTGATGTCGCCCTTCACGTTGCCGTTGACCGTCTCGAGCTCGAGCGCGCCCGCGTCGGTGGAGGCGGAGACGCTGCCGTTGATGGCGTGCACGAGCACGTCGCTCGTGGCGCCGACCACGGTGATGTTCCCGTTCACGTCGCGCACGTCGAGCTTGACCCCCGGCGGCAGCTGCACGATGAAGTTCACGTCGACGTGCGACGTGAAGCGGAACTTCTGCCAGAAGCTCGCGCCCGACGGGGAGAAGCTGCCGCTGTCGCAGCTGTTCGATCTGTTCCAGATCGCGCAGACGGCGAGGCCATCACCGACAGCGTTGCTGATAACGTGCACGGGTTCGGCGCGCGCGCCCTGCGTGACGCCCTGCGCGACGATCGAGAGCTGGCCGTCACGCGCGGGCTCCACGCGCACCGAACCGCTCACGTTGCGGATCGACAGCGTCTGGCCGGCGGCGAGCTTGTCGTGCAGCTCGAAGTGCGGAACCGCGTTCTCCGCGCCACAGGCGACGAGCAGGAGGATTGCGGAGAGCGGGAGGGCGGCGCGGAATGGACGGCGAAGCATGGGCAGCTCGGCTGCTGAGGATGCTGGCCTTACGATGCGCGGGCGGGGGGAGTTTCGCCTCGTTCCCGACGACACTACGGCGACGTCTTTCTCAGCCGCACATCCCCGTTCACCGTCCTCATCTCGATGCTCGGCCCGCCCTTGCCGAGCGTGGCATTCAACCGGCGCGGGTTGAGCTTGCCCGAGATCGTCACCGGGAAGTCGCTCGACACGCTGCCGTTGACCGTGCTCATGCTGAGCTCGGCGTCGAGGCCGTCGGGGACCTGCACGATGACGGCACCGTTCACCGACGAGAAGTGGAGGTCGTGCGTGGCGCGCTGCCCCATGCGGGCGCGCACCTCGCCGTTGACCGTGCTCGCTTCCACCGGGCCACCGTTCGAGGCGGCCCACACCGAGCCATTGACGCTCGTGGCCTCGACGTCGGCGGTCGCATCCTCGACCGAGACCTCGCCGTTGACCGAGCTCACGACCACGCGCACGCCGGCCGGCAGCTTGACCACGAACTCCACCGACACGTCGTTGCGGTTGTGGCGCCAGCCGCCGTCGCCGCGACTCCGGTAGCCGCGCTCGTCGCAGCTCGCGTTCTCGGTCCAGAACGCGCAAACGAGGATGTCGCCGCCGTCCCTCGTCTTCACCTGCTCGATGCGTACGTCGGCGGGGTCGCCCCGACGCCACCGCTTGGTGGCGGTGATCGAGGCGCGGTCGCCGTCGGCCTTGGTGACGCGGATGGCGCCATTGAGGTTGCGCACGAAGAGCGTGCGTCCCTTCTCCATGCGGCCGTCCCACGTGAAGTCGGGCCCCTTGGACGTTTCGCGGTCCTGCGCCGCGAGCAACGCGGGAGCTGCAAGAAACGCGGGAGCCGCGAGCAGGACGCCGAGTGCCAGGATGCGCTTCATGGTCATTCCTCTCCGCGCTTGGCCGGACGGGCACCGGCCTTCTCGATGGTGATGTCGCCGCTGAAGGTGCGCACCGTGACGCGCGCGCCACCGCCGCCCAGCGTGAACTCCATGGACTTCGACTTGCGCGTCATGTTCCCCTCCGACGGCTGCAGCGTCATCGGGATCGAGCTGTCCACCGAGCCGCTGAAGGTGCTGACAGTAAACGAGGCGCCGACGCCATCGGGCATGGCGAGTTCGACGTCGCCCGAGTGCGACTTGAACTCGTAGCGCCCGCTCTTGTCGATCGAGCCGCGGTACTCGATGCCACCGCTCACCGTCTCGGCGCGCACGTTCCCCGACTTGGCGTCGCGGAGCGAGATCTCGCCGCTGACCGACTCGACGTCGAGGTCGCCCGCGAGCGCGGCGAGCTTGACGTCACCGCTCACGCTCTGCGCGCGGATGGGTCCGGACAGGTTGCTCGCGGTCACGTCGCCCGAGACCGTCTCGAGTGTGACGCGATCGGTCGCGTCCTCGACATGGATGGAGCCGCTCACGCTCCGCGCCTCGACGCCGGCCTTGATGCCGGTGACCGTGATGTCGCCCGAGACGTTGCGCGAGATGACGCGCGTGCCCACGGGTACCTGGATGCGGAACTCCGACTCGCCCATGCGATTGCGGCGCGAGCGCACCTCGATGCTGATGCGCGAGGCGCTGTAGTCCGCGCGCAGGTAGCCGTACTCGACGAAGGCGTAGATCTTCGCGTCGCGGCCGCGCGACGGGGTCACCGTGATGGTGCCCGAGATCTGCGTCAGGTCGAGGGTGCCACCGGCGGCGAAGCTGAAGGTGGTGTCGATCTTCGTGATGTCGCCCTCGCCGCCGCCGCGGTCGGGGCGTTCCGGACGCTCGGGACGTTCCGGGCGTTCGGGACGCTCGCGCGACTGCGCATGCAGGGCGATGGGCTGCGCGGCCGACGCGGCGAGCGCAAAGGCGGCGATGAGGGGAACGATACGGTGAGTCATGGTCATCTCAGGCACGAGGCGGCAGCAGCGCGGCGGTGCGAAGGAGCTGGAGCTTCTTGTCGAGGGTCGTGGCGAGCTGGTCGCCCAACCCGGTGTTGGCAGGATCGGCCGCGATCGCCCGGCGGCTCTCGGCAATGGCGGCGTCGATGAGCTTGAGGTTCTTCTGGAGGACCGCGAGCGTCTTCGGGTCGAGTTCGTTGCGGCGCTGCGCGAGGATGCCGCGCAGGGCGCCGATCTCGTTGTCGTAGGTGCGCTCCACGCTCGGCAGCGCGCCGAGGCTCGAGACGGCGCGTGGAATTCTCGTGGCGCGGTCGATGCGATCAAGACTGCGCGTGCCGAAGCCATCGCGCAGCCCCGCAGCGATCGCGCGCTGCACGTCCGCGTGGGCGAGCTTCGTGATCGTGCGCCCCGCATACGACCAGGTGATGCCGGCGGTAACCGTGACGAGCGCAGCGGCTGCGGCGGCCTGCGCCATCCACCCGAAGCGGCGCGGCTTCACGACTCCGGTGCTGACCGGGCGCGTCGCGAGCTCCACCACCGGCGTCTGGATGCGCGCCTCGATGCCGGCCCACAAGTCGCGCGAGGGCTGCAGCACGGGGAGCGCAGCGGCGTCGGCGTTCGGCGCGTCGAGCGCAGCGAGCAGGGTACTGCAACGCGAGCAGCCGCGGGCGTGCGTGCTGACGGCGGTGGCGGCGCTCGAATCGAGCGTCTCCTCCAGCCAGTCGGACAGCAGCGCGTCCACCTGCGCACACGTCATGAGGTCGGTCATCGGTCGAGTCTCTCCCGGAGCAACATGCGGGCCCGGTGCAGCTGGGCCTTGCTTCCACCGCTGGTGATGCCGAGCTGTTCGGCGATCTCCTCGTGGCGGAATCCTTCCACGTCGTGCAGAACGAAGATGCGGCGGGCGCCGGGGGGCAGCGTGGCGATGGCATTCTCGAGATCGAGGCGCATGCCCGGCACTGCATTCCCGCGCGGGTGAACGATTTCGTCGAGATCGTCCTCCTCGGAGCCGAAGCGCTTCCGGTCCCGTCCCGCACTCTTCCGCTGGTTGAGCACGACGTTCACCGCCATGCGATGGAGCCAGGTGGAGAACGCGCTCTCCCCGCGGTACTGCGCCAGCTTGTCCCACGCCCGCACGAACACGTCCTGCGTCAGCTCCTCAGCGGTGGCACGGTCGGCGACCATGCGCAGGCAGAGGGAGAAGACGCGTCCCACGTTGGCGCGGTAGAGTCGTTCGAACGCGCGGCGATCACCGGCCGCAGCGAGCGCGGCATCGGCAGTCTGCGACGAATCATCGCCGGGCCGTTGTTCGAGGAGAGCCACTGCGGTCATGTGGGGAGATCGGGGTCCGGTCTTCTCGCTAACTGAGATGCCGGGATGACGCGGAAGGTTTGAAGATGCGGATCGGCCCGAGTAGTTGGACCGAATAAAGGCCGAAGCTACCTCACGATCTCGAGCAGATCGCGCATCCCGCTCGCGAGCGCATCCGGCCGTTCCGCCTCGAGCTCTGCACGCTCGAACGGCCCCCAGAGCGCCCCGCATGTGCGCGTGCCTGCACCGCGCCCCGCCTGCAAGTCGAACGGCGAATCGCCGATCATCCATGCGTTGGCCGCGTCGGCGTTGAGCGCTTCGAGGGCAAACCGTACCGGTGTCGGATCCGGCTTGTGCACCGGCGTGCTCTCGAGCCCGACGATGACGCTCATGTACGACGACATGCCGGCCCAGTCGAGCGCTTTCGTTGCCATGGCCACGCCCTTGCTCGTGACAACGCCCAGCGTGTGCCCGCGCGCGTGCAACTCGCGCACCACGTCGGTGGCATCGGGATAGGCGCGAATCAGCGTGTCGTGCTCGGCGCGCTGGTGCTCCCGGTAGCGCGCGATGAGCGCGGTGGCATCGGCCTCGTCCACCGCCCAGTGCCCGAGCATGAACGGCAGCGGCCGGCCGAGTTGCGAGAGCCACCACGCGTCGGTGGGCGCGTGCTCGCGTCCGTCGAAGGCGTGTCGCATGGAGCCCAGGATGAGCCCGATGGTGTCGACGAGCGTGCCGTCGAGGTCGAAGAGGACGGCACTCGGGGAAGTCGTCACGGCACGGAAGTTACGCGGATACCGCGTGCGATGCGCGGACGCGCAGCTAGAGGCTCGCCAGCGCCGAAAGCCAGTGATCGTCATCGTGTGGATGGGCGGAGGCGAGCGCGCGCAGGGTCGCGTCGCGTCGCGCGGTGGGAGGATGCTCGAGCACGCCGCGGGCGCGAGCGGCCAGCTCGGCACGCTGCGCGCGCTCGTGCGGCGGTGCCGCGGTGATCGCGGCGGACATGCGCGTGAGCGCGCGTCGCTGCTCGCGTGAGGGTGGCGACGAGTGGTGCGTCAGACCCGCGAGGCGGGCAGCGCCGCGATACCGGAGCCAGCGCGCCAGCGCGTCTTGCGCACGGTCGTCGTTCACGCGCAGCGTCGAGGCGGCGTGCAGCTGATCGAGGGCCTGCAGCACGGCGCGCGGTTCGTCGGTGGGGACCTGACCGACGTTGGCGACGAGCGAGTGCCGCGCCGACCCGTCGAGTTCGCTAACCGAAGCGACCCACACATCGTCGAGCGTGGAGAGGAGGCTCGGCCCCGTCGATCGCGCGTTCGACTCCATCGTCCAGCGCTCCAGTACGACCCGTACCTGCTCGCGCGCTTCCACGGCGCTCGGCGCGGGTGGTGCGCCGTCGCCCGGGGCCGTGAGCCCCAACGGCAGCGGTCCGATGGCCTCGCTCGCATCGGCGAGCTTCGCGCGCAGTCGGCGCTCCACGCGCAGGAGCGCCTCGCTGCTCGCTGGCGGCGAGATCGCGACCACGCGCACGCTCGTTGCCCGCGAGCCGGGGCGCACGACGCGACCGACCCGTTGTTCGAGTCGCGCGGGCGTCCACGGCAAATCGAGGTGCACGACCGTGGTGGCATCCTGCAGGTTGAGTCCCTCGGACAGGAGGTCGGTGGCGATGAGCAGGCGGATGTCGTCGCGCGTGGATGGCGCATGCACTGCCCGCGCGTGCGGAGCAAACCGCGCCAGCGTCTCGTCACGCGCGAGGCGGCCGCCGGCCACCTCTGCGCCGTCGGCGGTGAGGACGGCCACCTGCGGCACGTGCCGCAGCAGGCGGAAGAGCGCGCGGGCGGTATCGGCGCTGTGCGTGAACGCGAGCACGCGCTCGACTGCGGATGCGGCGAGTAGGGTGCGCAGGTGGTCCGCGCGTGCCGCGTCCCGTGTCGATGGCTCGGCGCGAAGCCGAGCGAGCAGATCGCGCACCCCGTCGGCATGAGCGCCGACCTGCGCGAGCAGTGCAGTCTGTTCCGATTGTGGCGACGGCGCAGCGCTCACAAGCAATGGCAGCGCGAGTTGTTGCGCACCATCCGCAAAAGTCCATGCGGCAAGCTCCGCACGCGTCGGGTACCGCGCTTCGTTCAGCGCGTCAACGAGTGCGGAGGCCATCGCGAGCCGACGCTGCAGCGCGGAGACGAGCGCCGCATCGCTGGAGGCCCACGCGCGCACGAGGCCGAGCGTCACGAGGGCGTCTGCGTGGCCACCATCGCGAGGCGGCACCGGCGGCGCCAGTTGCGTGATGGCATCCAGCACGTCGTCACCGTCGGGCAGCGCGAGCACGGGCTCGCGCAGCACGGCCGGCCGCGGCGGCGGCGCCAACAGCTGCGCGTCCGTGCGGCGCACGACGAGCCCCTGTAACTCCTCGAGCGAGGCGCGATGTGCGCGCTCGCCCATGACGAGCGAGAGCAGCTGAGCGAGGTCGCGGCGCGCATTGTGAACGGGCGTAGCCGAGAGGAGCAGCACTCCCCGTCGCTCGCCCTGCACCGCGAGTGCGCGGTGACGCCGCGTGGACGGCGTGCGCGCATGATGCGCCTCGTCCACGATCACGAGGGGCGCGTCATCACGGGGATCGACGCCGCGACTGAGCGCATCGAAGGACACGAACGGCAGCGGCGCCATGCCTGCCTGCGCCGCGGCGCGCGCCCACTCGGTGCGAAGCGCGGCCGGCGCGATCACGATGGCGCCACCCATCGCGCGGGCAATGGCGAGCGCCACGAACGTCTTGCCGAGGCCCACCTGGTCCGCGAGCAGCGCGCCGCCATGGCGCGCGATGAGCGCCATGCAGCGTGCGATCGCGTCGTGCTGGTGCGGCCGCAGCGTGATCATGCCCAGCGAGGTGCCGTTGCCATCGTGCGCGTACGGCCACCCCTCGAGCGCATGGTGGGCAAAGGCGGCACGCAGCCGCGCGGCGGCCGTCACTGGCGCCACCAACGGAGCAGCGGCTCGATCGCATCGCCGCGCACGCGATAGGCGCAAGCGGCGGCGTCGGTGAGCGTGTCGTCGTCGGGAGGTGCACCGGCGAGCGCCTCGCGCGCGAGCGGCGCGAGCGTCCGCACGGCGTGCGACCAGTCGGCGGGAATGGGCAGCAGCGCGAGCGTCCATCCGAGATAGCGCCGATACCCGCCGCGTGCGGGCTCGGCGAGCGCATCGAGCCAGGCCGCCGCTACCGGACTGTTGAGCAACGCGGCGAAGGCGAGCGCATCGTCGGTGTTGGCGGTGGGAAGCACGTAGCAGCTGTTGAGCGGCACGGTGCGGTCGCCGGCGTTGAGCACGGCGGCGCGCGGCCGCTTCGCCACGTCGGCCCAGACCACCCGCGGCGTGTCGCTTCTGGCCGCGGCCGTGCGGAAGAGCGACCACCAACGGTCGCCGCGCGCATCGCTGCGGCTGGCGAGCCGGCGCCGCCACGGTCGCAGCCATTCGGCGGCGAGTGGCGGCAGGGCGGCCATCGGCGCGCCATCGGTGCCGTGAGTGAAGAGCATGGCCTCGGTGCCGAGCCGCGCGCGCCAGGGTGTCACGTCTTCTCCCCGTACGATTGGGCGGAGCAGCGCCGGCTCGATGACCCCCGCGCGGTTGCCGGCTCGCACCTCGGCGCCATCGCGCGCGACCTTGCCCACGCGCACGAGAAACGCATCGTTGGCGCCGCACTTCACGCCGAGCAGCGGCCGGCCCAGTCCAGACGATGCGAGCATGGGGCCCGAGCGGCGCAGCGTCTCGAAGGCCTGGCGAACCTCGTCCGGAAGCATGAGCCACGGACTGCCGTCAGTCGCGTCGAACGGCAGTGCGTGCCGCGGCACCGTCCAGCGGCGCGCCACATCATGACCGTGGTGCGTCAGCGCGACCTCACCAATTGCCGACGCACCGCGCCGCGCGACAATCAGGGACGGGTAGGTGGCGGCGTCGAACATTGCGGGGGCGCTCGACCAGTCGTCGAGGGCGTGCACCGCAGCCTGCGTGCCGAGCAATCGGCGAACGCCGCCGCCCGCGAGCGAGCGCCAGAGCTTGGCGGGCACGAGCAAGGCCAGTGCGCCGGCCGGTGCAAGCAGCCCGACACTTCGCTCGACGAAGAGCGCGGCGAGGTCGATCTGCGCCGCGAAGCCGGTGCCGGCGCGCGCCGCTTCGGCGCCGGCCGTCCATGCGGCATCGCGGTACACACGGAAGGTGCGGCGCAACCGCTCGCGCGCGGCAGGCGGGATGTTGTGCAACCGCACCCACGGCGGATTGCCGATGATGGCATCGAAGCCACCGGCCTGCGCCGCGTCGGGAAAGTGCGCGGCGAACGCGAATGGCAGCGCGCCACCTGCGCTCAGCGCGCGTTTCCGCTCGCGCAGGGCGCGTACGCGCGCGCGAAGCTCGTCGAGCCGACGGCGCGAGTCGGCCGCGGGCGGCTGGCGCTCGCCGAAGAGGTCGCGCGTGCGCACCGCGAGCAGTGCATCGGTGCGGGCCGCCACGGCCTGCGCGAGTGCCGTCTCGCAGGCGCAGAGCGCGGCGGTGCGTTCCGCGCGATCGAGTGCCCGCGCGAGCGAGCCCTTTCGCGCGCCGCTCGCTCGGGCGTAGCGCCCTCGCAGTCGGGCGATCGCGCCACCACCCAGTCGCACGATGCCGCCGCTGAAGTCGTCGCCAGCGAGCGCGTCGCCGACGCGGATGTGACGGTCGAGGTTGGGAAGCGGCGTGACATCGCGCGGATCGGTGACCTCGCTCTCGATCACGACGGCGAGCCAGAGGCGGAGTTCGCAGAGCCACACCGCCGTGGGCTGCACGTCGACGCCGAAGATGTTCGCCGCGAGCACGTCGCGACGGACCGCCTCGCTGCTGCGGGGGTCACCGCAGGCGATGCGCATCGTGGCCAGGCTCCCGAGCGCATGCACGAGGAAGGCGCCCGAGCCGCACGCGGGGTCGAGCACGCGCAACTGCGGCAGGAGCTCGGCGAGGCGCGCACGCTGTGCGCCGGCGGGGGGTTCACCGCGCAGGGCGCGCTCCACGACAGGCGCACGAAGGCCATGTGCCTGCAACGCGCAGGCGAGCGCGCGCGACGTCGCATCGGCCACGATCGCGGGCGGCGTGTAGAAGGTCCCGCTGGTGCGCCGCTCGTCGGAGCACATCAGTGACTCGAAGGCGCGCCCGAGCATCTCGGGATCAATGGCGGCGTCGAGTCCGGTGACGGCGTCCTCGCGGGCGGTGAAGCGATGGCGCGCGAGCAGGTCGCCCGTGATGCGGGCGATCGGGGCGTCGTCGAGGCGCACGCGGGCGAAGCGGCGCTCGACGTGCGAGGGGGCAAAGAGGCCGCCGTTGAGGAATGGCAGCCGCCCGAGCGCACGCGCTGCGGGCGCTCGGTCGCGCCACGGCGTGTTGAGGGTACCGAAGAACAGTGGGCGCAGCAGACGGCGATGCAGCTCGCCGCCCGTGGCCATCGTGCGATCCACCGCGTGCGTGAGCCAGGCACGATCGCCGTCGAGCCAGCCCTTCGATTCCACGAACGCGAGGAAGAGCAGGCGGCAGGTGACGAGGAGCGCGAGTTCGTGCGCGTCGCCGGCGGGCATCGTGCGCGCCGACGCCGAGAGTTCGAGCACGGCGCGCTCGAGCGCGCGATAGAACCGGCGCGTGAGCGCGTCACGGCCGAGCACCTCGTGCCACTGCGCGTGCACGAGCGCATCGGGGCCGTCCCGCCGCGCGGACAGCGCGCAAAGCGTCTCGGCATCCGCGTCCACCACGTGATCGCGCGCGATGACGGTCGCCGAGAGGCGCGGCCCGCGTGGACCGGCGAGCCAAGTAGCGAGCGCGAGTTCGCCGCGCGACGACGTGACGGCCAGCAGCCAGTGGAACTGCGGCGTGCGCGCGTCGATGCGGGCGGCCATGCGCGGCAGCAACTCGGCCAGCGGCCGGTCGCCTCGCGTCTGCACGAGCAGTGCACGCAGCGCTCCGTCTGAGGCAGCGCACGCCGCGCCGCTCACCTCATCGGTCAGGCCGAACGCGGCACGAGCGGCGGCGTCGAGCGGCGCGGCGTCGTCGAAGCCCAGCGCGGTGGTGACGTCGCCGAGGGCGGCAAGGGAATCGGCGGCGGCGAGAAGGCGGGCGGCATCGCGGAGGGTTCGCATGACGCGAGTGTGTCGCCATGTCGATCAACCTCCTTCACCCGTATCACGCAGGGTGGGTCCAACTGTCGCGCCTCAACGGGACGCGTACCTCCGCCCCTTCCATTCCACCCGGTCGCCGCGGAGGATCGCACGGGTGAAGATGAACCCGACGACGCAGGTGCCGAGCGGCCAGAGCGGCGCGACCCACACGGGTAGGCGGTCGAACGCGTACAACGCCACCATCCAGAGGGTGAGGCCGAGGTACGCGAACACGGCGCCCAGCCCCACCGTGCTACCAACCAATCCGAGCGCGTAGCCGAGCGCGAGCACGACCGGTGCGAGCAGCGTGAGCACGGGCCCGTACATGAGCGCCACCAGGACCCAGCGGGGTACACCAGCCGGGAGCGCGTACTTGCCGCCGGCGTACACGTTCTTCGTCCACCCGTTCACGAGCGAGCTGAGCGAGGTATACATGCGCGTGCTGAAGTATTCCATCGCGACCGCGAGGTGGACGCGGTAGCCGGCGCGCCAGACCACCTGTCCCATGAGCAGGTCTTCGGCGACGTTGTGCTTCACGGACTCGTGACCGCCCACCTGGTCGTACACGTGGCGCGCATATAGCGTGTACTGCCCGTTGGTGATCGAATCCTCGGCGCGCCTGGCGTTGGCGATGGCCTCCGTGCTGCCCATGCGCATGAGGAGAATCAGGAAGAGCTGCGGCGTGACTAGTCGCTCGGCCAGCGTGACCATCTCCTGTTTGCCGCCGATGGTGACCACCTGCGCGCTGCGCGCGCGCTGCCAACTCATGACGCGAGGCAGGAGTTCGGGGGCGTGGGTGGTATCGGCGTCGGTGAAGAGCAACCACGGCCCCGTTGCCTGCGCTGCGCCCGACTGGCAGGCCCACTGCTTGCCGAACCAGTCGTCCGGAAGCGCGGGGGCCTCGATCAGGCGCACACGCGAATCGCGCGCAGCGATCACGCGCACGATGTCGCCCGTGCCGTCGGTGGAGTGATCATCCACCACGATGACCTCAAGCGCGGGCCACTGGCTCGTGAGCACGCTCTCGACGCAGCGCCCGATGTTGGCCGCCTCGTTGCGCGCCGGGATGATGACCGAGACGAGCGGCGCGTCGAGCGGCGGGGTCGGGTCTTGCGCAGACAAAAACGAACTCCGCACCAGTCGTGCAAGCACGACCAGCGGCAGGAGCATCCACGGCATGGCGAAAAAAAGAGCGGCCCGCACGCGAGGAAGTTACGCGACGGGCCGCCGGACCTGCGCCGTGATGCGAGTGCTACTGCACCGAGAACTTCTTGGCCATGGCCGACACGTAGACCGGGTAGCCGGTGCCGATGCCGAACGCCATCGGCATCACCACGTAGTCGCCCTTGGCCAGCGTGAGCGACACCCAGTTGATCTCGCCGGTGGCGAGTGGGGTGACGCCGCCGAGCAGCTTGACGGGGGCGGTGGCGTGATCGCCGCCCGCGTTGAGCCATGCGATCACGTCGTCCATCGTCTTGCCGTCGAGCAGTCGACCGATGCGGGCGCCGCGCGCCTGAGCGCCGGAGTTCTCGACGCGCATGATGTGCTTGCCGGCGCTTCCGGCGCCATTCACCTCGACGCCATTGTCGCGCAGGAAGATGGAACCGTCGGACTTGGGCGCCAGCCGCGCGGGTCCCTTCGCTTCCGTGACGGTGAGCGGGAGGAACATGCCCTTCGCCAGGTGCGAGCCGCCATCTGCCGTGGGGATGAAGCAGGCGAGCGCGTAGCGGCCGGGCTCGAGCTTGAGCGTGACGCTCACTTCGTCGCCCGCCTCGGGCGACTCGGGGCCACCCAGACCGCGCAGCCATGCGGGCATCGGGCGGCCGGGCTTGAGAGCGGTCATGAAGTCGCTGAAGGCATAGCCCTCGTCGATCTTCACGATCCACATCTGGTGCAGGTCCGGCCCGCGGTTGACGAAGCGGAACGTGACGACGCCAGCGGCGATCGGGTTCGGCGCCTCGTAGAAGTGGTTGTACGCGACAATGGTGATCGTGCCCGGGGACTGCGGTTGCGCCGCGGCGACCCTGTTGGCCATCGGCTTGGGCGCCTGAGCGCCGCTCGAGGACACTGCGAGCGCGAGCATCAGGACGGCACGAGCAACGACAACTGGAGTGAGCTTCAAGCAAGCCTCCGCGAAGGGCGAGTCAGCAGAGTGAACACGCGTGTTTCCTGCTCCAACTATGGTGGGGGCGAAACGGCGCGCCGTCAATGCGGAATTGTCACCCAAGTGGCGCCGTGCCACCGTGGGAGACTATCCTCCCGGGTAGGGACCCCCCGCGCATCGCGTCGTGCCGTCCCGCTTCCCTCCGAACGAGCCTACCCCGTGAAGACCGGCCAAGAGCTGATCAACGAAGCGAAAGAAAAGATAACCGAGGTGACCGTCGAGCAGGCACGTGCGCGCCACGGCCACCCCGGCGTCGTGTTCTACGACTGCCGCGAGCCCAACGAGTACAACCTCGGCCGCATTCCGGGGTCCGTGTTCATCCCGCGCGGGCAGATGGAGACCACGATCGAGGGGCGCGTCCCGCGCGATCAGGACGTCATCATCTACTGCGCCTCGGGCAATCGGTCCGCGCTCGCGGCCGTCACGCTGTACGAGATGGGGTACTCCACCGTCTCGTCCCTGGCAGGCGGCTTCAAGGCATGGGCGTTGTCGGGAAATCCCGTCGAGGGATGACGTCTGCGGCGAGCGCCCGGCACCTCGAGGCGCTCACCCGGCGCGTCGCCGCGCACGAGTCCGTTTTGGCCGACGCCGCGCCCGACGTCCGCCGCGCAGCTGTGGCGGCCGTGCTCCGCCCTGATGGGCTGGGCTCGGCGGACCTGCTCTTCATCCAGCGGGCCGTCTTCGCGGGTGACCCGTGGAGCGGCCAGATCGCGTTTCCGGGCGGTCGCTGGGAGCCAAACGACTCCTCGCTCGTGCAGACCGCCGTGCGCGAGACCCGCGAGGAGTTGGGGGGCGACCTGGCCCGCATCGCCACGCACATTGGCAGCCTCGACGAGCTGCATCCGCGATCGCCGCGCCTGCCGCCGATCGTCGTTCGGCCGCACGTGTTCGTGCTCGGAGAATCGTTCGAGATTTCGATGAGCGACGAAGTGGCCGACGCCTTCTGGGTGCCGCTTGCGACGCTGCTCGACCCCGCCACGCGCGACACCCGGAGCGTCGAGGCGCTCGGCGCGCGGTTCAAGATGCCCGCCTTCGTCGTGGGCGAGCGGGTGATCTGGGGGCTGACGGAGCGGATCCTGAGCCAGCTGCTGGGGCTGCCGATTCAGCCTTGGTAGGGCGTGTACGCGGGGCCTCGGCGCCGCGCGGGTATTGCAAGAGTTAGGCTCTCCTAACTAACATGTTGGGATACCCTCCGATGGCCATCCCAACCCTTCCGCCGCCGCCCGGTTCACCGAGCGACCCCGCCGAGCCTCACCGCTCGGCTGAGGGCTGGCGCCATGCGCGCCCGACGCCCTCGCTGGCCGAGGCGTACCGCACGATTCCGGTCGAGGGGAAGACCTGGCTGCGGAAGCTGATCGCGTATGCGGGACCGGGTTATCTCGTGGCCGTTGGCTACATGGACCCAGGCAACTGGGCCACGGACTTGGCCGGCGGGTCGCAGTTCGGCTACTCGCTGCTCTGCGTCATTCTCGTCTCGAACCTGATGGCGGTGCTGCTGCAGGGGTTGGCGAGCAAGCTGGGCATCGCCACGGGGCGCGACCTCGCCCAGGCGTGCCGCGACGCGTACTCCAAGCCCGTGGCGTTGGCGCTGTGGGTGCTCTGCGAGTTGGCCATTGCCGCGTGCGATCTGGCCGAGGTGATCGGCACCGCGATCGCGCTCAACCTGTTGTTCGGAATCCCGCTGCCGTGGGGCGTGGCGCTCACGATGTTCGACGTCCTGATCGTGCTGGCGCTGCAGCATCGCGGTTTCCGCCTGCTCGAGGCGCTGGTGGTGGCGCTGGTGCTGACGGTGGGGCTCTGCTTCCTGTTCGAGCTCTTTCTCTCGAAGCCTGACGTGGCGGCGGTGATGGCCGGGTTCATCCCGACCACGGACGTGATCACCAACCGCGACAAGCTCTACATCGCGATGGGGATTCTCGGCGCCACGGTGATGCCGCACAACCTCTACCTGCACTCGTCGATCGTGCAGACGCGCCGGTACGAGGAGTCCGCGGCGGGAAAGCGCGAGGCGGTGCGCTACGCGTTTGCCGACAGCACGATCGCGCTCACGATCGCGCTGTTCATCAACGCGGCCATTCTCATCGTGGCGGCGGCGACCTTCCACACGAGCGGCAACACGCAGATCGCCGAGATCCAGGATGCCTACAAACTGTTGACGCCGCTGCTGGGCGCGGGGGCCAGCGCGGTCTTCGCCATTGCGTTGCTCGCGAGCGGGCAGAACTCGACGCTCACCGGCACGCTCGCGGGGCAGATCGTGATGGAGGGCTTTCTCGACCTGCGGCTGCAGCCGTGGGTGCGACGCCTGATCACGCGCGCCATCGCAATTGTGCCTGCGGGGGTGACGGCTATCTTCTTCGGCGCCAGTGGCACTGCCAAGCTGCTGGTGCTGAGCCAGGTGATCCTGAGCCTGCAGCTGTCGTTCGCGGTCTTTCCGCTCATCCTGTTCACGTCGGACCGCCGCAAGATGGGCGATCTCGTGAACGCGACGTGGACCACGGCGCTCGGTTGGTTGGTGGCGATCGTGATCGCGGTGCTGAACGTGTGGTTGCTCGTGCAGACGGTGCGCGGGTGGCTGGCGTGATGGGCTCCCCTGGCTGAGCGTCGCATGTATCGCCGCATCCTGGTTCCGCTCGAGCACACCGGCACGGACGCCTGCATTCTCGCGCACGTGCGCACGCTGGCGCAGCACTGCGGCGCGCGCCTCCTGCTGGTGCACGTGGCGGACGGGTGGGCGGCACGCAACCAGGAAGCGCTCGAGTTGCGCGAGAGCGATGAGATGCGAAAGGATCGCGCTTACCTCGAGGATCAGGCGGAGGCGCTGCGCAGCATGGGGCTCGACGCCGAGGCGGTGCTCGCAGGCGGTGACCCCGCCAAGGAGATCGTGGCGCTGGCAGAACGCGAGCAGTGCGACCTGATCGCGATGGGCACGCATGGGCACCGGCTGTTGGCGGACCTCGTGCTCGGCAGCGTGGCGAGCACGGTGCGACACCTGTCGATGGTACCGGTGCTGCTCGTGCGCGATCCGCACATGGCGCCCGCCAAGGGCGGCCCGTGAGCGCAAAGAAGGTCGTGCGTCCGGCCGAGCGCGGCCACTCCGGTGGAGGCGCGCGCCATGGCGCCGGTGACGGTGAACGGCTCACCGGATCGGTCGAGGACTACCTCAAGGCGATCTACGAGCTCGAGGAAATGACGGGACTCCCGGCCGCGACCAACGCGATCGCGGAGCGGCTCGACATCGCCCCGCCCTCGGTGAGCGGGATGCTGCGCCGCTTGGCGGCGCTCGAGCTGCTCGAGTACGAGCGCTACAAGGGGGTAAGCCTGACCGCGAGCGGTCGGCGCGCGGCGTTGCGCATGCTGCGCCGCCATCGCGTCATCGAGGCGTACCTGGCTGATGCGCTCGGCTACCCGTGGGACCGCGTGCACGCGGAGGCGGAGCGGTTGGAGCATGCCGCGAGCGACGAACTGATCGATCGCATGGCGGCGGCGCTCGGACATCCGGCCTACGACCCGCACGGGGCGCCGATTCCGACGCGCGACGGAACGCTCGTGGTGGTGCCGCGCCAGATGCTGGCTGAGCAGGCGGTGGGATCGAGCGCGCGCGTGGCGGCCGTGGGGGATGACGACGGCGATCTGCTGCGGTACGTGGGGTCGCTCGCCATCAAGCCGGGGACGATGGTGACCGTGGTGTCCCGCGCGCCGTTCGATGGACCGCTGACGGTGGAAGTGGCGGGCAAGGGAGCCAAGGCACAGCGCACGCACATGGTGGGAAGCACGGTGGCGCGCGCGGTCATGGTGGATGCGCCGGCTGTGAAGGGGAAGCCGAAGCGGTCGCCCTGAGCGCAGCGACGGAGTTGCTCGTTCGCGGCCAGAACGGCACAAGCAGGTCCTTCGCTTCGCTCAGGACGACATCGGAACATGCGCGCCGCCCGGTACGTTTCACCCTTCGATGATTGCGCTGCTTTTTCTCACCCTCGTTGCGTCCGCTCCCCCGGACTCCACGCCGCGTGTGCGCACGATCGCGGTTGACGAACGCCTGGCCGCCGACGGCAAGCTCAAGCTCGGCGACAAGGTTGTCGTCTCGCAGGAGCCGGGCGGGCCGGGCGACACACTCACGATCTCCGCATTCGTGAAGCGCAGCGCCGATCCGAGCGAAGTGGCGCGTGCGGAGTATCGCGTGCGCATGCATCTGGCCGACGCGCAGCGAGCGCTCGGCTACGGCGACCGGGTCGATCGCTTTGCCGTCGCGACCACGAGCGACAGCATGGCAGGCGCAGCGGCAGCCCGCATCAACGCGTCGGCGTTCGGCTTCAAGGCGCACCGCTCGAAAGACATCGCGGTCGAGAGTTCGCGCACGTTCGCGGTCATCGACCGCTTCCACAAGGCGATCGGCGTGATCACGATCGTCGCCAGCGCCATCTTTTTGCTCTGCCTGATGCTGCTGCGCGTGGACGCGCGTCGGCGCGAAGTGGCGGCGCTCCGGCTGATGGGCATCTCCGAGCGCTCGATCGTGGGCAGCGTGGTGCTCGAGTCGGCGATGGTGGCGGGTGTCGGCAGCGTGCTCGGTGTCGGCATCGGCTACGCGGCCTCGGCCATCGTGAACTGGTACTACCAGGGCGTGTACCGCACGCCGCTCATGTTCTCGCTCGTGACGCCCGGGATCGTCGCCTTCGCGGTGACGCTCTCGGTGGTGCTCGGGCTCGCCACCGGGGCGCTCGCGGCGCGCCGACTGGTCAAGCTGCCGCCGCTCGTGCTACTCGGTCGATGATCTGGTCCATGGCGGCCCGGTCGCTCACGCGACACCGCACGCGCACGGTGCTGGCGCTGTGCGGCATCGCGATTTCGAGTGCCATGCTGCTCGACATGGTGATGATGTCGAGCGGCATGCGCGTGAGCTTCAAGGAGCTGCTCGAAGCGCAGGGGTTCGCGCTGCGGTTGAGTCCGCGCGGCACGCTGCCGTTCGACGGCGAAGCCACGCTCGGCGGTGCGGCTGCGCTGGTGGCGGCGCTCGAGAAGGACGCCGACATTGCCATCGTCGCACCCGTCCTCGGTGGCACGGTGCACAGCCCCAAGGGCGACGGCGCCGTGACGGCGTTCGGGCTCGGGCTCGCACCGGAATCGCAGGGCGACTACACGCTGCTCGCGGGGCGCAATGCTCGTATTCCCACCGAAGCGGTGATGAACCGCGCGTACCTCGCCGCCACGGGGCGGACGATCGGCGATACGCTCACGCTCGCCGCGGCGTACGATCCGCAGCTCCGCGCGTTTGCGGGGGCGCAACGTTTCACGATCGTGGGCGAGGCGAGCTTCACCTACCTCGCGTCCGATCAATCGGCGGTCGCGTTGCCGCTGGCCACGCTGCAGGCGATGCGCGGCAGCGATGGTCGCGACCGACTGAGCCTCGTGATGCTCAAGCTCAAGCCGGGACTCGATCCCGACTCGGTGGGGGCGCGCATCGCGCGCGAGCAGCCGCGCGTGTCGGCGCTCTCGACGCGCAGTGCGGTCAAGCAGGCCGAAGAGCGGCTCGGCTACTTCCGCCAACTCGCGCTCGTGTTGGGTTCGATTTCGCTCGTGGTGGGGTTCCTGCTCGTGTCCACCATCGTCACGGTGTCGGTGAATGAGCGGCTCGGCGAAATCGCCGTGCTGCGCGCCATCGGCGTGGGTGCGCCGCGCATTGCAGCACAGGTGATGCTCGAGGGGTTGGCGCTCGCGCTCTCCGGCGCCACGATGGGCCTCGGCCTCGGACTCGTCACCGCACAGTGGCTCAACAGCATTCTCTCGGGGTTTCCGTCGTTGCCCGATCACATCTCGTTCTTCGTGTTCGAACCGGGCAGCGCGTTCAGCGCGCTCGGGCTGCTCGTGGTCACGGGCTTCTTGGCGGGGGCGCTGCCGGCCTGGCGCGCGGCGCGGTTGCCGATCGCGCACACGTTGCGCACGGAGGCGATCGCATGAGCGGCGAGTTGTCGTCGGTGAACGACGCGACGAGCCGCCCGGTCGTGCTCGCCACGCGCGACGTGAAGCGCGAGTACACGCTGGGCGCCGAGACGGTGCGCGCGGTGCGCGGCATCTCGCTCGAAGTGCGCGAAGGTGACTGGATCTCGCTCGTGGGTCCGAGCGGGTGCGGCAAGAGCACGATGCTCAACCTGCTGGGCGCCATCGACCGGCCGAGTGCGGGTGCAGTGGAAATCCGCGGGCGCGACACGGCGACGTTGAGCGACAAGGAAGCGACGCTGCTGCGATTGCGCGAGGTGGGGTTCGTGTTCCAACGTTTCTATTTGATGCCGCAGCTGTCCGCGTTCGAGAATGTCGAGCTGCCGATGGCCGAGGCGAAGGTTCCGGCAGCGGAGCGGAAGGCGCGCGTGATGGAGCTGCTGGAGTATGTCGGTCTCAAGGCGCGTGCGCACCACAAGCCGAGCGAACTGTCCGGCGGTGAGCAGCAGCGCGTCGCGATCGCGCGTGCGCTCGCCAACAAGCCCGCGTTTCTTCTTGCGGACGAACCGACCGGTGAACTCGACGCCGCCACCGGCGCCGACGTGATCAAGCTGCTGGCGCGGTTGAACGCCGACGGCACGACGCTCGTGATCGTCACGCACGACGAGACGCTCGCGCATGCGGGACGGCGCGTGGTGTCGCTGCGCGACGGGCAGGTCGTGAAGGACGAGGCGTTGTGATCGCGAAGCTCGCCCTGCGCAACGTGGTGCATCAGCCGTGGCGCACGGCGCTGCTGTTTGCCGGGTTCGGCATTGGCGTGGGCGTCATGATCGTGCTGCTGTCGGTGGGCGCGGCCATGCTGGCGCAGGCGAGCGACGAGAAGCTCGTGGGTGGCGGTCAGGTGACCGTGCTGCCCGAGGGGCTCGATCTTGAAGTGATGAAGACCGGCGGCGTGGGCGGGCTCTACTTCTCGATTCCCAACGCGCGGTTCATCCAGCGGCAGCTGCTGTCGAACCCGCGATTGGCAGCCGAGGTGAAGGCGGTCGCGCCACAGATCGAGGGCAAGACGCTGTGGATGCGCGCGGGCGCGCAGGAGTGGTCGGTCCGCGCGACGGGGGAGATTCCGACGGCAACGCACGCCGTCGGTGCTTCAGCCGCGTTGGCGAGTGGCGTGTGGGAGGATGACGACAGCGATCGTCGCTGGATGACGCCGACGCCGCGCGAGTTGCGCAACGACCTCGATC